>NZ_SGWF01000022.1:0-128019 GCF_013337105.1 Paenibacillus sp. JMULE4
CTCGTAAGTATAAAAGTGAGGCGTTTCCTATAAGTAACGACTTTATACAAACCAAAAGATTAGCATTTAGACGAAATCTTATTCTGTCACGCATCCAATCAACATACCTTGGTTTGAACCTATATCGTAAGAGTGAGTTGCTTTCAGGCGTTTCGTCTGCTTTGGCGTTTGAGGCAGATTTAAAAGCAACTGACTTTAATGACTTGGCAATTATTCATTTCATTATTAAATGTTACAGGGAAGGGATAATAGATTTACTAAACCATCTGTTGAAAAATTTAGACCGCGTGACTCAACAGGAGATAATTGAAAGTAAAGGAATAATACGTGGATCTGTAGATTGGGGAGAAACTTTCAAAAGAAGAGCTGCTAACGGTTTTGCAGACCGAACGATGTTTGTTACTCGTCCCTCTAGTAAAGTTTATGATACATCGTCTAATCAACTCTTAAAGTTCATAGTTAGTTCCCTATACGACAGTATACCTAGAGCATATAATATAGCTCCCGGACAAGCAGAGGGCTGGATAAGCATTTTAGATAAGGTCTTTAGTATAGTTAAAAAAATTAGACTACATCCGCATTTAAAAGAAGTTACATGCCCAAGCCATCTCAATTATAAATTAATACAGGCTGCATCAAAGAATAGAAGTAAATATTATAGAAAGCTTTCCGAACTTGGGTTACTTTACTACAACTTGTTTGTACTTAAAGAGAAGGATACCTTATTTAAGGTTCTCAAAGAACAAATAATAAGCCCTCAGAGTGCTGAGACGCTATATGAGTTTGCTGTATTTTTTGAAGTTATTTCGGTGCTTGAAAAAATACGAAAAAAAGTTAATGGTAGCAGGGAAATAACCATCCTTAGAGCAGAGCATAAAACAATTTTTACCTACCATTTTTCAAATAACATTAATATTTTTCTGTATTATCAGCACGTTCCGAAAAGCTTTTCCCAGAATAGTGACTATATAAATATACTAAAATCGTATACCCAGAATACTGTAAGCACAAGACGACCGGATATAATAATTGTCGCTGAAAAAGAAACTAGTCAAGGGAAATCTATACTAAATTCGTTAATAGAGGTTAAATACTCTGAGGAAAGAGGGTATATTGGTGAAGGGGTCCATGATGTACTGTCCTATTTATCTGACTTCAAAGGAGCACTAAACCAAAGCCCAAAGGCATTGCTCGCTGTTTGGTCCGGAATTAATAAAACTCCTCAGAATGAAGAAAACAATGATGTATGGCTTGCTAGCTTCAGTATGCTAGAAGATTCCATAAACAGATTTATCGAAACGATTATGAAAAAAATATGAGCAAGGGGTCATCCATGGCTCCCCTTGCTCTTTATGATGCAACATTACTTACGTAAGACGATGATACGATCTAGTTTAATTAGCCCACCTTTATCTCCCCGAGGGATATGAAGATATCTATCCCTAATTACATATTGGAATTTCAATTCTAAAGTAAATCCAATATTTTCTCCAAATACAGCGAGTATATCTGCCGTTGGTATTTCAATTCCTCTAATCGTGCTATCTCCAATCACAATTACGTAATTTCCGCCATCCTCTAAAACATTGTATACATTCTGAAGATTTCTTTGCATATCCCGGAAAAATGCACTTACAATAAGGGCTCTCTTGGAATCAAGTTCGGTGAGCTGAGTTATTGCCTGGTCCAAAACAGGTACATTAAATTCATCATTTAAATCGTCAGCTCTGCCGCGGGCACCTAAAGTCTCTGTTCCAACATGTTGCCTTCTTATTTCGAGTAAATCATCTGGATCGGCCAATCCTAACCATAGATTCTCGAACTTCAGACTACGCACATAATCAAAGGCATTAATATATGGTGGAGATGTAACAGCAAGTGATACCTTACGGTCTAGATTAAAGTCTCTAGCATCCGTCCCAATTAATTTTACACTTGGATGTTTATTATCTAAAGTATGTATTGAGCCTAACATACTTAGAGAAAATTCGCCTAATGCTTCTCGGTATAGACTTTGCATTTTAAAGAAATATAAGAATGGGTCTTCCGGTTCCTTAGGAAATCTGGTGGAAATATAAGGCTTTGGCGATCCATTTTCAGCATTAGATACTCTTCTAATTATTCCAGCAAGTACAATATTCAAGTAATCAAAGTGTGGACCCTCTCCGCCTGTTTCTTCTAAAATAATTTGCTTTAAAGCAATTAACTTTTCAATTACATCTTCTCGGAACCACTTTGTGATGTCTGGTATTGGAGGGGGATCTAAATACAATGAAACATGATCATTGACACGCTGCTGAATATTTAATATTACCTGATCGAGCTTTTTTAATTCTTCCTTTGTAAATGGTCGAGTTTTTACCTTAGTTAACAATCGAGCAAAAGGATCAACATCCACTCCAAATCCGTTTTTTCCTTGTAGCAAGCCTTCTACCAAGGTTGTTCCTGAACCACAAAAAGGGTCAAGGACACCATCCTTATCTGCATTCATGTATTTTTGGATTGCCCATCTTGGAATCTGAGGAATATATTTTGCTGGGTACTTGTTAAAAAATCTGTGACTATAACCCACTACTATGGATTTATTTGCAGCTATTTCATAAGTTGCATTCGGTTCTATTTGAAGTGGTAGTTCTGGGACATAATTAATCTCTGGTGCTTGCAATTTTGTAGCCTCCTTAAAGCTTATAATGCTGGTTTTTGCAGCTTAACCGTACTTTCCCTTAAGAAACGACGTAAATTCTCAGTTACTTATATTGTTGTGAGCTAGTTATTATTAGTCTCTCAACTTCAATCTCCTTAACATCAAAGCCGATATTTTTCGCACTAGCTGCTAAAATAGTATCAGTAGGAATAATAATTCCGCCATATGCAGAATTACTTACCACAATTGCACATGATCCTCCCGGACGAAGTGCTTCGTATAGATTCGTTAAAACTACATTCATGTCCTCAAAATAACCCTTTAACATATCAGGAATTCTATTTGTCCAAAGCTTTTGAGACTTTACAGCAGGTAATAACATGTCATGAAGTTCCGGTAAGTAATAGTTTTCATGCCTCGACGGCCAAGTAGCGTGTACATGTGAACGGACAGATTTCATTCGAACTTCTTTTTGATCGTCTCGATCTCTAACAAAGTCCCCCATCCATAATTCCATATAATAAATCTTTGTATAGTCAAAGCAATTGGCATAGGGAGGTGAAAAGATAGCAGCGTCGAGTTGATTTGGTAATATAAATTTATTAAGCTCCATGGCGGACTCTTCATAAACATCTGGCTCAAAGCCAAAAGTCCTTGTGTTCTTCAAGTCTTCCTTCATAAGCTTTAAAGTGTTTTGTATTTGATTAAGAATTAACTCTCGTGAATCAAATAATTGTTGCTCGTGGATCTTGGTTTTAATTTTTAAACCATTTCCTGCCTTTCTATATTTAGCAACCGGTTCTAAGGAGTTAAGCCAAGCCAAGAAGAAGAGATCTCTAACCTTTTTGTTACTGATTTGATTGATAAAATCTTTGAACATCAAGAGGTTTAACAAAATATCTTCATCGAATATCTTCGACAAGTACTCGTTCTCAGGCGGAGTGAATTTATAAATATCTTTCTTGTAATTAGAGAGCTTAATACTTATCTCTTCTAATAGAACTAACTCTTCTTCGGTATAGTTTCTTGTTTTTACAAGACTAACAAAAGAAGAGAAGGGATTAACTTCAAAGCCAACTGAGCGGATATTTCTCTCATGTGCAACAGACAGTGTTGTACCAGCACCACTAAAAGGATCACAAATAAATCCTTCTTGGGGAACATTAAATTCATCTAACAAGGCTTGTACAAGCTCTGGTGAAAAACCTTCACGATAATAAAACCACCTATGCCGAGGGTAGTTTACGCTCCCTGTAAAATTAACTAAAGCTCTATATGTAGCGGACTGTAAATTACCATTTATAACGTTAAAAGGGCGTTCGAAATTTTCGTAGAATGACTCATTTTGAATATCCTCAATATTTAATGTTCGTACACTCATCTAAGCATGACCTCCCAAGAGCTGTTTCTTAGTAAACAGTCCCTATCATTTTAATATAACTGAAAATTACTTGTGTTGAATAGAGGGAATATACGACTATTCTATTATATAGGAACATACGTTTGATATAAATCTTTTTTTATTACGAATGAGATTTTGCCGCGGCATCTTTTGTTGAAACAACCATTAAATGAAAACACCCACTCTGTTGAGCGGGTGTTCTAATTAAATTTCACTACATTGAAATTAAGAATGGTACCTGCCGTAAAACTGCCGCAAAAATTCGTGATAAAGTCTAGTAAAGACGAAGATTACTAAGGTAACTGACTGCAAGAACATTGAATTTATGCGATATTAAGCGACTATAACAGATGCCGCGGGAATCAGATTGCTTCCCGCATACGGTACATATCGAATGCGTAGCTTCCTTGATATACAAGGGATTTTAGGTTTACTAAAGCCTGATTGATGTTAAATTGATGTTAAAATTGGCGATAAATGAAACGAAAAGATAACAATTTGAGCGAATGAAGAGCAAAGACGCTAACGGGAAATCCCGCAGCGTCTTAATTTTATGCTTTGCGTTTGCTGGAAAATAGCTTTTCAAATTTTTCGGCGGCGGCCTGGTCAGCCGATCGCAACGCATGACCGTATATATTCATCGTTGTGGTTATGTTCCCGTGACCAAGTCGCTCGGAAATAATTTTCGCGTGTACGCCTTGATTGATAAGCAGCGTGGCCGATGTATGGCGCAGATCATGAAAGCGAATGTACCGCAAGCCATTCTTTTTGATGAATTGGCGGAACCATAGATAAGGGCTCTCATGGTGGAATGGTGTGCCATCCGGATGGCTGAAAACAAAATGTCGTTCATTCCCGTCCTGATCCTTACAGCCTTTCCAAGCATCTTTCAAGTTGTCCCGCTCCTTGACGCGATAGGCGTAATAGTCCCGCAGCTCTTCCAAGACTGATGGCGGCAGCGCAACTTTCCGTTTTGAATTTTTAGTTTTCGGCTCCTTGACGATGATTTCACCTTTAAGCGCTATGATGAGCGTTTGCTCAACACTTATAAGGCCGTTTTTCCAGTCGATATGTTTCCATTCCAGGCCAAGGAGCTCACCGCGGCGTAGGCCAGTCGTGAGCGCCAGCGTAACCATCATGCGCCAGTGGTATGGCTCGTTTTGGAGAGCTTGAAGGAGCTGCTCGACTTCGTGTTCATCATAGGGCATATTTACCTTGTGTTCAACTTTGGGCTTTTTGACGCCGGCCGCCGGATTGCTCTTAATGAGTTTCCACTCGACGGCGCGAGAAAGGATATTTTTGATAATCCTGTGGTCATACTGAATGGTTCCTGATGACAAACCGCCTGGCTTCCCATCATTTCTGCCTCCGTCCTGCTCGAGCGACTGCAAATAATCCACAATATGGAGCGGCTTGATCTCGTCCAGCTTCAAATGACCGAAAGCCGGCAAAATTCTGTTTCTTAGGTTCTGCTCATAGGTGTAAAGCGTTTTTGGGGATAAGTGCTTTACAGCGTATTTTTCTCGCCATTGAAGTTGTGCTTCTTCCTCAGATTCTACGTTGAACGTAGCCCCGTCACGGTCGCCACAGGCGAGGGATTCATGACAGACTTATGATTCATCATAAACGCGGTAAAGCCGTACCTGAGCGCGTCTGATGTCATGCAGGAAACCTCAACCCACATGTGTTTCCAGTTCCCCTCTTTTTTAAGGGGGAATAATGTTTCCTTACCCACCTGTGTTTCTCCCAACCGAAGAAAATAATAACCTCTCCCCAAACTCAGCGGGCGTAGCGTAGCGAAGCCCGCATGTGAGCAGACGTGAGCGAAGCGAACGGCTGCCACATCAATAAACTGGATTTAGTGTGAAAACCTGCCAAGGGCGGGTAATTAGTAAAGTTGTGTTCAGCAAACTTTTAGTCTGCTATAATTACAATACTTGTAAATTACTTGTAGTAGGTGTCCATATGTCCGAAAAGAGAATAATAACTTATAGACTGAATTCCTTCAAAACAATGAAAATCGGGAGAAAATATAGCTTTTTGTACTTTTGTAAGAGTAGATCATATAAGGTTAACTTTAATAATGCAGTGTTTAATAATGTGAATTTTAGAGGTGCTATATTAACTTCATGTTATTTTAAAAAAGCCAAGTTTGACGGCGTAGACTTTTTAGGGACTAATCTCAGGAAAAGTAACTTTGAAGGGGCATCATTCAAAAATACCATTTTTGTTGGGCCGCTTTTGGATGGCTGTAATTTTCGAAATGCGAAATTTGAAAATGTAATATTTGTAAACACATCATTTGAAAATGTAAAAAACCTTGATCTAAGTCATGGGGTTGAAGTATTGAAACAGTATCCAAAATTGAGGTGAGTAGTGAACTTAAAAAAGTGCTAACACAACTTGTTGAAAATAAGAATATTTTCACATATAGGGTTTTACACTTATCAACAAAGAAGTTTAACCACTTGAATCTTAAAATTTTGTTGGATAAATTTCCTGAACATAAACTGATTAGGGGCTTATATAAAGCAAATGAAAGGAAAAATATGAAGTTCTATACTCTACGCTGCCTTGAAAACTATTTGCACAGTTACCTAAAAATGTGATATAAAGATTTTGTCCCGCCCCATCCAATCGAGAGATTGGAAACTAATGTCAATCGGGGACATGGCATAATAGTTAGCATTCGGGAGGTGATGTCCATGGTTGGTGAAATTGCTACTGTGACAGGTTTTATTGCACTGTTTGTAGTTAAGATTATCGATTACATGGCTCACTCTCGATTGTGTGGGGTAATCCAATAACCAATAAAATAATTTCTCCCTTTTAGCACTCTTTGAAAGTGCTTTTTTATTTTGTTTAACGGCAAAATTGTTGGTATAGTAAATTGCGTAAAAATTATAGAGCATTGCGAATACTCCCACTTCTGCTGGACACATGTTTTCACTGTCTACTCATCACATGTGGAGTGCTGTGTGTCGCTCATCAGGGAGTAACATAATGGAGCCACATTTACTTACCAAAACGCACGAAGATCTCATGCGAGACTAAGCAGCCTGAGATCTTCGTTTTTTATGCAAGTTAGTTAAACACGCTTGAGATCTGCTTTAAGATAACGTTATAGTAGGTCTTAATTACGTTTCTTTCCGTTTCATCAATCAAGCTATTGTGTGCTATCAGGTTTCTGCAATCAGCCATTTCCTTAATTTTTGGTATGATAAAATCTTGGCTGGGGAAGTAATCTTTGAAAATGTCCCAGTTTTTATTTATTATCGTAGCGAGATCTTTGAAGTCTAGGTAAAAGAGCTTTGAATCTCCTCGTATACTGAGCCACTTCTTAGAAAACGCATCGATTATTCTTTGATTTAATGTTTTTTGAGTTGCTGAAGGTATAGATATTTTATCATAATAATCAGGCCCATACTTCTTTTTGCAGACTAAATAATCTGATGGAGTTTTCGACGGCATAAAGGTAAGTATAAACTTCGGACATGAGGTATCCCTTGTCCTTTACATCTTGAGGTAAAACATGCTAGTAAAATGGCTCAATCTCAAAATCAGTGCTTGACAATTAGCCGAACATCCGATGTCGGTTGCATTCGATCAGAATGCCAGCCTTATAGCGACTGCGATTTCGTGTAAAGTAGTGGCGGCGCTGAAAGGCTTTGATGCGATTGTGGCGGCCTTCTACAGTCGCATTTGTCCAGCGGCATTGATGGTAGTTAACGATCTCCTCTTTCCAGTTGCGCATGGTCTTCAGGGTGCTTTGGACGGCGGGGTGATCAATCCGATCGCCCTGCTCACACCAACGCTCAAATCCCAATTGGGCAATGGCAAGATTCGGCGAGCAGTTGTACCACGTCGTAAATGCTTCTTTCCATTCCCACACGCCGCGCAGTAGAGGGGAGTAATGGAGCAGCGTTTCCAAACGTTCGCGGCTTTTTTCATCAAGCGACTCCGCTGGCGGATTGAGCAACCGATGGTTCGCTTTCAGATAAGCCTTCGCCCGTGGCGACAGGGTGTTCTGCACGGTTTTCCGAACCGCCTGCACGCTTTCGATGACGTAACCGTGAACATGAAAACGATCGGCAATGCGAATCGCTTTTGGAAAACACTCGCGAATCCACGTGTGATACGCCTGAGCTAAATCCATGACCACCGCCTTCGGGTTCAACAGCAGGAAGCCAGGATGCTCTTGCGAATACGCCCGCAGTTCCTCCAGCTTTCGACCGGGCAGCAAGTCCAGCATCGTCTCGCCTTTGAGGTTGTGAATGCCGGTGTTATACGTATGGCCTTTCTTGATGGCAAAGTCGTCGATCCCCAGAACCAATCCGGACGTTTCTTGCGCTTCTTCCCAGACACGTTCGTAGATCCGCTCGCACTCCACTGGCACCGCCTCGTTATGCATGCGCTGTACGGTACTGGCCGGTGTTTGCTGCATCCGGGCGCTATGCGCGGCCGTGGACCCCAGCGCTTGTTCGACCGTCTGGGAGCGAAAGAGTCGGCTGTAGCGCTGCTTGGGACCGACAAATTCGTACGCCCACACAAATCCGGCTTCACAGCGCGTACAATACATCCGAATCGACGGCACGTGCAGGTAGGTTTGCTTTTCGAATACGGAAAGATGCCGGACGATCCGCGGTTCATTTCTTCCCTTGCGGACGACATGTTCAATGGACTTACAGCATGGACAGCATTGCTTGGCGTCCACGGGTAGAGCTTCTATGTGAAGTTCATCGGCATCGATGGACAGAATTTGTTTAATTTTCAGCTCTGGTAAGTCGAGCATTTCATTGATATACTGAGTTTGCATCTGTTTATTCCTCTTTGTTGTTGGGTAGGACTTACAACAATACAGGATTAGCAGATGTTTTTCCATATTTAGCCTTCGATCAATTCGTCAAGCACTGATTTCGGTTTTGAACCAGTAAAATAGGGGTAATTTTAGAGGCCGATAAAGTAAGATTAAAGATTGCAAAGAATGCGGAATTTCAGGAATTGCATAGATACTACACGCAAAGAACACAAAATCTGCTCAAGGCCATGCAGTCGGTGATAGCACTGTGCTGCAGGCTCATACGGGTGTTATTTACACTTGGGCAAAAAAGGTACCGTACGATCCAGCCAAAGTGCTGGGACCCGTACATATTGCACGATTACAGAATGCGGCTTAATTCTTTAAAGTTTTCCTAACAGCTAGCTGATTCACAGTAACATCTGACAAACGAAGCACGGAGAAACCGGTACGACACTATTACTTGGGGCAACGACCCTGCCGGGCAGCAAACCACTGGTCTCCACCCTTTGATAGGCAGAACGATGGAATGAAACGGGACGAAACAAGGACTCTGTGAGACATGGGAGGGTAAGCCGCAAAGGTGCAATGTGGAGCTCCAATGTGCGACCATATTTTAACAAAGGAGAATAATCCCTTGTTTGCGTACGCCCTTTTTCTCCATAAACTTAACCAGGTTGATTCTAGTTTCGAATCGTCTGCTGAGTCGGTTCAGAAATACTGTGAAATCGCTAGAATACGGAAGCAAACAGAAGAACAAAGAGGGAGGATAGTTGAATTACCTCGCGAATAACTTAAGCCATGACGAGTTTATGAAGTTCGCAAAAAAGACGTTAGATGAAATAATCAGCAATAACATAAAACCCATAAGTAGGTGATTAAAATGAATATGAATTTACTTGATCAATGGAAAGATGAATACTTAAGTCAAGATGAAACATATAGAAACCATGTGACGAAGTTTGTTGCTTTCATCAACAATATAGAAAAAGCAAATCAGCCAATTACAATTACTAAAGAAGATTTAATAGAATCGGTCGGTTATTATCATAGGCTCGGGAAGATTAAAACTATAAAGACAATGGAGAGTCATGTTGAATCAGTGAAGGCGTTTTATAAGTATATTGTTGGTAAGGGCTATGCTGATGACATTTTTAATAATACCGCATCGTTTCAGGAATTTAAGACGTTTATCATAAATAAGTACAATCTAACAGGTGTTAAAGACAAGGATTTCTGGGAAGCAGACATGATCATTGAAATTCTTGAAAATTTGGATGATTATTTTGAACGAACTAATTATTCAGAATTAGATTCGAGATCAAAGAAGAGATTTTTTAAGTTCTTGGTTCTAAGGTTATTTATAAATTAACTCTAATTGCACCGGCTAAGAAATCTGTTATTGTATCTATCTGTCGTAAAAACTTTAGTAATGATTATAGGTTGGTGGAGGTAAATTCTGTACAAATTAATATACCAACAGGATTATATAGGGACTTAAGATTTTCGATACAAATAGCAGAAAAAACTCGAAATAAAGCTTTTCTTGAGGATGACAAAATATTGGAGTTTATTTATTGTGATAATTTTCGGATAGAGAGTTTAAATGAGTTTTTCTGTTTATTTCTAAAATCATATAACTTAATTGCTATTGATAAAGACGTTGAATCGTATCCAGTAGAGCCAATAATGGATGCCGCGCTTTTTAACATGGTCGTTAATGGTTCAAATCCAGCTTTAATTTCAAAGATAAATGGAGTTAAGATATCTTCACTTGAGAAGAAATTTTGAGTCTGTCAAGAATTTTGTGTAAACTCGGTTATGCCAAAGTTTGGTGCCGGACTTGACATGGAGCCTCCAGTGGGCATGATTTCTCGCGATTGGGCGATGCTGGAAAGCGGTCATCACGTGGCTAACCAGCCTATCATGCCCACTCCTCCATGTAAAGTCCTTTAGCGGACATGTACGCGATCGGGAAAGTGTACCGTAAGTTGCAGCAGGATTTGTCCCCAGTTTTGAACGCGTCCCGTCCACTTGCGAAGCACGTCCATTGTCGCTAGATACAGCATCTTGAGCAACGCTTCGTCGTTGGGGAAGATACTCTTCCCCTTTGTGACTTTACGAAGTTGACGGTGGTAGCTTTCGATCATATTCGTCGTGTAAATCAGTTTGCGTAGTTCCGGCGAGTATTTGAAGAACGTTGCGAGCTCATCCCAATTATTCCGCCATGAGCGTACAATCAGCGGATACTGCCTGCCCCATACCGCCTCGAATTGTTCCAGTTCCTGCAGAGCGGCTTCCTCCGTTGGAGCGGTATAGATGGGACGCAGCGCGGCGGTGACTTTCTTTAAGTCCTTGTAAGATACATATTTGATGGAATTGCGGATTTGATGAATGATGCACTTCTGAATCTCCGTCTGCGGGTAGCATGCGGCAATGGCATCGCTGAATCCTTTTAGATTATCGACGCAGATAATCAGAATATCTTGTACACCGCGGTTTCTTAGGTCGGTCAATACGCTCAGCCAGAACTTCGCAGACTCGTTCTCACCAATCCAAATGCCCAGTACGTCCTTGTAGCCCTCCAAATCAATGCCTACAACCATGTAGGCGGCTTTGTTGATTATTTGCCCGTCCTGCTTGACTTTGAAGTGAATGGCATCCATGAAGACGACGGAATAGACCGTTTGCAGAGGGCGATGCTGCCATTCCTTGATAAGCGGCATGATTTTCGCCGTGACGTTCGAAATGAGCGCCGGCGATACGTCAATGCCGTACAACTGATTCAGGTGCTCCTGAATATCTCTCGTACTCATTCCTTTGGCATACATCGATACGATCTGATCCTCGATGCCGGTGACCTGTCTTTGATGCTTCTTAACCACCATCGGTTCAAATTCGCCCAGCCGATCACGCGGGATTTCAATCTCGATCTCGCCATACTCTGACGTTACGGTTTTCTTACTATGTCCATTGCGGCTGTTGTGAGTCTCCTTATGCTTTACATCGTGTTTGGCGTAGCCGAGTTCTGTTTCCAGTTCGGCTTCCAACATTTCCTGGAGTGTCTCCGCAAAAAGATCCTTCAGCGTTTTCTGCACGTCTTCGACGGTCTTCAAGTTGTTCTCTTTGATGAACTGGCGGAGTTGATCTTTTGGTAGTAATTTCATGATGTGTTCTCCCAACCTTTCGTTGTCTCCATTGTAATAGTTTTAGGTTTGAGAGTTTACACAAAATATTTTACAGTCCCGAAATTTTATACGAACGGTATTCCAATAGCAGAAGCAGATAAACTAATAAACATCGAGATAAGTAAAAATAATTACTACAATTATATTTAGATAACTCGGCGATGGCTAATTACTTCATCTAACACCGCATTATGCGAGCCATTTTTTATTCCCTCAGAAATGCTTGAAACCCTTGTCCCATAAGGGATTTCGCTGATTCCCCACTTCGCTTTTGTCGCTTTGTCCTCGCATAACTTGGATTTTTTCAGCCAAGATATACGAACCAGGCACTTAAAGGTTATGCGCGGAAAAAGATATACGCACCTGATTTTTACGAGATATACGAGGCTGATGGTTCGATCATAAATCGCATCAAAACACCAGTCAAGCTGACCCTGTCATTTAGGTGTTGTATTCTTCTGAACTGACAAGGAGGAATTACAGAACGTGGAAAAGAATGATGTCGCTGTCCAGAATGAGCCCAAAAGCAAACCTCGGGCCCTTCTGGAAGTATTAGCCGTATCCACGAAACTCGGTCTCACTTCATTCGGAGGACCGATCGCTCATCTCGGTTATTTTCATGACGAATACATACGCCGCCGCAAATGGATGGACGAACGGAGTTATGCGGATCTGGTCGCGCTTTGTCAGTTTCTTCCCGGTCCTGCCAGCAGTCAAGTCGGAATCGGGATTGGTGTCATTCGCGCCGGTTTGCTTGGCGGGCTGACTGCTTGGCTCGGCTTTACGCTGCCATCTGTCATCGCGCTGGTTCTGTTCGCCTTTCTTTTGCAGGGATTTGATATTGAAAGCGCAGGATGGATCCATGGCCTTAAGATCGTCGCCGTAGCCATTGTCGCTCAAGCCGTTCTTGGCATGGGACAAAAACTGACCCCTGACCGAAATAGAGCGACAATCGCCATTATTGCAGCGTCCGCCACCCTCTTGTGGCAGACAGCTTTCAGCCAGTTCCTGCTTATTGTTGTCGCGGGCATAGCTGGACTTATGTTATACAGAAAAACGGCAATACCTGAAGCACCGAACCTGTCAGTTCCTATCAGTCGCAGCTTTGCCGTCATCTGCTTGTCTCTTTTCTTTGGACTCCTGATCGCTTTGCCTCTGCTTCGACAATTTGGTGTTGCGGACTGGCTGTCCTTGTTCGACAGCTTTTATAGGGCAGGTTCTCTTGTATTTGGCGGAGGTCACGTTGTTCTTCCGCTGCTTGAACGGGAAGTCGTACCGACAGGGTGGATCAGCGAGGCAGACTTTCTAGCCGGTTACGGTGCGGCGCAAGCGGTGCCTGGACCGTTATTCACCTTTGCCGGTTATTTAGGTGCGATGATAAACGGAGTGAAAGGAGCTATGATCGCTACAGCGGCCATCTTTCTGCCTGCTTTTCTGTTGATCATAGGCGCGCTACCCTTCTGGAATTCCTTGCGAAAAAGCCCTAAAGTACAGGGGGCGCTGATCGGGATTAATGCAGCGGTCGTCGGCATCTTGTTAGCTGCATTATATAACCCGCTGTGGACGACGGCTATTCTGGCTCCTGCTGATTTTGCCTTGGTTTCGACTCTGTTCTTGATGCTCGTCTTTTGGAAGATACCGCCTTGGGTTGTTGTTATCATAGGTGCGATAGGCGGAACGCTGCTCGGACTGATTTGAAAATGGATCGCATACATTGCCATGATTCAGGGAATTGAGATGCAATAAGTTCAGAATACGACTAAACCGCCACTGCTTCACGCGGATCTCCTGTTAAGGATGTTCAAAGCCTGAATCTTAAGAGGGTGTATGACATGAGCACTGAGAAATTAATTCGAAAGTTTGACAAACAAGCAAAAATATACGAAATGAGAAGAAGGAAGCAATCGGAAAAAAAGTGGCGTGAAAAATTGATCCGTTGCGCAAAGGGACGTGTTCTGGAAGTTGGTGTAGGAGCGGGAGCCAACTTTCATTTTTACCCTAAGGACGTTGAAGTGACGGCAGTCGATTTTAGTAAGGAAATGATGAGCAGAGCAAAAGAAGCAGCTGCTGAAAGCGGTATTCAAGCGGAATTCACTCTTTCCGATGTTGAATCGCTTTCCTTTCCGGACGATTTGTTTGATACCATCGTATCCACATTGACGTTTTGCGGGTATGAAGATCCACATCGAGTATTAAGTAATATTCAAAAGTGGTGCAAGCCGGGCGGACAGATTTTATTAATGGAACATGGAATCAGCTCATATCGGTTCGTCGGCCGGATTCAAAAGATGGTGGATCCGTTGTTCAAGAAAATGGTCGGATGCCATCTTAAACGAGACATCTTGCAGATTCTTAAGAATACGAACCTGAACATAAAGAAAGTAGAGCGGCATATGTTGGGAGCTGTATACCTGGTGTGGGCTGCCCCGAATAAATAGATCCAAACCGGCTTTTGTCCCATGCATACGGGATGAAAGCTTTTTTTATTGACCCTGGCAATCGGCAATTTCTATGTATTGACAGGGCAATGAATTTGTTTTAGTATTCAAGTGAATACTTGAATATTGGGTGGTTTTAGATGGACAACATGAACGGAAGACCTTTCAAAGATGCGATTTATAAACAATTCGCGCGGATCGGAAAATGCTTATCCAGCGAGAGACGCCTTGAACTTCTCAACCTGCTGTCACAGGGGGCCAAGTCCGTCGAAAAGCTTGCCCAGCAGACGGATATGACCATCGCCAACGTCTCCCAACATCTTCAGGTTCTTTCCGAAGCCCGCTTGGTGACGTCCAAGAAGAGGGGAACTTATGTGTATTATGAGTTGGCGAACACGGCAGTAAACGAACTATTGCTGTCTATGTGGAAAACAGGGGAACAGCAGCTTGCAGACATTCAAAAGATAAAAGAAGAATTTATGCCCCCACACGGCGGTTTTCATACGATTTCTCTGGAAGAAGCATTGGCCAAACATAAACAGGGGGAAATCATTCTCGTTGATGTCCGGCCTTCCGAAGAGTACGAATATGATCATATTCCTGGCGCTATTTCCATTCCGATTGATGAGCTGGCTGAACATATGAATGAACTGCCGAGCGATCTTGAAATTGTAATCTACTGTCGCGGGCCATACTGTGTGTACTCGGCACAAGCCGTCTTGGAGCTGCGTAACAAAGGTTTCCTCGCTTACCGATTGGAAGAGGGGGTGCATGAATGGAAAAAACACACGGGAAGCCTTCACTAAACCGAATTTATCTGGATTACAACGCAAGCACTCCCATTGCTCCAGAAGTAGCGAAGGAAATCCAGTCGTTTCTGGTTGACCGGTTCGGCAACCCTTCTGCAAATCATTGGGCATCCCATTCGCTTCAGGAGACCATCCATCAATCGCGGGAGAGTGTTGCGCTTCTTTTGGGTTGCAATCCGGAAGAAATCGTGTTCACAAGCGGAGCCAGCGAAGCGAATAATCAGGCGCTGAAAGGCGTATTCTTTGGCCGTCAAAGACGAGGAAATCATATCATTGCAACAAAAATTGAACATCCTTCCGTTCTGGAGGCTTGTCGTTTTCTTGAAAGAGTAGGTGCGCAAGTTACCTATCTCGAGGTTGATGAATTCGGTCTCGTCTCTCCTGAGGATGTCGAAAAGGCGATCACCGATCAAACCATTCTCATCTCGATCATGCATGCCAATAACGAAGTGGGAACGATCCAGCCCATATCGGAAATTTCCCGAATCGCCCGAAAGCACGGAATTTATTTGCATTCGGACGCTGCCCAATCCGTCGGAAAGATACCGGTTAATGTACATGAGCTCGGGGTTGACTTGTTATCCGTCGCGGGTCATAAGTTCTATGCACCCAAGGGGATCGGAGCGTTATATATCCGCAGCGGTGTTGTTCTTGAGTCGCTTATCCATGGTGCCGGGCATGAATCGGGGAGGCGGGCCGGAACCGAGAACGTTCCGTATATTGCCGGGCTTGGCAAAGCAGCAGAGTTGGCCGCTCAGGATTTATCTGCCGAACATCTCAAAGCACTCGGTCAATATTTCTGGAATGAATTGAAAAATCACTTTCAAGACGCGATATCATTGAACGGGCATCCCGTTCATCGATTGCCGAATACGTTCAATATCAATTTTCATGGTTACAGCGGGCAGGAAATACTTCGGCGATTGCCCGAGATCGCGGCCACGACGGGTTCCGCTTGCCACACAGGCAGCACGTCGTTATCCCCGGTTTTATCGGCAATGAAAGTTCCTGAAGAGAAGGGAAGAGGAGCGGTACGATTCAGTCTGGGGAGAAATACGACAGAAGAGACGGTTAAAGAAGCCTTATCGTTGATCAAAGAACGGATACCTTGCATCACAAAAGGAGGCGTTTGAAATGTTATTTCGTCAATACTTGCATCACGATCCGGTGGTGGCCATTTCCTATTTCTTTGGGTGCGGCAGCCGGTCGCAAGGGGTTGTCGTGGATCCGGTCGAGGAAGCCGTGGATTTCTATATCGAAGAGTCCAAGCGTCTTGGCATGGACATTCGTTATGTGATCGATACTCATCTTCACGCCGATCATATTTCGGGCGCGCGAGAGTTGGCGAAAAAGACAGGCGCAGCTTATGTCATGCATCAATCAGCGGCAACCGCTTTTCCGTTTCAATCCGTCGAGGACGGGGACGAAATCGTTGCCGGGAACACCGTGATTCGAATTCTTCATACGCCCGGTCATACCCCAGAGCATTTCAGTCTTGTCGTAACGGATCGGGCGCGCGGCGACGATCCTTGGTTTATCGTAACGGGGCACACTCTCATGGTTGGAGATGTGGGTCGGACGGAACTGGCGAGTGACGTCAAGGCGGGCGCAATGCAGCTGTACGAAAGCTTGTTTCAAAAGATTCTGGTTCTGCCGGATGAACTCGAAGTGTATCCCGGAGCGTATTCCGGTTCGGTATGCGGCAGGAGCTTGAGCGGCAAACCTTCTTCCACCATCGGATTTGAGAAGAAATCCAATAAAGCGTTGCGTCTGAAGGAGAGAGAAGCATTTGTTGCCTTCATGACCGAAAATATTCCCGAACCTCCCGCAGGATACCAGGAGATTCGAGCATATAACTCCGGTTTTCAAACGAATAAGCCATGACCGAAATGACTCCTCGACAAGGCATTCGCAACAACGCATTCAACTTTTTCATGCTTGTATTCACCAATTTGTTCGTCGGTTCCATGGTGGGAATGGAACGAACCATTTTGCCGCTCATTGGCGAGCAAGAGTTTGGACTTGCTTCTACTAGCGCAGCATTGTCATTTATCGTATCGTTCGGGTTCTCAAAAGCGATCGTGAACTACTTTGCAGGCAGGTTGGCGGAGCAATTCGGTCGCAAAAAAGTATTGCTGGCGGGCTGGGGCTTCGGTTTCATCGTGCCCCTGCTGGTCATTGCGGCGCATGAATGGTGGGTTATTATTGTTGCCAATCTATTTCTGGGAATCAATCAAGCTTTGACTTGGTCCATGACGGTGAACATGAAGATCGACCTGGTGAAAAGCAATGAGCGGGGATTTGCGATCGGTCTGAATGAAGCAGCCGGCTATTTAGGTCTCTCGGCTGCCGCTGCCATGACGGGGTACATCGCATCCGTTTCATCTTTGCGCCCGGAGCCGTTTTTATGGGGACTCGGGTTTGCGTTGGTCGGATTTCTGCTTTCGTTAACCGTGAATGCTACGGAAAAACATTTGACGCTTCAAAACGTGACAAAATCTGCTCAATCCGAGTATTCATCGACAATCATCATGAAGTTGGTGACTTGGAAAGAGCGAACGCTTTCGAGTTGCAGCATCTCCGGGCTGGCTACCAATTTCAAAGACGGGGTGGCATGGGGGCTATTTCCATTATTCTTGCTGGATAAAGGGTTAACGGTCGGCGAGATAGGGGTTATCGTTGCCGCATACCCGATATCGTGGGGAACCTTTCAACTGCTTACCGGCGCCCTGAGCGACATATGGGGAAGAAAACCTCTGATCGTTGCGGGAATGACTTTGCAAGGGCTTGGCCTGTTATCTTTTGCTTTTTCGCACAGCTATACCGCATGGTTATTAGACGCTATCGTTATTGGACTTGGAACCGCGATGGTTTATCCGACTCTCCAGGCAACGGTTAGCGACGTGGCCGATCCTTCCTGGAGAGCATCGGCGATGGGAGTCTATCGCTTCTGGAGAGACAGCGGATATGCGTTTGGAGCGCTGTTTGCCGGCTTCGTTTCAGATATGATTGATTCTAAGGCTGCCATAGCGATTCTATCCCTTTTGCCCTTGGCTGCGGGCGTTGTGTCGTTTTACAGGATGAAAGAGTCTTTGAAAAAATAGGCTTCTTTACCTTTACTGCGTGGACTACACACCCGGTGAGTCAGCAAAATCCGGAATGATTTCGGGAAAATCTTTTATCAGAATAAAATGGTAAAAACGCTTAGAAAGAGAGGAAGAGAGTCATGTCCATTCAGAAAGAAGTAGTGATTCAATCAGATATTGATTCGGTCTGGAGAACATGGACCGAATCGGACGGGTAGCGCAATGGTTTACACATGCTGCTGAGATTGAGCCGAGAGTTGGAGGCAAATACGAGGTTTATTTTAACCCTGCTGACAAAGATACGATGAGCACAAAAGGTTGCAAGGTTTTGAAGATTGAAATACCGAAGGTCTTGGTTTTTGATTTGAAAGATCCGGATCAATTCGCCGAACTCATGAATCAGCCTAACGAGCTAACGGTCGTTGAAGTAACATTCACTGCACACGGGAAGAATACAAAGGTTTCGTTAAAGCATAACGGTTGGAAAGATTCCGAAGGTTGGTCTGCAGCAAAACAATGGCATATCCATGCTTGGGATGACGTGTTATCGAGCTTAAAGTCAAAACTTGAGTCGGATACAAACGGAGATGTTCTTTATGTCGGCGTATCCGGGGGTCAGACCGCTTGTTAGAAAAAGTCGCTGATTTGTTGCATTATGCAACAAATCAGCGACTTTTCAGTGAGATGCTTTCAGTTGAAAAAATAGACGATCTCTCAGCTAATCATTTGGCATGGTTTCATCCTCCGTGCATTTTTTTAACCATATCGATAAAGTCGATCTGGTGAAAGGCCACTGCTATCCACGCGATCACAGCGAGGATAATGACTGTTACGAGTGCCTTTTTTCTCATGGATGGTTCTCTCCTTCCTAGATGTAATCGAGCGTATCCCGAATGGTCAGCCGCGATGCTTTCCATGCAGGATAGACACTTGCAGTTGCTGATCCGATGATAATAATGACGAGCCAAATCAAAATGGCTGTCGGCGACGAAACGAGAGGCAAAGGCGAACGAAAGGCCAAATTTCCGATCAGATTTCCAACGGCTGCAGACACCGGCAACGAGATGACAAGGGCAATTACCCAGCTCATGAGGCCGATAAATATCCCTTCGCTGACGACGTTCCGAAGAACCGTCCTCGATCGACCGCCGATGGTGCGCATGATTCCGAATTCACGGGTGCGCTCGACTACGTTTGTACCCATCGACGACATGAGCCCTAGTGCGCCGACGACTGCCATGATGACCGACATCAGGATCAAGGCAAAGATGAGGATATAGACATGGCCACTTACCGCTTCATTTAGCATCGTCTCCGAAATCACCGCTTCCACCCTGACGTTTTCTTTCTCGAGCACGCGTTCGATTTCTTGTTGAACCCTGTCTACGGTGCCGGGGTCCTTCAATGCGACTCTCAAGGCGTTCGTCTGCCCCGAAAGTCCGACGGCTTTGGTATATCCTGACGGGGATACATAGGCTGCTGCGGGTGACAGGTTTTCCCGCACGATGCCGACCACCTGCAATTGAACCGGATTTCCGTTAATCGCTAGCGATAAGGGATCCCCCAAGTTCACCTCTGGAAATAAAGCATGGGCATTATGGTTTAGCACAACGGCGTTATCGGAATCTCCGCTTCGAAGCCATCGTCCCTTCAATAGCGGCAATTCAACCGTTTCCGTATCTGCTGGAACGGAGCGAAGCGTAAAGCTGCCGTGTCCCCCGTCCGGGTAAGTTCGAATGATATCTAAACCATCGGTTCGGATCGCCGCGGCAGGTTCACGATTCCAAGCTTCCACATGCCGGACTTCGGGGATGCTTTGAAGGATCTGGATGATTCGGTGCTCCGCCTCCGGACGATTCAGCCGAATTTCCAAATCATAATGACGATTCGAAACTGCATCGGACAAAATCGATTCCCAGCCTGTTCTGACATTTAAACTTGTCATGAACATGCCGCCCGCAGCTGCCAGTAAGCTAAGAGTGAGCAACAATCGTCCTCTTCTACGAAACGTATTGCGCAAGGCAAGGATCAGTGTTCGATCCAGTCCTCGTATTTTTCCGAGCCATATATCGAGTCGCTTGGAGCCAAAAGACTTCCTGCTTGTGCCAAAATCGTTGATGGCTTCCCGGACGGTAATCCGCGTTGCTCTCCATATGGGAACAAGTGCCGTAAGAAAAGGAACGAGTATACCGGCCAACAGCAATACGACGTAATTCCACAACGGAATGGAATCGCTATACAGCGTGAAATTTAAAAGTTCTGCAACCGTAACCGCAAAACCTCGTCCAGCTGCAATGCCCGTGGGCATACCTAACAGGACGGCTGCAAAACCTACAAGCATGATCAATAGGAGATACAGGGCGGCGATCTGGCTCGTTCGCGCACCGATCGCTTTCATGACGCCGATTTGGCGAATTTGCCCTGCAAGCAGTCCGCCGATCATCGTGGCAATCAGAATGGCACTGAGCGTGAGTGCCAATAGACTGAAGATAAGAAGCATGATCAGAATTGCCGTCATCTGGGACTGGTGCGGGTGCTTTCCGGGAGGCGGAATTCGGATTTCTCCGACTTTATGTCCTTGCTGTTTCAACCATACGGCCAGTTCTCCGATTGTCCGTTCAATTGCCTGCGAGTTCATTGGCTGATCTTTGACGAGCACTTTCAAAATATGAAAGGCGTCGGTTTCGCCAAGCAACGCCAACGTCGAAGGGGCGGCATACCCGTAGGCGGTTTGCTCCTGCCACGATGGTGCCAAGCTCGGATCATGGACGGTTCCTGTGATGGCAACATTCAGCTTCTGACCGTCGGGTGTTTGAATGCGCGGGGCATCTCCGATTTTTGCTTTTAAGAGCTGAAGCGCGGTGCGTTCGAGCAATATCGAACCTTCCGAAGGCGGCCAAGCGCCGGATTCGGGACGGAAAGTACTGATGCGCATGCTCTTGAAATCTTCCACGCCGAAGATAAGGAGCGGTTTCCATTCCTGGGGCCGCACTTCGACTCTGGCTTCCACCCAAGCCGTCGCTTCCGCACCTGCGATGCCGGGTCGATTACGTACTCCGTCTAAGAGGGATTTGTCAATATGATCCAATTCCAAGAAAGCGGAAGCTGGATTCGTGCTTTGATAATTCAGACTCATTTCACGGGTTAGAATCGTGTAGGCGCTCAGAATCGTTCCAATGCCAAAGATTCCGACCGCGATGGAGAGAACCATCATGACCATTCGTCCCTTGGCGATACGGAGATCGCGTAGCATTTTCCGTAGGCGAGGACTAAGCATGATGCAAAGCCTCCTTGACCGCTGCTGTATTGGACACGATGGCTCCGTCGGACAGCAAAATCGATCTTGTGAAATATCGGCTTAAATCGCGCTCGTGCGTAACCATGACCACCGTTTTACCTTCCGATGCCAGCTCGGCAAAGAGATTCAACACGACGTCCGTCGTATGAGAATCGAGATTGCCGGTCGGCTCGTCGGCAACCAGGATGGGTGGATCGTTCGCCAGCGCCCGGGCGATGGCTGCACGCTGCTGTTGTCCGCCGGAGAGATCGGATGGCAGTTTGTCCGCCTGCTCGGCAATGCCTACCTTGCTCAGAAGTGCAACCGCCCGTTCTCGTCTTTCGCGTGCCGGATACGTATGGCAGAAATCCATCGGAAGCATGACGTTTTCCGCTACGGTTAGCGTAGGCAGCAATTGAAAGAACTGAAAGATAACACCGACGTTTTTCCCGCGCCAGATCGCAAGCTGCTCCTGATTCAGTGAGTGAATGGCTGTAGAGGCGACGAACACTTCTCCGGAAGTGGGGCTGTCGATTCCGGTAATCACATTGATAAGGGTTGACTTTCCGCTGCCTGACTTGCCGACAATAGCCGCGAATTCCCCCTTTTGCACTTGCAAGTTCACTTCTTTGAGCGCAGTGAAGTCCCCCGATGGCGATGCGTATGTTTTGAACACACGGCGAAGAGAAATGAGCGGGCTCCCTTGAGTCATTTTCGGTTCCTCCTCTAAAATTTTTGTTGAACATGATGTTCAATTTCGATCATAATGTTCGTGTGGGAACTCGACAATAATCAAAGGCGGTCTCCATGTTCGTTATGAAACAACTTTTTACACATTGTTCAACAAAAGGGGGGTAATTCGTGTCAGACAAGAAGGAAGACAGGCGGGTACAGCGAACGCGTACCATGCTGCACGAAGCGCTTCTGGATTTAATCGTCGAGAAGGGGTATGAAGCCATTACCGTTCAGGATTTAATCGATCGGGCGAATATTGGTCGATCCACTTTTTACTTTCATTTCGTCGACAAAGAGGAGCTTCTTGTAGACACGATCAACAGGACTCGCGAGTTTCTCAAGGAACAGATGTCCAAACGCACTATTGCAGAAGAAACAGGGAGAACAAGTTTTGGCTTTAGCCTCGCCATCTTGCAGCATGTACAAAGCCACAAGCAAATTTACCGGGCAACTGTCGGCAAGCAGAGCGGGGCGCTTGTTCTCCACCATATGAAACGGATGATCACAGATTTGGCGAGGGAAGAAATCGAAATGCAGTTGTCATCTTCTGATTCATCGTTGATTCCCCAAGACTTGGCGGTTGAATTTGTCGTCAATACACTGATGACGCTCATGATTTGGTGGATGGATCGGAATGCGCATTATTCTGCGTACGAAATGGATCGGATGTTCCATCAATTGATTCTCAATGGGATCGGTTGGGAAGAATAACGAAATAAAGGACTGATCGTTGCCATTCCATCCATCTTTATTTCGCTTATGAGCGTATTAGGTAGTATTCTTCGTGCCTCTGGAGATATGAAAACGCCGATGAAAGCATCAGGATCAATTCATTCATATCTGTCTTGATTGTCTATGGTAACTTAAAAACAGGCCAGCAAAATCATTGAAAAACCGGCCACAACCGATAAACCTACTTGGAGAGAAAATCAACAAGTAGGGGCTGGGAGAGAATGATCGCGATGAACACGATGCAACAAATATTAATGATGCATATTCATGAGGGGAGGTCGCGCCGGGAGATTGCAAGATTGACAGGGATCCATCGGGAGACGGTTGGGAAGTACATCAGGCAATATGAGGAAAGGAGACAACAGCTACTAGCTGAGGGGAACAACTCGGTGGATATCCAAGCACTGATTGATGCCCTCACTACCGCGCCCAAGTATACAGTCGGAATTCGACCCAAACGAAAACTGACCGACGAAATGACAGCTAAGATTCAGGCTCATCTGGATGAGAACGAAGTAAAGCGAAGCCAAGGGCAACGCAAACAGCAAAAGAAGGCGGTAGATATCTTCGAGGCACTAGAAGCCGAAGGTATCCAAATCAGCTATAGTACTGTTCTTCGGACGGTTCGTAGTTTGGAACGAAAACCAAAGGAAGCATACATAAAGGCACTGTATGAGCTTGGGGACATTTGCGAATTCGATTGGGGTGAAGTGAAGCTCAAAATTAATGGAAAGTTTCAAACTTTTCAGATGGCAGTCTTCACATCCGCATATGGGAATTACCGTTTTGCATACCTGTTCACCAAGCAAACGACGGAATGCTTCCAAGAAGCACATGCCCTGTTCTTTCAGCATATCGGCGGTGTGTATCGAACCATGGTGTATGACAACATGAAAGTCGCGGTGAAACGGTTCGTCGGAACGGATAAGGAGCCGACACAAGGATTACTCCAACTGTCGCTTTATTACGGCTTTCAATTCCGGTTTTGCAATATTCGCAGCGGCAATGAGAAAGGACATGTGGAACGCAGCGTAGAAGTCGTGCGTCGGAAAGCCTTCGCCTTCCGGCACGAATTTGAATCGCTTGAAGAAGCGAACCAATATTTACAGGAGGTGTGCACTCAGCGCAACCAAAAGCCGCAAACCGAGAATAACGGCCAGACGGCGAAGGAACGACTGGAAGAAGAACGCCCCACCCTTTTGCCTTCCCCGCCCCCGTTTGACGCAGCCCGTGTACTTTACGGGCGGGCGGATAAATACGCGACGATTATGGTGGACCAAAATCGTTACTCCGTACCAGATCATCTGGTTGGAGAATCGATCATGATCAAGGTGTACTCGACCCGAGTGCTTTGTTTTCACCAAGAAACGAAAGTAGCGGAGCATGTACGGTGTACCGGCAGCCATGAGTGGCGGCTGGACTTGAACCATTATTTAGATACGCTAAAGAAAAAACCTGGTGCATTCGCCGGTAGCGCGGCGTGGCAACAGGCTCCCAAAAAGATAAAAACAATCTACGAAAGGTATTATACCAGACGCAACAAGGAATTTGTACAACTATTGCAATATATTCGAGATGATGCCAGTTTCGCGGAGATCGAGCAAGCTATTCAGGAATTGGAGTGGATCCACCCAGCCCATGTAACCACGGATAAAATTAAAGTGCTATGTGCCAAAAACCGAGATCTGGCGCCGGTGGTTCGGACGACACATTCGGAAACCGGCCAAGAGATTGCGGAGCGATCAGTTGAGCATTTGCGCATGTACGATGAATTGTTTGATACTAGGCCGACAGAAACGAAGGAGGGCGCTGCATGAGCCACTCGCCGCGCAAGGCGTTGAAGGAAATGATTCTGGAATACAGCAAAGAATTGCGGCTCCCGATGATTCGTAAGCATTTGGAAGAGCAAATTCAGGAAGCGACTCAACGGGACGCCAGTTACGAAGAATTTCTGACGCAACTTCTCGAAAAGGAATGCGATGCCCGTCGGGAAGCGTCCCGGTACAACCGAATACGGTTGGCGGAATTTACGCACAAAAAATATCTCGAAGATTTGGTTGTCGGGGACTTGCCGGAAGATGCACAGAAGAAGTTAAAACTGTTGAAAACGCTAGATTTTATCCGAGAAGGGCGCAACGTAATTCTGTCCGGAAACCCAGGGACTGGAAAAACGCACATTAGCATCGGGTTAGGTCTGAAAGCTTGCCTGGAGGGTTACAAAGTATGGTTTACAACCGTCCCCCTGCTCGTGAACCGGATCAGGGAATGCCGGTCGGAACAGACTCTACGTGCATTCCAGAACCGTTTCGAGAAGTATGATCTGGTCATAGCTGATGAGATGGGTTACATCTCGTTTGATAAAGAAGGGTCTGAATTATTGTTTACCCATCTGTCACTTCGGGCTGGACGTAAATCGACGATCATTACGACCAATCTGTCCTTTGAACGATGGGGTGAGATTTTTCAAGATCCGGTGATGACCGCTGCGATGATTGACCGGCTGACGCATCAGTCTTACATCGTCAACATGAACGGAAATTCATATCGCATGAAAGAAACAAAGGAGTGGTTGCAAAAACAGCAGTTGGCGTAGCTTTTATTTTTATGCCGCGTGGCCGGAAATTAAATGATTATGTGGCCGGATTTTCAGTTGACAAATACAGTCTTGATTAAATCTTTATTTAAGGCCTTTATGAGTTTGCTGGCTGGGGGATTGTCAGGGCGGCTTTGGCTACGGTAATCGTTCGGATCATTGGGACCGTCATGTTGTATGGTAAGATTCAAAAATCAAAGATCGCATTTTCATATGATTGCCGGAAACATTGAAATATACTTCTGCCTGCCCAGATATGGGTTTGGCGTAGCGGCCGCAACCCTTGTCGGGCAGAATAATGGAGCTAAACGGTTCGAAGATGCTTTTCGATATGGGCTTCTGACCGACCGGCGTGGCCGTTCTCTTTATGTCTTTTGTAGGAATTCTTATGTTTATTTTTGCACCATTTGCGGCAAGCTGGTTTACGGACCAGAAAGATGTCATTGAATTGCATTCCTAGAATTGCATTTAGCGGCACGAATCGCACCAGTAATGATTGGTGCCAATCCAATTAGTCCCTACCAACTTCTAAAATATAAGCCTAATACAATAATGATTACTCCAATTGAAATCCTTTTAATTTGTTGTGCTTTCCCAACGTTACATATGATCTGAGACACCCCTTTATTAAAACCTCTCGGGAATTTATTATGACAACACGTTTAATTGTAGCCTCTCCTACTGGATACAGTCTGGCTTCATCAATGTTTCTGTCTCGTTCACCCACATTCAGACTCCAAGTCTTCATGTACAAAGATCATTGAAACTAATCTAGCCAACAATTGATGGCAGGTGCCTACAATGGGCGTAGCAAGGTTCTTGCCTTAGTGATCCAACCGCCTTTGTGACGAAAAATCTGGTTTGTTTAATCTGATTCGGCGTCTGATGTTACAAATAATCTTGACAGTTAATCACAAATATTTTAATATACACATAGGGGTATTGGTATATTACATTAATCACAAGGAGGGCGATTTCATGGCAACAATAAAAGCAACGGACGATACCTTGGATCAAATCATCAAGAATAACAAAATCGTACTGGTTGATTTTTGGGCCCCGTGGTGCGGACCATGCCGCATGATGGCTCCTGTTTTGGATCAATTGGCCGATGAAGTGGATAAAGAGGCGGTTATTGCAAAATTAAATGTGGATCAAAATCCGTTCGCCTCCGTAAAATACCGAATCCAAGGTATTCCTACATTAAAACTCTTTGTTAACGGGAGAGAAGCCACAACATTCGTTGGTATTCAGCCGTTAAATAAACTGAAAGCATTCATCATGCAATACGCAAATTAATTTTTTTTAATTGAAAAAATACCCCTATAGGTATATTGGAAGTAACTTGAATCGGAATAATACTAACGAAAGGGGTGTCTTATGGAACTGGATTTCGGTTGGATCCTCACACTTTTCGTTATTGGTTTCATCGGTTCTCTGATTTCAGGAATGATCGGGATCGGAGGTTCCATTATTAAATATCCGATGCTGCTGTATATTCCCCCTTTACTTGGTTTTGCGGCGTTTACCGCACAAGAGGTTTCTGCGGTAAGTGCTGTGCAAGTGTTCTTCGCAACGTTAGCCGGCATGTTTGCTTACCGCAAAGGAGGGTTTATCAACAAGAAGCTCGTCCTTGCCATGGGGATTCCTATCATTGCGGGGAGTTTTATAGGCGGCTACGGTTCGAAATTTCTGCCCGATTCCGCGATTAACTTGACGTATGCCGTTATGGCGCTCGTTGCGGCCGTCATGATGTTTATGCCAAAAAAAGAAACGGATAGGGCTGACTATTCTAATGTTAGCTTCAACACAACTGTTGCAGCAATCGCCGCTGCAATCGTGGGTATTTTGTCGGGTATCGTTGGCGCAGCCGGCGCATTCATCACTGTCCCGATCATGCTGGTTGTTCTAAAAATTCCTACACGTGTGGCTATCGCTTCATCGTTGGCGATTACGTTCATTTCCTCGATTGGCACTACGGTCGGTAAAGTGATGGGGGGTCACCTGCTGTTGATTCCATCCCTGGTGATGGTAATAGCGAGTATCATCGCCTCACCGCTGGGTGCCAAGCTTGGCAAGAAAATGAATGTGAAGGTGCTGCAATGGATTCTCGCCGCGCTCATTACGGCAACGGTGATCAAGATTTGGGTGGATATATTAACTTAACAAGGTGTGAACGAAAATGGCTGGGAAACATTCGAAAGTTATCCTCCCCCATGAAGTGCGAAAGCGGCTTGAGCAGGGGGAGAAATTGAACTTACTGGATGTGCGCGAGCAAGACGAATGGGAGTCGGGACATATTCCCGGCGCCAAGCATATCCCGCTAGGTACTATTGGTGAAAGACGCAAGGAATTGGATCCGGACAAAGAAACGATTGTCATCTGCCGGAGCGGTAATCGCAGCGGTTTGGCGTGTGAATATCTCGAGTCCATGGGCTATAAGGTCGTCAATATGCAAGGCGGCATGTCCGAATGGACCGGGGATATCGAATACGGAAAATAAACATTCTATAACGGGAGGGTGATTGTAATGACTATAGCAATCCAAACGAACCGCGTCCTTGAATGCGAAGGGCTGGCATGTCCGATGCCGGTCGTAAAAACAAAAAAAGCCATCGATGAAATGCAGCCGGGGGAAGTCCTTGAAGTGCGGGCCACCGATAAGGGTTCCGTCGCAGATTTGCAGGGCTGGGCTAAACGCACCGGCCATCAATACATTGGTCTGAAGGAAGAGAACGGGGTTTTCCGCCATTTCTTGAGAAAAGCATCGGACAGCGAGACAAAAACGGAAATAAAATTCCCTCACATCATGAGTAACGAGGAACTAAATCAAAAACTAACTTCTGGTGATAGCATCAGCGTATTGGATGTACGAGAACCTGCGGAATATGCCTTCGGGCGCATTCCCGGCGCCGTTTCCGTACCTTTGGGACAACTGGAGGAAAAACTGAGTCAGCTGGATCCGGGCAAAGAGTACGCAGTCGTTTGCAGAACGGGGAACCGCAGCGATATGGCCTGCCAAATTCTTGCCGAGCGCGGATTTTCCAAAGTAAAGAATGTGGTGCCAGGCATGTCCCAGTGGCAGGGGGCCACAGAAAGCGACGAATAATAATCGAGTAAAGGAGAAAGAACAAAACATGGCAAACAAAAAAGTGGCGATTATCGCATCTTCCGGGGGTCTTGAAACTGCATACAAAGTATTGAACATTGCAACGGCAGCGGCGGCGCTGGACGCTGAGGTGGCTATCTTCTTTACCTTTGAAGGACTGTCGATCATTCATAAGGATTCCGAGCAAATGCTGCAACTCAGACCGGGTAACGAAGGACTGGCGGAAGGCTTCAAAAAAATTAATGTTCCGACAGTAACCCAACTTCTGGACGTGGCCAAAGAATCGGGTGTCCGCATGATCGCCTGCCAAATGACAGTAGATGTGATGGGACTTGACCAAGAGCACTTTATCGATGGAATTGAACTCGGCGGCGCCGCGGCATTTTTGGATTTTGCATTCGACGCGCAGGTGACGCTGAACTTTTAAGCGGGAAAGGAGAATAAGAATGGAAAAAGTACCCTTGATTACGGCAGAAGAGCTTCACCGTAAAATGAATTCGGGTGAAGACGTGGTGATTCTCGATGTAAGGAACGAGACAGATTATAACGATTGGAAAATTGAAGGAAAAAAAGTGAGATCCGTTAACATTCCGTACTTTAACTTTCTGGAAGAGGATGAGCAGGTGCACGCCGGACTGCCAAAGGATACGGAAATGGTCGTCGTTTGCGCAAAAGGCGGATCTTCCGACTTTGTAGCGGAAATGTTGATGGAGAAAGGGTATAAAACCTACTCGTTGGAAGGCGGAATGCTGGCCTGGAGCCAGTTCTACCATCCGACCATCGTATACATGGACGAAAAGTTCAAATTGATTCAAATCAACCGTTTGTCTAAAGGCTGCCTCTCCTATGCCGTCATTTCGGAAGGGAAAGGCATGATCATCGACCCGAATCAAAAGGTGGATGTTTACCTTGAACTTGCAAAACAGCATCGTTTCAAGATTGAACATGTCGTGGATTCCCATCTGCATGCCGATCATATTTCCGGAGGGCGACAGCTTGCCGAACAAACCGGCGCAACGTATTACATCTCTTCCGGGGAGGTAAAGGATACGAATTTGAAGTTTGAGCCGTTGGATCGGCATGATCGGATCAGAGTCGGAGAAATTGATGTGGAGGTCTTGGCGATTCCCACGCCTGGGCATACCCCCGGATCGACATCCTTCTTGATCAACAACCGGTTCTTGATGTCCGGAGATACCATCTTTGTCGGCGGTTTGGGAAGACCCGATCTTGGAGGCAAGGCAAAAGAATGGGCGATGGATCTGTACGATACCGTGTTCAACAAGCTGAGCGATCTCCCGGACGATTGTCTCGTTCTGCCCGCTCACTATGCCGACATTCAGGAGATCAACGATAACGGTATTGTTGGGGCCACATTCGGTGAAATTCGCGAGAATAACGAAATTATGCAAAACGCCGACCAAGAAGCCTTTACGGAACAAGTGGCTAGCGCGGTCTCCATGGAGAAACCGCCAAATTTTGAAGAAATTGTGGCCATCAACCGGGGCGAACTCCAAGTCGATGCAGAAAAAGCGGTCGAACTCGAGATTGGACCGAACCGCTGCGCGGTACATCATCACGGTTAAAATGTAAGGAAGGAGGTTCAACTTATGGCGGATATTGTTGTTGACGCAAAAGGTCTTGCTTGCCCGATGCCGATCGTCAAAGCAAAGAAAGCAATCGATTCGCTCGAATCCGGTCAAATCATGGAATTGCACACAACCGACAAAGGTTCCATGAACGACTTCCAAGCATGGGTTAAACAAACGAACCATGAATTGATCGAAGCTAAAGAAGACAACGGTGTATTTAAGTTTATCGTAAAGAAAGGATAAGTTTTTGAAGGGGATGTGGTTCCAGGCACTGCATCTCCTTCCTAAAAGAAAGGAAGAAAACATGATTTGGTTTATTGCAGCAATAACCTTCATTGCTTACCAAATTCGAAATCACGGGCCTGTTCAAGGTCTTTATTATATATCTTTCCCCAAATTGCAAAGAATGAAAAAACAATGGGGCAAAGCCGGTGAATCTTCGCGAAGTGCTGAGCCGCGCAAATTTTAAGAAAGCGTGCAGGATAGAACGAATTGTATGCTTTTCTATATCCGGAAGAAGCTCCTATGATCAACGTAAAAAGAAAGTATGCACCAAGTATGACTAATTTTTTTCGCTTTTTAATACCCATACCTGTATGATTTACAAAGAAAGGATGATAGATATGAGCCAAAAAGAAAAAACCACCATCGTTCTTTTTAGCGGAGATTTGGACAAAGCGATCGCCGCCTTCATCATTGCCAACGGAGCGGCCGCTTATGATCACGAAGTTACGATGTTTTTCACCTTTTGGGGATTGAATACCCTTCGAAAAGATCCACCTGTTTCCGTAAAGAAAGGGTTTCTTGAGAACATGTTCGGTAAAATGATGCCGCGCGGAGCGAAAAAACTGGGACTCTCCAAAATGAATTTTGCCGGAATCGGTCCCAAAATGATCAAGCATGTCATGAAGAAACATAATGCGCTCAGCCTGCCTCAGTTGATTGAGCTCGCGCAGGAGCAGGGAGTTAAACTGGTTGCATGCACAATGACCATGGATTTGCTTGGATTGCGGAAAGAAGAATTGATCGACGGGATCGATTATGCCGGTGTTGCAGCCTATTTGGGGGATGCTGCAGACGCGAAAGTGAACTTGTTTATTTAAGACCAGTTCCCCCGGATTTAGGTTATAATATACCTATACACGTATAAGCAAATGGGGGATAACGATGAATATGAATTACGATGATGATGTAAAAAGAAGACTGCGCCGCGTGGAAGGGCAAGTACGCGGCGTACTGAAAATGATGGAGGAAAAGAAAAACTGCAAGGATGTGGTGAGCCAGCTCTCAGCTGTCAGAAGCGCAGTCGACAAAGCCATTGCCTATATCGTTGCGGTCAATCTGGAGCAGTGCATTCTTGAAGAAAAGGAAGCCGGCAAAGATACGAGCAAACTCGTTCAGGAGGCCGTGGAATTATTGATCAAAAGCAGGTAGGTGATTCCGCATGAATTATTATTTTTACGCCATATTATTTATTCTTTTAGCATGGTTTCTGTTTAAGCAATTCGCTCCGGTGAAAGGATTGAGGAATCTGAACATCGAGCAGTTCAAGAAGGAATACAAAGGGCAAAGGCTGATCGATGTTAGAGAGGTTCATGAGTTTAAGCAGGGTCACCTTCCAGGAGCGGTAAACATTCCGTTAAGTCAGATTCACAGGAGACTAGGCGAGATTCCGAAAGAAAGTCCTGTCTATTTGTACTGCCGCAGCGGGATGCGCAGCAAGCAAGCCGGTAGGATCCTGAGCCGGAGCGGATACCGTAACGTGGCTCACTTGAACGGCGGGATCACGGCGTGGGACGGACCTTTAACAAAATAGACGAGTTTTTTCCGGAAAAGATACCATACTATCGTTAGGGTTAATACACTGACTGGGGGAACGGCCATGTTTCATTATACGGCAGAAACAACAGCGAACGTTCAGAATGCCATTGCCGCCTTGGAAACATCTTTAAAGGAAGAACAGTTTGGCGTGCTGTGGCGGTTTAATCTTCGCGAAAAACTGAAGGAAAAAGGATTTGATTTTGAGCGGGAGTACGTGGTTTTGGAGGTGTGCAATCCTGCGGAAGCGAACAGAGTCGTAAGTGAAAGTGCGTTGGCGGGTTACTTTCTTCCGTGCAAAATCGTGGTCTATGAAGCGGACGGGAAGACCAAAATCGGCATGCCGAAACCGACCGCATTCATGAATATGCTGGAGGATGCTGCTCTGATGGGCATTGCCGCCGATGTGGAAGCCCGATTGATTGGATGCATCAATCAGGCTGCGAATCCATGATATGAAAACCGATGAGTTCATCTCATTGGTTTTTTCTTTAACGCATCTTAACAAATGGATGCTATTCTCGGACAAACGGCAACGTGTTTAGGGGATGTTAGAGGAATGAAGGGCAAAACGATCCTGATTGTTGAAGATGACGCCAAGATCCGGCAGTTGCTGAAAATATATTTGGAAAAAGAAGGATATGAGATCTTAGAAGCGGCAGACGGCTCTGAGGGAATGAAGTTGTTTGAAAAGCTCGATCCATGTTTTGTGATTATGGATCTCATGCTTCCGCATAAAAGCGGGGAAGAGCTGTGTCAATGGATCCGTTCCGATATGAAAAGCGATATTCCGATCATCATGCTGACGGCCAAGGTGGACGAATCGGATCGGATTCAGGGGCTGCAAATGGGGGCGGACGATTATATTACCAAGCCCTTCAGCCCGCAGGAGGTCGTTGCCAGGGTCGAAACCGTCCTGCGAAGAACGGCCAATCGATGCAGTAAAATCAGTTACAAAGGACTAACGCTGAAACCGCTTCGAGGAGAAGTGAAGTTCAACGGAGAACTTATTCCGCTGACGATGCATGAATTTAAGCTTTTATATTTTCTGATGCGGCATCCGAATCAAATATTGACAAGAGAACAAATATTACAAGAGCTGTATCCGAATGAAGAACGTTCTGTAATCGACCGGACCGTGGATGTCCATGTCAGCAAGCTCCGGGAAAAGATCGAAGCAATGGAAGGAGCCCCCCGTTTTATTGAAACGATAAGAGGGATGGGATATCGATTTGATGCATATTAAACATTGGATGTTTTGGCGAAAGCGTTTGACGATGAAACTCATTATGGTCAACGGCCTGGTCATCGCTGTTGTGATCTGGCTCGCTGGGGTATCCGTAAAAGATTTTGCTTGCATGGTGGTGGGCCAATATGAGCTGGTCGGTGAGGAAAAAAGCAGGTTCTTCAATGAAACAATGGAGTTTTATTTATGGAGAGCAAGTTTTTTGGCCATTTTGGTTGCCGCCATCATTCATTATGTTTTTATCAAAAAAATACTTTCTCCTTTAAAACGGCTCGCGAAGTCAACGCAGCTCATGATCGAGGGACATTACCCGGAGCCCATCGAACCGAAATCTCATGATGAAATCGGTCAGCTTACGAAGCACTTTAACGAATTGGCAAAAACATTGAAGCGTACGGAAGAAAACCGAAAACGTCTTCTAAGCAATATATCGCATGAACTGCGCACGCCTCTAAGCAACTTGAACGGCTATTTGGAGGCATTATCAAATGGTGTCATAGAAGGCAATCGGGAATTGTATCAATCTCTGCTTGAAGAATCTCAGCACCTCACCCGTCTCGTAGAACAGCTTCATCATTTGACGGTCTGGGAAGCTCGAGGGAATAACAGTCTGTATCAGACAGAAATCAAAATACATGAACTTCTGCAACAAACGATTCAGGCTTTTCAGTTGGAAAGCGACAAAGCAGGTGTTTCATTGGACGTCTCCATACAAGAGGGAGTCGTTCTTGGCGAGGAAGACGGAATCAAACAGGTCATGAACAATTTGCTCAAGAATGCTTTCATGTATAATACAGGGAATGAGATAAAGATTACGGGAAAAAGGGAACAAAAACAATACCGCATCACGGTTTCCAACATGGGAGAATCAATACCGGGTGAAGCTCGCGATTTGGTTTTTGAGCGGTTCTATCGCGTGGATCCGTCAAGACACCGGGAGAAAGACAGGAACGGTACTGGGCTGGGTCTTGCGATTGTAAAAGAAATTGTGGAACGGTTCGGCGGACAAGTCGGACTGCACTCGGATGGTAATCTGCATAATTTTTGGGTTACTCTCCCTTTGGAAATAAAAACGGTAAAGGTGGTTAAGAATCATGACGGAGCGCCGGTTTAACCCTGAACATACGGAGAAACTGGACAACCCGGAGCGGCGAAAAGTTCTGCCTCCAGAAAAGTTATTGGAATTATTGGAAATCCAAGATAACGACATTATTCTGGATTTGGGGGCAGGTACCGGTTATTTTACCATACCCGCGGCAGGACTTACCAACGGGAAAGTGTATGCTTTGGACGTTGCACCACAGATGCTGCAATATTTGGGAAAGCGTGTGAAGGAGGAAAAACTGGACAATGTCGAGTTAATTGAAGGAGCCATTGAATGTATTCCCCTGGCAGGACAAATCGCCGACCATGTGATCGCTTCATTCGTCTTACACGAAGTAGAACCTTTGGAAAAAGGACTCCAAGAAATGAGCAGAGTGCTAAAGCCGGGCGGAACAGTATTATGTATCGAATGGGAAAAAAAACAAACGGAACAAGGCCCTCCTCTCCGTCATCGAATACATTCCAATGAGCTTGCAGAAGCATTTGAAGAGAATGGGTTCTTGGTTGAAAAACTGACCTATCCTTCCGATCAGCACTATCTTATTGTTGCAAGGGCTTGTGCACATAACTGCTAAATACTGAAAATGCGGGGCGTATCATGAATTTCAATGGTTTGATGGGCTTGAAAAAAGTGCCTGATCGCATCATGGGCATGAATTCCCAAATGCTTTTTGACGGACTGATATTGCCCGAGGATTTGTTCGCCGGCACTGACAATTCGGTATATGGCATCCTGTTTAAGCGGTTTATTTTGAACGAGAAAATGTTCGATTCGCCGTCCTTTGGGGTTATATGGTTTATAAGCCATGATGACACCGGAAGTTCGCAACACATATCCGCCTTTCTGCTGAAACGGGTCCGGGGAAAAGACTTGCTCCAGGTTCGTTTCAAAGGCTTCAAGAATGAATCGCCCTTCCAGTTCTAGTGTAAACAATTCCGGGTTCGTCGGTATGATTTGATATAAATCTTCCACAGTTATGACTCCCGGAAGAATCGGGGCGCCGTACCTCCAACCATGAGACAAAGCGATATCGGCATCTATCGCATACAGGTACGCGTCGGTGATGAGACGGTCCATCGGCGTTTCATTCAAAAACATGCGATGAAGCGGTGTTTTCAGCTTGCCGATTTCTTCGCGCAGGAGCGTCTCGTAAGGTTGCTTGATCTCCCGGATAAGACGCGAGAATTCCGGGTCTTCTTCGTATTCGTCCGCGTAAAGCGGAATAAGTTGATGCCGAATATGGGTTATTTTTCCGTTTTCAAAGGAAATATCGATTCTTCCGAGAAACGAAGTGCTTGCCCCGGATTGGACAATCCATGTGTTATTTTGTCTGATTGGTTTGTCGATTCGATCATGACTATGCCCGCTTAAAATGATATCGATCCCTTCAATGCAGGATGCCGCTTTTATATCCAAAGGCAGTCCCATATGGCTGATCACCACGATAAGATCCGCTCGCTCCTTCTCCCGTAATTGATGAACCACTTTTCTCATATCGTCTATATTTAGCGAAAAAGTAAATCCTTCCGAGAAAGAAGGAGGCATCGTTTGATCTACAAAAGGATAAGTCCATCCCGTCAAACCGACCCGTATACCTTCGATTTCCCGAATCATATGCGAATGAAAAGGATTGACTTTGCCGGAGATTGGCTTGGCATTCATTGCCAATGCCGGTGCCGGAACTTGACTTATCAAAGAAAATAGCTGTTGGGGTCCGTAAGCAAAGTCCCAGTTCCCAGGTACCCAAGCATCGAGCGGCATTTGTCGGAGTAGCGGCAAGACGGCTTCACCCTTGGACAAAACTAGCGGTCCTGTACCATGAAACAAATCGCCCCCGTCAACAAACAGTACGTGGGGATGTTGTTGTTTTAAACATGTCACATAGCGGAAGATGCGTGAAAAGCCCCCGCAATGAATGTAGAACGGACGCGGATCGCCCCAGAAGAATTCCGGATGGGCGTCCAAACAACCGTGCGTGTCATTTTGTTGAATCAATACGAGTTCCACAGTTAAGCCCCCTTGTTGAAGCATGTGATCCCAAGCTTATGGATAGTATGGGGAGTTCCAGCCTGTTTTTAAACCTTCTTTATCAGAACTTAACACAAGGCCGGTACGATCAAACGAAGAACATCCGGGAAGGGAGAGATGAGGATGTCGTTTGGGTACCGGGTTCTGGTTTGCGCCATTTTGATCCAAACTTATTTCGATTTGAAAACAAAGGCCCGGAAAGGAGGACGAAATTTCCAAATGCGACAAGAAGCGCTTGGCTTCTTGAAGACCGACTGGTTCGAAACGTTGTGTACCGCCATCGATCTTGATCCTTCCTTCGTAAGGAAGGAAATGCTCCGTGCTTCCGCCAATACCCGCAATAGGGCTCCCAGGATTAAAACATAAACAAAAGAAGGGACATGGCTGTCCCTTCCGCTCCGCGTTACTTGAGAACACTGCCGCCGAACACAAACCGATATTCCCAGTGCTTGCCTTCAATGCTATCGATTCTTACCCCGCCGGATTTCACGGAATACGTATGCAAAATCTTGCCATTCCCCAAGTAAATGCCGTTATGCGTGATTCGTTGTGCGGATTTGTCGATTCCGGAATAATTGGAACTTTTGCTTCCTTTATACGACATAAAGAACATGATGTCTCCTGGTTTCAAGTCTCGCCAATTCGTTGTTGTTTTTCCAATTTTTTTTACATATTCGGCTTGTGTCCGGGAATTGCCGGGAAGAATGATGCCGGCCCCGTCTTTAAACGCTTGTCGAACAAAGTCCGAGCAGTCGAAAGTCCTGGTATTGGAGCGGCTGGAACCAAATTCGTAAGGCGTTCCCAAATATTTTATACCGGCTTCAATCACGTTTTTGGCTGTGCCGGCAGCAGTTTGTGCGGTTTCACCGGAAGAGGCGCCTCCCACTGATATGTACCGGCTCTGTGTTGTGACATAACCGGTTTGCCCCTGGCCATCCTTGATTTTGTACCAATAGGGGTTCACCCGTTCCAAAATATTCACATGTTCACCTGCCTGCAAATAACGAATGCGCTCGCTGCTTAGGGAAGGCTTGTCCCGAAAATTGACACTTTTCACGATGACGGCATCACCCTTGGCCGCCGAAGCGGAGTCTTGTCCCAATGAAATCGTTCCGGCAATAAAAGTCGTTACAAACAGTGCCATAGCCAGTTTTTTCTTCATCAACTGCAATTCCTCCTTGTGGATTTGGATAATTCCCGCGGCGGAAAATATCGGCTCGCGGTCTAATCCAAGCCTATCACAGGAGATGCAGTGAACCTGGATGTACATTTTTCCAATCGCTTAATCATTTCTTTAAAAAGAAGCGTTATCCTCATCTGCAAGGAGGTGGGGGTTTGCGCAGCATTCAAATCGGTTCTTTTGTCTTGAACGGACAACTGATTTTGTATTTCAGTTTTGGGGCGGCGGGCTGGTTGATGTTACAATATCGGCTCCGAAACATGCCGGAGCGGGGGTTGATCTTGTCCTGCGTATCAAACGCATTCTGGCTGTGGCTGATCGTCTGGAAAGCGAGCTACCTGCTCTTTCATCCGGTTGAAGCCATCCAACAGCCTGTTTCTTTCATCTATTTCGATGGCGGGGAACGCGGGAAATGGATGGCAAGCCTGGTTGCCGCGGTCTATATTTGGCAGAAGGCTTTGAAGCAAAACATTCCTTTAAAAATGTGGGTCGACATTTTCATCACGTATGCATTCGCGGGTTGGTCGGCCTGCCAAGTGTTGTTATTCATGATCGGGGAGGAGCCGGCCTGGTTTCATGCGGCAAGCGCCGGATTAACAGCGGTTCTTTTCATGTCTTTCTTGTTTTCTTCAAGAGGATCCGATTCGCCAATAGGACTTGCATACGCCATTTGGTTCTCGATTGGACATGCGATGCTATGGTTTCTGGTCCCCGATCGTCCGATGTGGCTTTTGTCCTTCAGTAAACAGCAGTTGATTTTTCTGCTCGTTGCCACGGGTTTGACCGGATGGGCCTGGTTGGACGAGAAGGTGAAAAAAGGAGGTTCTCATGGATAATATTTCGGTTTTCGCAGCCTTTGCCGCGGGGATGCTATCCTTTTTATCCCCTTGCGTCTTTCCGCTCATTCCCGCTTACGTTTCCCATTTGACGGGCTCGTCCTTTCAAGATGGCAAACTGGTCGTGCATCGGGGGAAACTGATTGTTCAGTCTCTTAGTTTTATTGTGGGTTTTAGTCTCGTTTTCATCGCGATGGGGGCTTCGGCAAGCTTTATTGGCCGCTTCTTTGCCCAGGAACGCGATTTGATCCAAGAAATAAGCGGTCTGTTGATTATTGTGTTTGGTCTGCAAATGGCCGGATTATTAAATCTCCGGCTGTTGATGTCCGGTAAAACATGGGAAATCAAAACGAACAGGAGCCGCGGCGCAATCCGTTCGCTGCTTACCGGCGTGGCTTTTGGCGCCGGCTGGAGCCCCTGTGTAGGGTTGGCGTTGTCATCTATTTTGCTTCTGGCCGGGTCTGCCGAAACGCTGTGGAACGGGGTTGGGTTGTTGGCCGTGTATTCCCTCGGATTGGGTATTCCGTTTTTACTGATTTCATGGTTGCTGACGTATTCGCTGCAGTTCATGAAAAAAATGAACAGATGGATACCTCTCCTGTCCAAACTGAATGGCTGGCTGCTCATTGGGCTGGGGTTTCTGTTGTTTACCGGGCAATTGCAGAAGATCAGCGCCTGGCTATCCCAATATACGTTTTGGGAGATCAACTTTTAACGAGTGGAGATGAAACGGATGAAAAAAAGCATGATCGCTGTTCTGGTTTTGATAGGGCTCGTCGTTTATGGCGGATACGATTATTTTCACAAGTCTTCTTCAGAAACCGGAAAAATTGCGGAATCGGGGGAAGCAAACCTGGAGACGGGCATTCTGAAGGGGCAGCTTGCGCCGGAATTTTCGCTTACGGATTTGCAAGGGAATCCTGTTCACCTGTCTGATTTTAAGGGCAAGAAAGTGCTGGTCAATTTTTGGGCGACATGGTGTCCGCCGTGTCGGGTGGAAATGCCCCATATGCAAAAATTTTATGAGGATTACCAATCGAAAGACGTTGTGATTTTGGGTGTTAACCTGACACCTACCGAGGAAAATCCGGATAACGTACAAGCATTTGTGAAAGAGCAACAGCTCACGTTCCCCATCGTTCTGGACAAGGAAGGAGACGTCATGCAAACCTATCAGGTTGTCGCCTATCCCACGACATTCTTGCTGGACTCGGACGGAGTGATTCGGGAAAAGTTTCAGGGCGCGATTAATTACGACATTATGAAAGAAGCTGTTTCCAATATCAAATAAGACGGGAGAGGTTATGCCGCATGAGTCAATCGGTTAAAAAATTGATTTTGTTAACACTATCCGCTTGTCCGATGGGCCGCTCCATGAATACGGTCATCGGAGAATTGCTTGCCTGCAAAAAAGAGCTTGCATATGAAGTCGTCTATGTGGATGTTGACCATGAAACGACCAATCGATATCGCATTAAGATGAATCCCACCACGCTCTTTTTGGATGACAGCGGCGTTGAATTGTACCGTATTGAAGGTTTTAAAGAAACGGAAGAGGTATGGAACTTGATTAGACAGATAGAAGAAGGATCGCTGCGATCGGAAGCGCCGCGGGAAGAAAACCGGGAGACTACCGAAACTTACACGATCTATTTGTTCCAAAACGGCAACGCCGTTCCGGTGGAGACAACGGTGATCAACAAGACTTCCGTTAAAGCGCCAAGAATAACAACGATTCAACAATTGTTGCGCACCCGGCCTGAAGGATTTGACAATCCGTTTCCGGCAGACACTTCGCTTGAGCGGGTTTCCTTTCATCATGATTCTTGCGTCGTAACGCTCCGTTCGACAAATGAAGTGAGCATGGAAGAAACCGATCGGATGAAGACGTTGCTCAATCGTACCTTGGCGGCCTATGGAATTACCGATATCAAATTGGAATGGACGATTTCTCGTTAGCCAATCATGTAAGCAAAGAAGGTTTAAAAGCCTTTTATTATTCCAATGTCGGGTTACCATGGCAAATATCACTCAATTCTGCACTCATCGGTGGAGTTGAAATAGACGTGTCGCTAGATGTCACGATAATCTACCAAATATGATTTGAGAACAAAGACTATCTGGGCCTGAGGAAAAAAGTACTAAACTCTTTCAAGCGATTATTCGACAAATTCAAAAATTTCCCATTTTGGTTCTTGCCTGTTCCACAACCTGGTAATATAATAATAGGTAATAAGTCTGACTTGGATAATGGCAAACCTGTTCGAAAGGCAGGGACGCAAAGCCACGGGTCTTCTGCATAATATTATGCAATGATAGCCGGGTTACCCTACAGTCATCCAGAAGATACTACGTGTTTGGGGTAGTGTCTTTTTTGTTTTTTAGAAAAAATTGACGAAAGGAAGTGATCGTCTTCGATATGTCCTGGGATTAATGTGAGATCGAGGTCTTAGGAAATTCAAACTAACTGAGGGGAGATGTAATGAAGCACAGTAGAGATTTTTCGCAGTTTGACGGAATATTGGCCAATGGGGTGAATCATGCGGTTATTGATGTCGACAATACGATTACCAAAAGCAACATCGTACAGTTTTACTTGTTCATCAAGAGAGAACGCCTGAAGAACCGGCTGCTATGGTGGCTGTTTCTTGTTTACTGCTTGGCTGCGGCTCCATTCTATCTTGCAGTGGATCGTTTGTCGAGAGATTGGTTTAATCACGTATTTGTGCAAAGAAAGTTCGGGAAGTACGCCTATGAACAGCTAGAGAAATACGCTCAAAGGTATTTTGAAGAAATGCTCAAGAGGCAATTTATCGTTCCTGTGCACGATCTCATCTTTTATTTGAAGGAAAAAGGAGTTCAGGTCACGTTGTTGTCAACCAATTTCGATTTGATCGTAAAGCATTACGGAGCGTATTTTCAGGTTCCCTATGTATGTTTGCCCGTCGTTAAACAGGATTCGAGGATTCGAATCGACTTTTCTCAGCTGAAAGGATTTAAGCGCAATTACATCCAACGCTTGAATCCTGCAATGACGATGGCGATTGGAGATTCCAAGTACGATCTGCCGATGCTGGAGCATGTCCATTACCCGATCATCGTGGCAAACAAGAAAAAGAAATGGATGAAGTCGATACAGAGGGAGGCTGTCTTGATTCGAGCATAATTGAAGCCTCTGTCCACGACGGCGCTCCTCTTTAATCGGTAGTCAAAACGATTAAAGGAGTTGGACCGAATGGTCTTTGTACTCATTGCATTGTGGACGATTGCAGCCATTTTGCTGATTATCAATCCCAAAAATGAACCGACACGCTGGGCGGCATTTACCGCATTTACAGGCGGTGGCGGGGGATTGTCGCGCGCGGTAACCGAAACGATCTTGCCCTATCTGGAGCAGTATCAAATCTCTACGCCTTCCCTTGAAGCATTCTTATTAAAGATGCACATGTTCGGCTCGTTTATGAATCATAATGGACTTCCTTATTGTTTTTTGATGTTCGCCGTCAGCTACTCCGGGTTATTCCGCCGTAAAAAGAAAATGATCCTCGCAGGGGTGCTTCCCATCCCGATCATCGGGATGCTTTTCCTCACGTCGTTCACTCCCCCGATCCAGCATAACTTTCAAGCGCTGTTTTTTTGGTGCGTACCTTATCTGATCGTTGGTCTTATCCTGTTAACATACAGTTTTATGAAAGAGAAGAATCCGAAACGGAAAAGAAGCCGTTTATTTTCCAATATTGTTGCATTTCCCCCGATCCTGTTTCAAATCGTGGCGAACTATACATTAAAGGCGTTTTTCGATGTTCAGGAAGTATGGCGGTTTATGCCGTTTGTGATTACGATTCTGCTGGTAACATTTTTGCTCCTCGGCATCAAATATGGCGTACTCGGCGTCCGGATAAAGTTCGAAAAGGACCGGTTGGACGGTACGATGCGCGCCATCTCGTACGGGACAAGCATATTGAACCACACGATTAAAAATGAGGTCGGAAAAATCCGGATTGTCGCCGATCAGATTCGAAATCTGGCAGCTTCGTCTCATCAGGAGAAAATTGCGAGCGATGCAGCCGTTGTGCTTGATTCGACCAAGCATATGCTGGATATGGTGACGCGCATTCAAAACCGGACGCAAGATATCATGCTGAAAGAGGGGATTCATGAGGTAACGGACATCCTAAGCCGCGCGCTTTCGATGACGAAAGTGTTCTTGGAAAAGCGGAGCGTTCAGGTTCATACGGATGTTGATAATAAGGCGATTTATCTACTCTGCGATCCGGTTCATCTTCAGGAAACGTTCCACAATATCATCGTCAACGCGGCCGAAGCGATGGAGCCGGGAGGAATGTTGTTCATTTCGGTATGCGAAACGCGGAAGCATCTTACGATCGTCTTTAAGGATAACGGAAAGGGAATATCACAAGACGAGCTTACCTATTTGTTCGATCCATTTTATTCAACCAAACATCGCAAGCAAAACTTCGGTCTCGGATTGACGTACTGCTACAATGTTATTCAGCAGCATGACGGATCGATCGATATTCAAAGCGAATTGAATGTCGGGACGTCGGTCGTAATTCAAATTCCACACAAAAGGATTCGATCCCATTCGCTTCCGTTAACCGAGGTGAGGGACATTGGATCAAATCAAGGTTATGTTGGTTGAGGATGATGCCGTCTGGCGTGACCAACTCACAAGTTTCCTGAGCCGCGAGCATGATCTTGTCGTCGTCGGTTCGGCGGCGAACAGGGAGGATGCGGTTCATCTCGCCAGGCTTAGTGACGCGCATGTTGTGCTCATGGACCTTATTTTATCCGATAATGGGTATGACGGACTTGAAGCGGCCATGGATATTTTGGAAATAAAGCAAACCAAGATCATTATGCTGACCGGCATCGACGAGGAAGAGGCAATTATGGATACGTATGCGGCAGGGGCAGTCAATTATGTAACGAAGGCCCACTTCGAAGATATTCCCTGCGCTATTCGCGCTGCCTACAATAATTTGAATTACATTCATCCGGATTCGGCTGGTGTGCTGGTGAAGGAATTTCGGCGGATGAAAAGAGAGCAACGTAGTAAGCAGTTAACCTCAGCCGAGCAGGAAATATTAAGGTTCATTCATAAAGGGTACAAGCAATCAAATATTCAAAGCAAACTGCATGCAACTGAAAGCACCATAAAAAAGCATGTGAATCGTATTCTGAAGAAGCTGGGAACCCGCTCCAGCCGTGAAGCTGCCCGAAAAGCCAAGCGTCTTGGGATAATTGATTAGAATCTCAAAGCAAACAGTCCGGCTTTTAATGGAAGACCGGGCTGTTTTTCTGTCCTACAAACATTAAGCTTCTTCTTGAGTTAAAGACGAACAAATTCATTTGACTAGAATAATTTCATCTTGACATACCCTAAGGGGGTATAGTATATTTGTTGTGGGGTGATAAGTCGTGGCGAACCAAGAGGAATTGCTACCGGATGAAGCTGACCGTTCTTGTTGTTCTCCAGAAAGCGAAAGGAAAAGCCATCATTCGGACAAAATGAAGAACAACTTGATATCCCGTTTGAACCGTATCGAAGGCCAAATTCGCGGAGTTAAAGGGATGATTGAGAAGGATACTTATTGTGACGATGTACTGAACCAGATCGCGGCCATTCAGTCAGCCTTAAACAGCGTTGGCAAGCTTTTGCTTGAAGGACACATGAAAAGTTGTGTCGTGGAACGCATCCAGGCCGGAGAACATGAAGTCATTGACGAATTGTTGATTACGGTTAATAAATTAATGAAATAATGAAATCATAAATATCGGAGGGATTTGTATGAAACAAGCAACACTTAAAGTGAACGGTATGTCCTGCCAACACTGTGTCAATTCCATTGAGAAAGCCTTAAAAGAAATAGGTGCGTCGGCTCGTGTTGATCTGAAAGGCAACTCGGTTACTGTAGAATACGATGAAAATAAATTATCCTTGGATGCCGTGAAGGAAGCCATTGAAGAACAAGGCTACGAGGTTGCCTAACAGGCATGGGGGGTCACTAGCTGGTGGCCTTTCTTTTTATTATTATAAATACCCTATAGGGGTATGAAAGAGGCGGTTTACATGCAAAACACGGAATCCCCAAAAAAACAGCAAACGACCTTGCAAATATCGGGTATGACTTGTGCCGCATGCGCAAACCGGATTGAGAAAGGATTAAACAAACTGGAAGGTGTATCGGAAGCGACAGTTAACTTTGCTCTCGAGCAGGCGTCCGTTACTTACGATCCGGATAAAGTTAAACTTCCCCAAATCGAGCGGAAAATTCAAGAGATCGGATACGATACCGTCAAAGAAGCCGTTGATTTTGAAATCAGCGGCATGACCTGTGCCGCCTGTGCCGCCCGGATTGAGAAGGGGCTCAGCAAACTGCCCGGAGTGTACAAAGCAACCGTCAATCTGGCACTGGAGACGGCACGAGTAGAATATTCACCTGCTGAGGTGTCCGCTTCGGATATGGTGAGGAAAGTGGAGCAGCTCGGCTACAAAGCAGCGATAAAACAGGAAAAACAAGAGTCTGCAGACCACAGAAAAAAAGAAATCAAGAGACAACAAAAGAAGCTTCTCATTTCCTCCCTTTTGTCACTGCCGCTGTTATGGGCAATGGTCGGTCATTTTTCGTTTACCGCCTGGATCTGGGTGCCCGAATTGTTCATGAATCCGTGGTTTCAATTGCTTCTGGCAACGCCCGTTCAATTTATCGTCGGCCGGCATTTTTATATCGGAGCGTATAAAGCGCTTCGGAATGGCAGCGCCAATATGGATGTTTTGGTGGCGCTCGGCACGTCGGCCGCTTACTTCTATAGTCTTTATTTAACGGTTCAATGGGCCAACCAGGCTGGGGCGCATCATGTGCCTGCTATGTACTACGAGACAAGCGCCGTGCTGATTACGCTCATTGTTCTCGGAAAACTGTTTGAAGCGTTAGCGAAAGGCCGTTCATCGGAAGCCATCAAAACCTTGATGGGATTGCAGGCCAAGACCGCACTTGTCGTTCGCGACGGTCAGGAAGTTTCCATACCGATAGAGGAAGTTGCCGTAGGTGATGTTGTAATCGTGAAACCCGGCGAAAAAGTGCCTGTTGACGGAATCGTGCTTGAAGGTTCATCTTCTGTGGACGAGTCGATGCTGACGGGTGAAAGCATTCCTGTCGGTAAGCGGCAGGGCGATCCGGTGATCGGAGCCACCATCAATAAAAACGGCATGCTCCGCATTGAGGCAACCAAAGTAGGAAAAGAAACCGCGCTTGCGCAAATCATCAAAGTCGTCGAAGAAGCGCAAGGTTCCAAAGCGCCGATTCAACGGATTGCGGACGTGATCTCGGGTATATTCGTTCCCATTGTCGTCGGGATTGCTGTGATCACCTTCCTGGTGTGGTATTTCGGTGTCGAACCCGGTCATTTTTCCGGCGCTTTGGAAAAAGCGATAGCGGTGCTTGTCATCGCTTGTCCGTGCGCGCTCGGATTGGCAACGCCAACCTCCATTATGGCCGGCTCTGGCCGCGCGGCGGAGCTCGGAATTCTGTTCAAAGGCGGAGAACACCTGGAATCGACGCATAAAATTACAACTGTCGTGTTGGATAAAACCGGTACGGTAACGAAAGGCAAACCCGAGCTGACGGATGTTATCGTTTCGGAATTTATCGATGAAAGCCGCTTTCTTGCTTTGGTGGGAGCGGCCGAAAAAAACTCCGAGCATCCGCTTGCGGAAGCGATCGTAGCCGGCGTGCGGGAAAGAAACATCGTTCTGCCGCAAACTGAAGCGTTTGAAGCCGTTCCGGGTTATGGCATTCGGTCGGTCGTCGAAGGCAAAGAGGTTCTGATCGGAACAAGAAAATGGATGGTCAAAAATCAGATCGATGCGGAATCGGCTTTCGCAACGATGAATGCACTTGAGGAATCGGGAAAAACCGCGATGCTTGTTGCCGTTGATGGGCGTTACGCCGGTATCGTAGCGGTGGCTGACACGATCAAAGACACTTCCAGGCGAGCCGTTGCCCGGTTGAAAGAACTCGGCCTCGATGTCGTCATGATCACCGGTGACAACGAACGAACCGCCCGTGCGATTGCAAGGCAGGTCGGGATCGACCGGGTACTGGCGGAAGTGCTGCCCGAAGGCAAAGCGGATGAAGTTAAGAAATTACAGCAATCGGGCAGGAAAGTGGCGATGGTCGGCGACGGCATCAATGACACCCCGGCACTTGCCACAGCCGATATCGGAATGGCCATCGGTACGGGTACCGACGTTGCCATGGAAGCTGCAGATGTGACGCTGATGCGCGGCGACCTGAACAGCATTCCGGATGCTATCTTGATGAGCCGGAAAACAATGCGAAATATTAAACAAAACCTGTTCTGGGCTCTTGCTTATAATGTAGTCGGCATTCCCATCGCAGCAGCAGGATATTTGGCTCCTTGGCTGGCAGGCGCGGCGATGGCGTTCAGTTCGGTTTCGGTCGTACTCAACGCACTCAGGCTGCAGCGAGCCATTGTTAAATAAGGGAGTGAGGGAATTGGCTTATTAAGAAATTTGCCCTCTCACCATCTGGCAATAATAACAGAATTCTCAGGAGAATGCTGAAAGATGATAAAAAAGTGGATTACACTTCTCGGCTACGTGGCGGCCATCATCGTGATCGTCATGAACAAAGGTCCGATCCTTCGTTGGTTGGATGCTGAGAGTGCTAATCATCTTCTACTGCTATTTGGTGCAGCTGTATTATTGGCCCTGATTCCTATTGTCCCTTATGGCGTTGTTGCCGGAATAATGGGGGCCAAATACGGCCCTTTTTGGGGAGGATTCCTGAATGTCATTAGCTCCACCCTTGCAGCCGCTCTGCTATTCTTGTCTGTGAGGACGGTTTTTCAGGAGCAGGGAAGAAGGCTTTTGTCAAAATACAAGCGAATGGACCGGTTTACGGAGTTGATGGAACGGAACGCGTTTCTCGCGGTTTTGACGGCCCGTCTTATCCCCTTTGTACCTGCTGCCGCTGTAAATGTTTACACTGCAATCAGTCGAATGAGATTTGGACCTTTTTTTGCGGCTACGTTGCTTGGGAAAATACCTGTTATGTTTGTGTTTGCCGTCATTGGAGACCAATTGCTCTCCGACTTGCGTGATGTTCTTTGGACATCATTGATCTATGTTCTCTTTCTTTCCGTAGTTTTTCTTATTTATTGGTTTTTCCGGAGACGATCAAACAACAAATCCAAGTCAGCCATTCAAGGTTAGACTATACCCCGCGCCTCCGGGCTCGATCCAAGCCATGCGCGGCTTTGATTTTCGACAAACATAAGGTTGATAGTGAGCAAAACGTATTCGGATAAGAGGGCGATGATGTGATCATCGGGTTGGTCGTCTCCTGCTGCAAAATACAAAAGACAGAGGTAAAAGAAGGGGCGGTTATTACCGATAATTATCAGCATGAATTAGCATAAAATCTGCAAAAAACATGGCCGCAATTTACTTGCAACCATGTTTTCGTTGACTTTTACGGAACCTGGATTGTATAGGGGACAATGAAGGTTTTACCTTGATGTTTAAACTGCCCCCATAACTTATAAATCCCGCTTGCAGGGAATGCTGTTCCAAATTTAGCCTGTGGTCCAGTTGCCTTTTCTTCCAGGGGGTGGTTATGAATGTATTTTTCTGCGTCGGCACTCAAAATAACGACGTGACCCACTGCACCTAAGTACGGTTCAAGGTTTGTAATCGGTTGTTTCGTACTGGCATCAAGAAAATTGAATGTCATGGTCAGTTCTTTTCCTGCCTGAAGCTGGTCGAAGGATAAAGATACTTCTTTCCCTTCAACGACTTTGGTTAAGTTAGTCTCCGGTGTAAGTGGCTGAGCGGCAGGAACATCCCCGGAGACTTTGACCCATTGACTTTCCGTTTTCGCTTCACCGCCCTCTGGGATAAAATCAGCGATGAGTTTATAATCTCCCCCTGTTGGGAATTGAGTGCGAATTTGGAACAGCCCTTTTCCCTTGTAATCAGGATGGATATGATTAAAAAATGACAGATCTTTATTAACAACGATTAAATGCATTTGTTTTTCATGACTGACTTGAAATTTCTCAATCGGCTTCCCCGTATTATCCTGGATCTGAATGGAAATCTGTTCGTCCTTTCCGCTTTGCGGTGCAGAATCGGCAAATTTCCAAACGGCCTGAACTTGCGACGTATTGGTTGATTCTTTTCCGCCGGACGGCTGATTATGTTGATTGTGATCCATGCCCGGCATCGTCTGATTTTGCTTTGGTTTTTGAGCGCAGGCTGAAAGCAGTACAATGGTCAAACAAATGACAAATAACCAGCGAAAGTTCACGTAAACCGACCCCTTATTTCGGTTGTTTTGAAAAAAGGGAGCAGTTGCTCCCTCTGCCATGATTAAGCAGCCATTTTTCTGCACTCGTCGGCGCATTTTTTGCAAAGATCGGCACATTTTTGGCAATGTTCATCTTTGAATTTGCCGCATTCCGCGGCGCAAGCATCGCAAATGGTTGCACATACATTACAAATTTGCTTGGCATACGAACTATCCCGTGACATGAATTGAGATGCCAACGAGCATATGTCTGCGCAGTCCCGCAGTAACTGAATGCAGCGGACTCTTGCCTGTACATCGGGTTCATTCAAACAGGCGGTTAAGCAATGTTCACAAGCTTGAAGGCAGGCGTTGCAAGCATCGATACAAGTTTGACGTTGAGCTGTATGCATCATGACAGACATGAAAAAGCTCTCCTTTCCAAAAACTGTGATGGTGTTAAACAGTAAGCGTCAAATACTCCCCACCTATGGTGGTTGAAACGGCTATGAGATAATCTTCCTTAGAATAATGCGAGGAGGATTTTTTATGTCTATCCAAGTAGAACGAAGGCAACTCTGGGAATCGCGGATTGACGCTTTTCGGGCGAGCGGCCAGAAAGCAGCGGAATGGTGTGCCGAGAATCAAATCAATCGACGCCAACTATATAATTGGATGCGGAGGTTGGACAGCAAGCGGCCTACAAAGAACTCTCCGTCATGGGTGAGGGTCAAGGTTGATCAACAACCGCAAGAAGCTTCGCCGTCCGTGCTAATCAAAATCGGTTCCGCTACGATCGAAGTCAAATCAGGGTACGACGCCTCCCTGTTAGCCGATGTCGTCCGGACGCTACAGACCATATGCTAAATGATGTCAGCGTGGATCGGGTGTATCTAGCTTGCGGCAGTACCGACTTGCGTAAATCGATCGACGGTCTAGCCATCCTTGTTAAGGAGGGCTTCGATCAAGACCCGTTTTCGCCGGCCCTCTTTGTCTTTTGCAATCGCGAGCGAGATAAAGTAAAGATTCTTTATTGGGACCATAACGGATTCTGGCTCTACTATCGCCGATTGGAACGCGGACGGTTTCAATGGCCGACGGAGACGACGGCATCCACAATGACCGTTACCCGTCGCGAATTGCGATGGTTGCTCGACGGCCTCTCCCTCGAACAACGCAAAGCGCACCCGGCGGTTGCAGCTCGGACCGTTATTTGAAACGTTCAGGATATCGCCATCGTATGTTCGGGCACCCCGCAGGAATCGAGGGGCTCTTTGTTGAAATCTACAGTTATGGAAACACAAGCGGCAAATACCCAACTCACAATAGAAGAGCTGCAAAAACAAAATGCAAAGCTAGAGCAGCAGAACGCGGAACTGACCGCAAAGCTTAACTGGCTGGAACAGCAGTTCCGCCTGAGTCAGCAAAAGCGGTTCGGATCGTCCAGCGAACAAACCCACCCGGATCAGCTCCAGTTGTTTAACGAGACGGAAGCTGCGGCTGATCCCTCTAAAGCTGAGCCAACGGTAGAGACGATCGCATACAAGCGCAAGAAGCAAAGCGGTCAGCGGGAAGCCTTGCTTGAAAACTTGCCGACCGAGATCATCGAATACCATCTGCCCAAGGAAGAGCAAGTTTGTTCGTGCGGACACGAATTGCATGCGATGAGTACGGAAGTCCGCCGGGAACTGAAAATCATCCCTGCGCAAGTGAAAGTGGTTGAGCACAAACGCTTCGTGTATAGCTGTCGGCGCTGTGAGCAAGAGGAAATCCGTACGCCCATCGTAACGGCACCGATGCCACAGCCGGTGCAGCCGGGAAGCCTTGCCTCCCCTTCGATTCTCGGATACATCATGAGCCAAAAATATGTGGAGAGCATGCCGCTGTATCGCCAGGAGCAGCAGTTTGCGCGCCTTGGGGTTCTACTTTCTCGGCAGACAATGGCGAACTGGATGCTTCAAGGCGCTCATACGTGGCTTGAACTGCTGTATCGCCGGATGCATGAGCATCTGTTGCAACAGCCGATTTTGCATGCCGATGAGACGTCGTTTCAGGTGCTGCAGGAACCGGGTCGCAAAGCGGACGCCAAATCGTACCTGTGGTTGTACCGCACCGGAGCGAGCGGTCCGCCGATCATTCTCTATGAATACCAACCGTCCCGTGCAGGTGAACACCCGAAGGTGTTCCTCGCCGGATTCAACGGTTATCTGCAAGTAGACGGATACTCCGGATACCATAAGGTAACCGATGTGACCTTGGTCGGATGCTGGGCTCACGCTCGGCGAAAGTTCGACGAGGCGCTCAAGGCGCTTCCCGATTCGAAGCGGTCGGCTGCGGTCGCTGCCCGAGAAGGGTTGGAGTTTTGCAACCGTCTCTTCGCGGTAGAGCGCGAACTGAAAGAAGCGTCACCTGATGAACGTCACAAGGTCCGTACGGAGCAAAGTCGCCCCATTCTGGATGCTTTTTTGGCATGGCTGCAAACGCAGCAATCCCGCGCCCTGCCCAAGAGCGTCCTTGGCGAAGCGGTGAAGTATTGCCTCAATCAGTGGGATAAATTAAGTGCGTTTCTCCAAGACGGGCGGCTGGAGCTCGACAACAACCGCGGGGAACGGTCGATCAAACCGTTCGTCATCGGTCGAAAGAATTGGTTGTTTGCCAACACGCCTCGTGGCGCGCAGGCAAGTGCGATCATATACAGCATCTTGGAGACAGCCAAGGAAAACCAACTGCATCCCGCGAATTACCTGACATATCTGTTCGAGAGGCTGCCTAACCTTGCAGACCCTAAGGATTCAGAGGCTTTGGACAAGCTGTTGCCCTGGTCTCCGGCAATTCCACTGACTTGCCGCGTGTTCAACAAGAAATCTACCTAATTCTAAATTAGCCCTCATCTTATTAAAAGGTGGGGGCTATTTGACGCTTACGTTAAACACATCATTTAGATTTCCCAAGCGAACCTTCAATATTCGTCAGTATAGGACATCCAATCCGTATCTGGGGGGTATCATTATGGATGAACGTAAGAAAATCATACCTGCACTTCGCTACAATTGGTTGACATCGCTTTACGATCCGATAATGCGTTGGACAATTCGTGTAGAGACTTTTAAACATCAGTTGGTGACACAAGCAAATATCAGAGACAGGCATCGGGTACTTGAACGGGGACGCTTACACTTCTGATCAAAAAAATCCATCCGGAGCCAAAGTGGATGGACTTGATGGGGATGAGAAAGTGTTGGAGATTGCCCGTCATAAAATGTCTAAGCTTCATTCCGATATTCAATTTGTTCACGGATTCTCGTTCGAACTGCCTTATCCGGAGAATGCGTTCGACCGGGTTATCTCCAGCTTGATGTTTCATCATTTGACGCGGGAAGATAAAAGCAAAACGTTACATGAGGTTTATCGGGTTCTGCGGCCGGGCGGAGAACTGCATATTGCCGATTGGGGCAAAGCCCAAAATGCTATCATGCGAACCGCATTCTTTTCTGTTCAATTACTTGACGGGTTCCTTACAACGACCGATCATGTAACCGGTGTGTTTCCGGAACTGATCCGAAAGGCTGGTTTTGCCGACGTCAAGGAGGAGAATCGATTCATGACGGTATATGGTACCCTATCTTTATATAGCGCTAAAAAATTGGACTAATGTTACTTTGGAAAACGAAGGTAGACCGTTGTACCTTTGTCGCTTTCGATCCACACTGTACCGCCATGCGCCTCAACTAACTTCTTGACAATCGTCAGGCCGATTCCGGCGCCGCCCATTTTCCGGTTTCGTGATTTGTCCACCCGATAAAACCGTTCGAAAACATACGGCAAATCGTTCGGGGCAATGCCAGTTCCCGTGTCTTGTATAGCAATGAGAACCGTATCGTTTTCGTCTTGCACCTGTATTTTGACCTGCCCTTTTTCAGGTGTAAATTTGAGTGCGTTGGTTAAAACATTGACCAATACCTGTATGAAACGATCCCGATCCACATGCAGGCGGACAGAAAGATGGGGCATCACGTCGAGTCGAACGCCTTTTTCCATAAACGCAGCAGCTACAATGCCCAAACTTTGTTGAATGAGCGTCGATAGATCTTCCGGTTTACGCTGCAAGCGAAAATGAGGGGAGTCCATCACCGTTAATTGTTCCAAATCGGCGACTAATGCGATGAGACGTTCAGTTTCTTCGTAACAAGCTCGCAGCCGTGCAGGCGTCGGATCCCAGATTTGGTCCAGCATGGCCTGCATATGGCTTTTCAGAGTGGCGAGAGGCGTCCTTAATTCATGGGCGATGTCTTGTGTCATCGTGACACGTAATTTCTCTTGTTTCTGTAATTGTTCCGCAAGGTGATTTAAAGCTTTCCCAAGATCGGCGAGTTCGTCGTTGCCTCGGATGCTTGTCCGAACCGTAAGCTTTCCTCGTGTGATTTGTTCCGCCGCGTTTTTCATTTCTACGAGAGGTGCTGAAAGACGTTTGGCAACATAAAGGCTGATCATGATGGACAGAAGGACGGCTCCAACTAAAGTCCACATCATCGATTGAAGCAGAGCTTGTTCCAGATGGTAAGCCAGCCCCGGCAGGCTGTGATCCATCCCGTACTGGTCTTGGTACAATCTAAAATGATAATGGGTTCCTGCCATGAAGCTGATTCCCGCAATAAGCAAAATTCCCGATGCAACCCCGATCAAAAGCAGGGATAGGCGAAATTGCAACCCGCGTTTCATTATACACCTCCGACAAATCGATAACCTTTCCCATAAACGGTATGAATGTACTTCGGTTGTTTGGGATCGGGTTCAATTTTCTGGCGCAAATTTTTGATGTGCTGATCGATGGCGCGAGCATCCCCTTCGAAATCGAAGCCTAGAACTTTCTCCACCAATTCTTCGCGGGTAAACTGCCGCAGCGGGTGACGAGCCAGGACGAGCAGCAGTTTATACTCGCTTGGGGTCAAATTAACCGGTTCGCCGCGAGAAAACACTTCATTACGGGCCGAATCGATAACCAATTCGTCATTGTGAAACGAGATTCGGTCTGCTAACAAGTAATGATCATCTGTCCGGCGCAGAATGGCCCGGACCCGGGCCACCAACTCGCGGGGATCGAATGGCTTCGTCATATAATCATCAGCACCAATCGTGAGCCCCTGTATCCGGTTTTCTTCGGCAACTTTGGCGGTAAGCATCAGAATGGGAACGGATGAAAGTTTGCGTATCGTTTGACAAACCTGTTCGCCGGGAAAATCCGGCAGCATCAAATCAAGGATGACCAGATCGATCGGAGCGTTTCGTACCATTTGTAACGCCTCCGTTCCTGTACCGGCTTCCAAAGTACGAAACCCGTCTTTTTGCAAATAAGAAACCACCACATCACGTATTTTGTCTTCGTCATCTACCATTAAAATCGTCTTCATCATTGTTTCACCCTTGTTAAGCATTTTGTATTATTATGACAAAAAGTACAGACTAACACGAGGAGGGAGTTAAACTTGTGCAATTATATATAATTATACTACAATATGTAGTGTTATGATAAAATGATGCGGGAATGTTTTTATCCTTGCAAAATGTTTATTTATCAGAATGGATCTGGAAGGAGATTTGCTTTGTGATGAGGTTTCTATTTATTGGCTCGTCCGTTCTGTTTGTCTTATTTTTATACTTCTTTTTTTCATTCAATACAAAAGCGAAGCAACTGAGCAATGCCAAAAAACAGGAAGACCGCGAGAAGAGGCTTCAATTCGCAAAAAAGGCTAACAGTTTAAAATGGGCATGGATCGTAGCTCTGATCGGTGTCCTTATAAGCGGTGTCTTCACGCTGCAAAGTAAAGGAGCAAAGACAATTACCATGCCCCACCTTCATGGATTGGGTTATTCTTCAGATGGACAGCGAATCATGATTCCTTCTCATGATGGGCTGAAAGTGTATTCGCAAGGAACGTGGTCGGAAGCATCAGGAGAAAAGCATGATTACATGGGATTCACGACCGTGAGTAACGGGTTCTATAGCAGCGGACACCCGGCGCCCGGGTCAAACATGAAGAATCCGTTAGGAATCGTGAAAAGTTCCGACGAAGGAAAAAGTCTTGAACATCTTGATTTATACGGGGAAGTTGACTTTCATCTCTTGAATGCCGCCTATAATACACACACTCTGTACGTCTTTAACCCGGAACCGAATACACGTCTCAAAACGGCGGGTTTGTATTATACGATGGATGAAACGAAAACCTGGACCAAATCTGAGATGAATGGTTTGACCGATGAGCCTGTTGCATTGGCGGTCCATCCGACCAACGATGCGATCGTGGCGGTTGGAACTAAAAAAGCATTGTATCTTTCGAAGGATAGCGGAAACCTTTTCGAAAAAGTGGCAGATTTGCAAGTGACAGCTCTTTCTTTTAATCAGCAGGGGGCATTGTTTATTGGTGCCTATAAGCAAAACGGCGAACTTTATGAGATGGATCCGGCAACAAAGCAAATGAAGGAGATAACCATTCCTGTTCTCGTTGAAGACGCCGCAGCTTACGTTGCACAAAATCCGGTCAACGATAAAGAGCTCGTTTTCGCTACGTATAAAAAAGATGTTTATTTATCCAAGGACAAGGGAATCAATTGGACAAAAATTGCCGATCAAGGAAAAGGGATGTGAGGGGCGCGATGAGCGAAGGATTCGACCATTAACTTTCGTTTGTAAGGAAAAGAAACGCTTTACTTCTTACGCGCCGCATTGGTCGCCGCGGCAGCGGTTTGGATCTATTACAAAAAGCGGAAACGCTTTTCGAATAAAGGAAGTGCATCTGAATGAACGATTGTTGTAAAAGTTCAGCGGCTTCTCAACGGAGCGTTATGCGATGTCCTATTTGTAACTTCAAGAGAAAAAGTGTGCAGCTTATCACGCTGAAAGCTTTGCTTATTCCATCTGCTTTGGAAAGACTCGATCCGGAAGCGTCATTTGCCTTTTGCCCCAATTCCTCGTGTTCTGTTGTGTATTTTACAGAGGGTTCATTTTTTGACAAAGGGGATCTAAAAGTTCCAGTGTTTCAGAAGGATGAAGCGCCCAATGTTTTAGTTTGTTACTGTTTCGGGTGGACGAGAGAAAAGCTTTTCAAGGCATCTCAGCAAAATGTCAATCCCATTGATCAAATTCGCGGGCACGTCCAAGCTAACCGCTGTGGCTGTGAGGTTAATAATCCGCAAGGCAGTTGTTGCTTAGGTAACGTCACCGAAATTGTAAATCAATGGTTGGGGAAGATCGAAAAGGCTTAACAAAGAAGGTCGAGGCAAGTTAAAGGAATGCTCGGTGCACAAAATGATAATCCTAATGATGGGAGGTATGTATCATGATGGACGGATCAACGATGATGGATGGTTCCATGATGGGCATGATGTGTATGATGATGGTGCTCGGATTACTTTTGTTGATCTTAGCTGTTGGCGTATCTGTTTACGTGGTTGTCCGCTTGTTAATGAGGAAAAGCAAGGTGGAAGATTATCCCCTCATGATATTAAAAGAACGTTATGCCAAAGGTGAACTCAGTGATGAAGAGTTCGACCATAAACGTAAATTATTAGAAAACTCCGACAAGGAAAGATAATAGAAGAATATGCAGAACTACGGGAAAGGGGTTTCTCATCAGAAAGTAGGAATAGGCCTCAATTTCTTATGCAACCGATACTGAACATGCAAAAAGGGAACGGATGAGCGTCCGTTCCCAGGGGGATCAAGTAAGAACAATTTGAATATTATTCAGGCTTGTTACCGGCTTTCGGATCTGGAACAAAGTCGGTTTTATAGTCCGTATACTTCAATTCTGTCACCATGCCGGCCGATGCATGATGCAGGTCGTGGCAGTGGAACATCCAGTTGCCTTCATTGTCTGCTTCAAACGCTACGACGTATTCTTCACCCGGTTTCAGATTCAACGTATCTTTAATGACTGGCGAACCCTCCAAAGGTTTGCCGTTTTTGCTTAGCACCTGGAAGAAGTGGCCGTGCAGGTGCATCGGATGGTCGTCGGTCTTGGAGTTGTTCACGAGACGAACTTTGACTGTATCACCTTTTTTGACTTTAATCGGTTCGGTTTCCGGGAATGTTTTTCCGTTGATGGTATAAACCATATCGCCATTTTTCATTTCCGTATTCAGATTCATCGTGTATTCCATCGTGTACTTCTGATCAAGGGTAAAGTTCATTTTTCCGGCTTGACCATAACGGGTTAGATCGACAACCGGTAGTTTTTCTTTGTCGTTCGGTTTATCCGAACCTGCGGCAACCCCTTCATAAGCGATTACGGCTTTCATCCCTGCAACGGCCTTGTTTTCGCCATGATCTTCAATCAGCCACTGACCGGGATTGTTGGCTTCAAATTCAATATCGTAACGTTCCCCTGGTGCAATCGTGACGACACTATCTTTGAGTATACCCGGATTGTGAATCGGCTGGCCATCCGATGCAGTAATTTTAAACTCATGTCCGTGAAGGTGGATTTGATGAGACAGGTAACCGGCATTAATGAGCCGTATTCGTACTTTTTCCCCTTGTTTTACGGGCAGTTTGTCCACGAGCGATCCGGATTTGCCGTTAACCGTGAACAAATCGTACATGCTCATATCATGTCCCATATTCATTTGACTATGATCCATCGAATTGCTGCCTTTGTTATTCGAATTCCCCATATTCATTTTGCTGTGGTCCATGTTGGACATATCCATTTTAGACATGTTGCCGCCGGACATATTCATATCAGACATGCTCATGCCGGTACTCATCCATTCATCCAGGACGAGCGTATAGTCGCGGTCTACTTTGGTTCCATCTTTCGGTTCCACGATAAACGAACCGTACAATCCTCGGTCTAGCTGGTTTACGCTGTCTTGGTGGGAATGATACCAGTATGTTCCAGGTACGTCCGCTTTAAATGTATAAGTGAACGATTGTCCGGGTTGAACCGCGTTTTGTGTAACGCCCGGAATACCGTCCATCGCATTCGGAACCGGAACCCCGTGCCAATGAATAGTCACCGGTTCAGGCAATTCATTTTTAAGGTTGATTTTCACGGTTTCCCCTTGTTTTACACGAAGCTCCGGACCAGGAACGGAATTGTTGAACGTCCAGACCGGCAGCGTTATTCCCGGTGCAAGTTCTTGATTGCTCGTTTTTGCTGTAAGTGTAAACTCTTTACCGGTTAACGTTGCGACTTTCACTGTGGTGCTAGTATTCGTATTCGTTGGTTGTTGGGCCGCCGATTTATCATCCATGTTCATTTTTGAATGATCCATGCCGCCCATCGAACCACCGCTGGAGTTGAAGCATCCCGTCAATAAAACGGCAATGGCGCCAACAACAGCTGCGCTTTTCAATTTCCAACCGGTTTTCATGGTTATCCCCCATTCTTTTTTTATTTTGTACTGTGGTCTCTTCATTTCGATCATAAAGCAAAATGTGTAGAACTTGTGAGCACGGACAAGAAAGTTTCGTTATGTTGACAGCGACAATTTTTGTATACTACAATTTGTAGTGTAAGGGTGTGAAGAAAATGAAAATTAAAAAATTCAATATGCATGAATCCGGGTTGAATCATTTTTTCGGACCGCTTGAAGCGCGTATTATGGAGATCGTTTGGGCTTCTGAAAGTATTACGATCAAGGAAATGCAATCCATTTTAAACCAGGAAAATCCCATCTCTTTCAATGCTGTAATGACCGTCATGAGCCGCTTGCAGGAAAAGGGGCTTCTGAAGAGAACAACGACCGGCAAAGGAAGAAATCGGGTTACATCTTTTGAAGCTGTACTGTCCAAAGAACAATTTCTCGCGGAACAAACAAAAGCCGTCACTCACGGACTTATTGAGGAATTCGGAGGACTTGTTGTCAATCATATGATCGATGCCTTGGACGATGTCGATCCGGAACTGATTTCCAAGCTTGAACGGAAAATAAACGAAATGAAAAGCAGGAAACAGTCATGAAACCCGAAACGAAAGTCAAGTGGGTTTACGCCGTGATGCTTCTGTTCGGGTTCCTTATGCTATTGCAAATGGGGATGTATGTAGCCCATCAAATCTGGAACATACCGCTTCGATGGAATATTATTCAATACTGCGTAACCGCAATCGGCGAAAAATCGTCAGGACATGTTTGGGTGAAGCTGGTATTCAACTTGGTTATCGTCTACACTGTGGGCAAAATAGCTTGGCGCATCGGAAAGCAGTGGGTTTTAACCCGTAAATGGCTGTGCAGATTTCGCGAGGCACAACATCAAAAATTAACAAAGCGGTTGAATAAGAAATATCGTCATTGGAATACCGAGTTTATCGTTATTGAGGATCATGCTTTTCTCGCTCTCGCTCTGGGAGTGTGGAAACCGAAAATCATTGTATCCTCGGCGCTGTTCGACTTGTTTGATGAACGCGAAGTTCGGGCCATTCTGCTGCACGAGTGGTACCATTGCCGTAACCGCGACAATCTGAAGTTCTTCCTTTCGACGTTAATGGTCGATGCATTTGGGTACTTACCCATCGTGAAATCGACCGCCCAATATTATCAGACATGGAAAGAACTGCTGGCTGACCGTTTCGCGGTGAAACAAATGGGAACCGAGATTGACCTCGGTAACGTACTGTTGACATTGGCGAATCACACAAAAATGGTTCAATACCGCGCGGCGGGTGTCTATTTTGCGAATACCGCGATCAATTATCGGATTCAGCAGCTATTGGAACCGCAAAAAACAGTTGAAGTCCCGCTGACACTATACCGACCATTGTTTTTATCTTCTTTGACGTTATTTTTGATGAGCAGTCTACTGTTTGGCGGGTGTTCATAAGCCCGCCTTTTTCTTAAACAAAAACACTACAATTCGTAGTATAAATGAGAGGGTTGCTATGAATGCTGCTGATTTAACGGTATGGATCGCGTTCGGTGCAGGCTTTTTATCATTCATTTCACCTTGTTGTCTTCCCCTTTACCCTTCGTATTTATCATATATCACGGGGGTTTCGGTTAAAGATTTGCAGGAGGGCAAAGGGCTGCTTCAAAAGCAGGCATTTTTGCACACCTTGTTCTTTATCATCGGATTTTCGATCATCTTTTTCGCCTTGGGACTATCGGCCAGCTTCGTAGGGAATTTGTTTTCCGGCAATCGGGATGTGATCCGGCAATTGGGGGCCATTATGGTCGTTGTCATGGGACTGATCATGCTCGGTGTGTTTAAACCTAAATTATTGCTCAAAAATGCGCGGTTTGAATGGAAACGGAAACCGTTTGGATATTTGGGTTCCATCTTGGTGGGCGTCACTTATGCGGCTGGATGGACGCCATGTGTCGGACCCATTTTGGCTGCCGTTCTGGCGTTAGGAGTAAGCAATCCCGGCCAGGCGGTGGTATATACTTTTGCCTATACCGTCGGATTCTCTCTTCCATTTTTTGCTATGGCCTTTTTTATCGGAAAGCTGCGTTGGATATTGAAATATTCGAACGGATTCATGAAAGCCGGCGGAGCTTTGATGATATTGACGGGGATTTTGCTGTATACGGATAAAATGACGCAAATTACGATCTATCTGATCAAGCTTTACGGTGGATTTACCGGATTCTAAGGGGGAATGAGAATGTATTCGTTTTTCAGCAAAATCAGTTCCTTCTTAAGCGAACCGTTCTTAGGTGCAGCACATTCGAATATTGCTTTTTTGGCCGCGCTGTTTCTTGGATTTGTCGGTTCAGTGGCGCCCTGCCAGATCTCGGCGAATGTCGCCGCGATCGTGTATTTTGGCAACCGTCAGGCACAAGCCAAGCTTTCCTGGTCGGAAACGGTTATGTATCTTTTAGGGAAAATCGTGCTATTCAGCTTATTTGGCGTATTGTTCTGGTTTTTCGGACAGCAAATTTCCCGCGACTTTATTCCGCTATTCGCATCTGCGAGGAAACTGTTAGGACCATTGCTGGTCGTCATCGGCTTATTTTTGCTTGGGCGGGTGCGACTTCCTTTTCAGTTGGGTGCTCGTTTTTCCTCGTTTATGCGAAACATTGCCGATCGGGTAGGGGGTAAAGGCGGTGCATTTTTGATGGGGATTGCATTTTCGGTCGGCTTTTGTCCGACCATGTTCGTCTTGTTCTTCGGTTCACTCATGCCTCTCGCTATGCAAACTTCATATGGCGGTATTTTACCCCCCGTTTTTGCGATAGGGACAGCCATGCCGTTCCTGCTACTTGCCGCGCTCACCGTAGGTTTCGGCTTTGATCGTATCATGGTGAAACGGGCCAAACGTTGGGGGATTCGGATTCAAAAAATAGCCGGTGTATTGTTTGTCATTTTAGGCGTAAGCGACACATGGACGTATTGGACATTCTGAAGAATGGAGGGAGGGTCATGAAAAAGCAATGGTTGGTGCTTGCAGCCATTATCGTTCTTGCAATTGTTGCCCTCTTTCAAACTTCGCCTGCCAATCGCGAGGAGCTGCCTAAAAAAGGGTATAGAGCGCCGCAGTTTGCATTGCCGGCTCTGGATGGTCAAACGTATACGCTGAAAAAATTGGACGGCAAGCCTGTCGTTCTGAATTTCTGGGCATCCTGGTGCGGGCCGTGCCGGATCGAAGCTCCGGAATTGGTACGGCTTTATGAAAAATATAGAGGAAAGATCGAAATTTATGCGATTAATGTGACTGCCAGCGATTCGGTTGAAGGAGCCAGGGCTTTCGCAGATGAATACGGTTTTTCGTTTCCCGTCCTGCTGGACGATAAAGGAGAAGTTTCGCAAAAATACGGCATTCAGCCGATCCCGACGACGTTTTTTGTGGGTGGGGATGGTGTGATTGTCGATCAAGTGATCGGACTTGTTGACCCACAGTCGATGGAAGCTAAATTCAAAAAACTGTTGCCATAAGGTTTGCTTACCGAACTCATCGACAAAAAAAGTGTGGAGGGAGATACGTTGCCGGACATCTTGCAGTTGGGTCCTTTTATGATCAGGATGGATTGGGTCGTGCTGGCGGTTTCCGGATTCGCAGGATATGCCGCCATGCAATGGAAATGGAAGCGGTCCGATATACATGATCGACCCTTTCTCGAACCTTTGGTGAACGCTCTGCTTATCATATTTTTCGTTTGGAAAATGAGTCCGATCTTACTTTCACCGTCTCTCTTACGGGAGCACCCGTTATTATGGCTGACGGTACCCGGAACCGATATCGGATGGTGGTTTGGGCTTGCCGTTGCTGCATTGTATTTGTACCGAAGTTGGAGGAAAATCGGCGTGCCATGGCGGTTGGTTGGGGATATGTTATCAGTTGGGGGTGTTGTCGCGGTTTTGGTACACAACCTGCTCAGCTGGCAGTATGGAATGCCCACTTCGCTTCCATGGGGGATTTCGATTGAAAATCCTGAGTTTAAGTACCATCCCGTCAATATATATCGCTTGATCATCACCTTGCCAATGTTGCTATGGTTATGGCGGAATGCTCTTCTCATGGGCACGGGAAAGTGGCTGTTAAACACACTGACGTATTACGGTATGGGATTGATGGTGGTGACGTTCTTTGATACAAAAACAGAGTTTATTTTCAGTTTCTCAGGGGAACAAACCGTATATCTTTTGATGATGTTGTTGGGAGTTGGATTATCCGTCTTCTTAAGAAAGGAAAGCCGACAAGCGACGCAAGTGAAAAAAGAGGAAAGGGAGGAGAAGCAGAATGATGCCGCAGGGATATTACCTTCTGATACGCGAAATGTTGCTTCTGACCCGATCGGACCTGAGAAATCGCGCGAAGAAGAAAGGAGACTGCTTCAAAACAATTCGTCCGGGAGGAGGTGGTCAAATGGACTGGGCTTGGTTGCTGGCACTCGCTTGTCCCCTCATGATGCTGATCATGATGAAGGGAATGCACGGGAACAAAGGAAACCGGAGTGAGCATGGAAACGCTGAGATGGACGCACTAAGAAAACAGAATGCGGAACTGAGTCGTCAATTGAACGAACTCAAAAACTGATGCTAGACTGAATAGTGGACACCGAGAATCGAGAATGCGACAATAAATTCAGCAAAATCGAGGTGTCCGAAGATGAGTCAAAAGTATGACAAAGACTTCAAAATCCAAACCGTGAGGATGATCCAGGAACAGGGAAAACCGGTGGCGCAAGTCGCTCGGGAACTGGGTGTATCCGACAATACCTTGTACCGTTGGATCAGCGAATTCAAACAGGATCCGGTCAACGCTTTTCGCGGCAGCGGCAATCTGAAAATGGAGGAAAAGACCTTCCTCGACATGCAGAAACGAATTCGCCAACTTGAGATGGAGAATGAGATTCTAAAAAAAGCGATGCACATCTTCGCAAAAGACCGGAACTGATCTTTTCGTTTATTCACAAGCACCGCTCCATGTATCCGGTGTCGGAGATGTGCAGGATTTTGAATGTATCCCGGAGCGGTTATTATCAATGGACCCGGCGCAAGGAAAGTGAACGGAAAAAACGCCGCGCACAGTTGAAACAGCAAATTAGCCGCATCTTCCTGGAATCGCGCCGTCTGTATGGCAGTCCGAAGATCGCTCAAGTCTTGCGCCAGCAAGGCGAGCGAGTTTCCGAGAAAACCGTCGCCCGCATCATGCAGGAGTTGGGGCTTAAGTCGCGCACCGTCCGAAAATACAAGGCGACGACGAACTCGAGGCACAACCTGCCGGTGCATGACAATGTGCTGAACCAGCAGTTCACAGCGCAAGCTCCCAACCAAGTCTGGATGGCGGACATCACGTACGTTCCGACAGACGAAGGATGGCTCTATGTCGCGAGCATCATGGACTTGTACACACGCAAAATCGTAGGCTGGTACGCTGATGAGCGGATGACCAAGGAACTGGTCTTGCAAGCTCTGGACCAGGCTTACAGCCGTCAGCGGCCCAAAGGTAAGGTTCTTCATCATTCCGATCGGGGCAGCCAATACGCTTCCCATGAGTACCAACAACGGCTGCTAAAATACGGGATGAAGGGCAGCATGAGCCGCAAGGGCAACTGCTACGACAACGCCTGCATCGAATCGTTCCACAGCGTACTCAAAAAAGAACTCGTTTATCTGGAAAAGTTCAAGACCCGCAAGGAAGCGCAAAGTAAGATTTTTGAATATATCGAGTTTTTCTACAATCGCAAACGAGTCCATTCGGCGATCGGGTATCTCACACCCACTCAATGCGAACAAATGTACGATTGTGTTGCGTAATTTTCTCGATTCCATGTGTCCAATCTATTGACAGAGGTCCAAAACAACCAGAGTCTTTAATGGTTACAGGGGGGGATGAGATCCCTCCTTTTGTATCTGGATTCATGTCACAATGAACGAATTCTCGATTCCGTTTTGGATGGGGCGATAGCCAGAAGGAATCGTTTGATGAAAAAACATGGCATCAACGATTTACTCCATGAGGGTTAAGAGAATCTGGTCGAAAGTAAATAATGAAAAAGCGCTCGACTTTCCTGTTATGGAGAGTTGGGCCTTTTTTATTGGATTTAAAAAAGTTCTATATGAAATAGAACCTTCGCGGAAAAAGGTTCTACTAAAAGTTCCAACTTATCCCACCATGGCGCCGGAAGTACAATGAAATTGCAAAGGCACTCACCGGTGAGCCTGTTGTCAAAATGAAAATAAAGGATGGATGACAGGTGAAAGATTGCCAAAACGGAAAAATGGATGATAGGAAGAAAAAGCGGACGCCATACGGAAAAGTGGAAAGATGGTTGACGAAATATCCGTCCTGGAAAACGCGAATCGAAACGTTGAAGGCTCAGCTGGAGCATATACCGGGATTGGCGCAGCGATTGGACCTTGTGCCGATTTACGGAAAAGGACAGCCCAATGAAAGCATACCGAACGAGATCATACGCCGGTTTCAGATCAGGGAAAAGGAGCTTCCGCGATTGGAGTTGCGGGTTAAGCTTATCGATATTGCCTATTCCGGGTTGCGTGCCGAGGAGAAGGAGTTCGTCAGGCTCAAATATTTTGAGGAAGTTTTGAACCCTTCGATCATGGCGGAACTCAGCTGGTCGCCCCGGACGTTTTATCGCAGGCGAATTGAAGTGCTCAATAAAATATATGATTCGTTGGGACGTGAAGATGCTCACTACTGGTTTGAGGGAGTGGAGGATGAGTCCGCGGCGGATTAATGTTAGATGACAAAGCTTAAACAGAAAAATAAGAACGAGGCTAAGTGGCCTTTATAAGTTCATTAGTGGAGATATCGGCATGCGATTGAATCGTCTAATTTGCATGCTGTTATTATTTTCTAAGACACTCAAATTAACATTTGACTGAATAAAAAAATGGGAGTATGATGATCATATACTCAAATGGTTGTTTGATTGATGGGGGTCCTTGAATGACTCAAAAAGATACATGTGAACTGTATTGTTTTGATGAAGTTAAGGTGCAACGCGTTCAGAACACGCTAATGGAGCATGATATTTCAGGCATGGCGAATATGTTTAAAGCGCTCGCCGATGAAACGAGAATGAAAGTGGCATTTGCTCTGTGCCAAGAAGATGAGCTCTGTGTCTGCGATGTGGCCAATATCATTGGTTCTTCGCTCGCGACGGCTTCGCATCATCTGCGAACGTTAAAAAAATTGAACCTTGTCAAATACCGCAAAGAAGGAAAGCTGGCGTTTTATTCTCTGGAAGATGACCATGTGCGTCAGCTCATCAAGCTCGCTTCTGCACATCGTGAGGAGATGATGACCGTTGAAAATGAATACGCCAAACCATAATGAAAATAAAAATGTGTACCGGGTTCACGGTTTTACTTGTACCAATTGCGCAGCCATTTTTGAAAAGAACGTAAAAAATCTCCCTGGCGTTCAGGATGCGCAAGTAAACTTCGGAGCATCCAAAATAACCGTTTATGGTAACACGACGGCAGAGGAATTGGAAAAGGCAGGAGCGTTCGAGAACCTAAAGGTAACACCTGAAAAAGAGCGAGTCATGGAAAAGAAAGAGCCATTTTGGAAAGAAAACTGGCACGTACTCGTTTCTGCTTTGCTTCTGACCGCCGGGTATTTTTTTGGTGAGCGGTATTGGGAAGAAAGTCTGCTTTCATCTTTAACCTATGGCGCATCCATTCTGATCGGTGGTTATGAATTGTTTAAAAAAGGCATCAAGAACCTTTTCCGCATTCAGTTTGATATGAACACGTTAATGACCGTAGCTATTTTAGGGGCTGTTGCCATCGGCGAATGGGGCGAAGGAGCGACGGTCGTTATTTTGTTTGCCATAAGCGAAGTATTAGAGCGGTATTCAATGGAAAAAGCCCGGCAATCGATTCGCTCGCTGATGGATATTGCGCCGAAAGAAGCGTTGATTCGCCGCGGCAGCGCCGAGCTCACGGTAAACGTCGAGGATATCCGTGTCGGAGACATTATGATCGTGAAGCCCGGTCAAAAGCTTGCGATGGATGGAGTCGTCATCAAAGGATCGTCTGCCGTCAATCAGGCAGCCATTACCGGCGAATCGATTCCTGTCGCAAAAAGCGTTGATGATGAAGTGTTTGCAGGCACGCTTAATGAAGAAGGGCTGCTGGAAGTCAAAGTAACCAGAACGGTCGAAGATACGACCATTTCCAAAATCATTCACCTGGTGGAAGAAGCGCAAGCCGAGCGGGCTTCATCACAAGCATTCGTTGACCGGTTCGCGAAATATTACACGCCGGCGATTATGATTGCGGCAGTGCTGGTTGCCGTCATTCCGCCTCTGATCGTTGGCGGCAGCTGGGGAGAATGGATTTATAGAGGATTGGCGCTTCTTGTTGTAGGCTGTCCTTGTGCTCTTGTGATCTCCACGCCGGTGTCGATCGTGACGGCGATCGGCAATGCGGCGAAACGAGGCGTGCTCATTAAAGGCGGCATACATCTGGAGGAAGCGGGACGAATATCCGCTGTTGCCTTCGATAAAACCGGAACGCTGACAAAAGGCGTGCCGCAAGTGACGGAAATAATCACGTTTGGAGAGAATGACCATGATATTTTGAAAATCGCTGCCATTCTTGAAAAAGGCTCGCAGCATCCGCTTGCTTCTGCGATTTTAAGAAAAGCAGAACAAGCAAATGTTGATTTCAGCTCGGATGCTGAAGAATTCATCTCCATCACTGGTAAAGGGGTAAAAGGGAAGGTTGGCGGACAGCTTTATTACATCGGCAGCCCAAAACTTTTCACTGAGCTGCACTCATCAATGGATAAAGAAGCTCTAAAACAAATCGATGAGCTGCAAAACCAAGGGAAAACGGTCATGGTGCTGGGTACAGAAGAAACAATTCAGGCTCTTATCGCGGTCGCCGATGAAGTGCGGGATTCCAGCAAAAATGTTCTTCAAAAGTTGCATGATCTTGGCATCAAGAAAACCATCATGCTCACCGGCGATAACAAAGCAACCGCCGATGCCATCGGCAAGCGATTGGGCATTGCAGAAGTCAAAGCGGAACTGTTGCCGCAGGATAAACTAGAGTATATTAAAACGCTTCGCACCCAGTACGGCAATGTCGCCATGGTTGGTGATGGAGTAAACGATGCTCCTGCCCTTGCCGCTTCCACTGTCGGTATTGCGATGGGAGGCGCCGGTACGGATACAGCTTTGGAAACAGCGGATATTGTCCTGATGGGTGATGATTTAAGCAAACTGCCGTACACCATGAGCCTCAGTAGAAAAACACTTTCGGTCATCAAGCAAAACATTTCGTTCTCGCTTGGAATTAAAGTTTTGGCAATGCTATTAATAGTTCCTGGATGGCTTACGCTGTGGATGGCGATTTTCGCCGATATGGGAGCAACCTTAATTGTTACACTTAACAGTTTACGATTGTTGCAAGTCAAAGACGGTAGCAAAAGCTGAGCTAAAGAGAGGCAAATGGTACAAGCGGCCGCTAAGGCGGTCTGCTCAGTAGGGAATGGATGATCAGTCCACGGCGGATTAGTTGTTAGCGGAGAAGCTATATACAGAAAAAATAATGACTGAATACAGGCCGAAAGGCCTATTTTTGTTGACCTTTTCGACCGAAATGTTGAGAAAAGAATAAGACCCTGAATTCATCAAAAATTGTTTTGATGTAATTGAAGTTCATGCAATAGAAAGTCCTTGATTCCCATAGGTCCTGATAATTCTAACCTCACATTATCGTCATGATTAACCGCAATCGCGATCTTTAAAAAGGGGCAACATTTCAATTCGAAGGGAATCCATTTCCCCAGATACTGCAGGAGCTGACCTTCTGCATTGGGGAATATAAAGGAATATCCATCCGCTTGCTCATCAATTTTGATTAAATGTTTAAAGATGCTTTCCCTCAATTGTTCATACTCCGACATTTCCTCTTCTGAAAAAGATAGCCTGTGACATGCAATATCGCACTGATCAGACATATTCAACACCCTCCGATTTCTTTTTTTACAATTGAAGTTCCCATAAGTAATGCAAGCATCTTTTTGTGTATGAGTTTGTCATCTTACCCAGCGTCTTCAATCCATCTTTTCATTGCTGGATCACCTCCTTGTCGTATATATTGAGTATCATAAAACTTAAAGTTAACTTTAAGTAAAGGGGTTGGATTTTATGCTGTCTATTGGCGAAATCGCCAGGTTGAGTGATGTTCCGGCTTCGACTTTGCGTTATTATGAAAATGTAGGATTGATTCCCAAAGTAAGTCGCAGAAGCGGGCAAAGAAGATATTCATCAGATATCCTGCAACGCATCCGTGTCATTAAGACGGCACAACAAGCAGGGTTTCATGTGCAGGAAATTTTCGTGTTGCTTGAGGGCTTCGATTCGAATGTTCCCCCGTCGGAACGCTGGCGATCCATGGCTCAGAAGAAAAGACTTGAATTGGAAGAGAAGGAGAGGCAAATCAAGATGATGCAACAAGTATTGGAAAATGGGTTGAAATGTTTTTGTTTATCTTGGGATGAGTGCTTTGTAAATGTTGACTTGGACGGAAATGGAAGGAGATGAGACATGGCAGCGGCTATACTTCTGTTTGTTTTGGCCGGATTAGCTGAAATTGGCGGCGGATATCTTGTCTGGCTTTGGTTAAGAGAATCCAAACCGATAGGGTACGGCATAGCGGGAAGCATCGTGCTGATCTTATACGGGATTATACCAACATTTCAAAGTTTCCCGAATTTCGGACGCGTGTATGCTGCGTACGGCGGTGTTTTCGTGGTGCTTGCGGTTTTGTGGGGATGGTTAATCGATAGGAAAACGCCAGATCTCTATGACTGGATCGGAGCAGTCATATGCATTGCAGGGGTTTCTGTAATGTTATGGGCCCCTCGCCCCCAATAGAGTCCAGGGCCGTAATTGATCGTAAATTGGCGCAATTTTTTCAGCAATAGAGGAGCACAACGAAAGCAGACTGCAAAAAAATAGGCATAACATTGGCAAAACAAAGGCACTGCAGCGGCACCACAATTCAGGATTTTTCTGGTATGATGCTATCATCGGGAGAAAAGGGACAAGCCGGAAACGGTCGTTGTTCCTTTTTCTGCTTTGAGGAAGGGAGTTGATCGAACACTTTTGATTTGCATAAGGAAAATCGAATACGTTTACGGAGGGAGGGGGTAGCGATGCTCTCTTTTTTGTTTTCGCGCTGGTGTGAGCCGGGGCGCGGCAAGCACAAGCTGACCCTATGGTTCGAAGCGATGCCCTCCTTCGACGCCGCGCCGATCGACTTCGCCAAGGCGGTGCGTTTTGCCAGGCATATCAGCCAGCTCGGCCATCCCCGATTCAAGCGTCTTCGGTACGGACAGATCTATTTTCGTTTCTTGATCCAGTGTGCAGGACCTGCTGGACGAGTACGAATCTACTTTTCTGTCCCCGACATTCGCTGGATGGGGTTTCGTACGGGCTTTCATACGCAGGTGTCCGGGATCTATTTGCTCCCGGTGGAAGCGCCTGTGTTTGCCGCTGATTCGGGCAAAAACGTGATCGTTGCCGAAGGACGTCCGGCGTACAAGGGAGCGCTGTCAGTCGCTGCCATTCATCCGGCGGGCAAAGACCCGGTTAACGAGATGATCGCGGCGATGGGAGCGGGAGAGCTCAAAGCGGGCGAGGAGGTATGGCTGGAGCTGGCGTTTGCGCCGGCTGGCAAGCGCCTCCTGCAACGCCGTGTCCGCAAAGCGGAAGCGTGGCTGCGCTCCCCGGCGAACGAGCCGGTGTCGCTGAAAGCGATCTGGCGGGAAATGAACACGAACCAGAAGGAGAAACGAGGGCCGCGAGAACTGACCGCCCATCAGCAGAACGTCATGCGTTCGCTTCAGAGCAAGCAGGACGAGGACGAAATCGGGCTGTGGACGGGATTTCGCGTGCTCATTCGATCGCATGCGGCCAAAGCGAGGCTGCACACGATGAACGACATGCTGCAGTCGATGAGAAGCGGTAACGGCATTGTGTTGCGTCCCGTTCGGGGAAAAAAAGCGATGCTTGCGCCTGGCGTGCCGTCGAAGAAGCTGCTGTTTACCTCGGAGGAGCTCGGCTGCTGGCTTCGCATACCCGCCTTTGGCGATCCGGCTGCCGCGCATATGGAGAAGATGCATGCCAAAATCGTACCTGCGCCTGTAGGCTTAAACCACGGGCTATTTATTGGAAAAAGCAACGTGCCAGGCGCGGATCAAGAGATCCGCATGCCGGTGAACCAGATGCTGAAGCACGCTTTCCTTGCCGGAACGACCGGATCGGGGAAAACGTCGACACTGCTCTCCATTATGACGAATATGGTGGAAGACTTGGAGCGTTCGCCGGACCGAGCACCGGGCTTTACGTTTCTCGATCCGCACGGAGGGGCGATCGAAACATTGCTGAGCTATATTCCGAAAAGTTTGTACCCGAAACTGCACATTGTTCCGCTGGGACACACCGACCGGCCGCGCGGCTTCAACTTGTTTCAAGAGGCGCATGCGGATATGCGGGAAAGCCTGACCGGGGAATTTGTCACGACGCTGCAGCAGCTTTTTCCCGGCTCCCGGCCGCGGGCGGAGCATTATCTCCGCAACGCCGTGCTCAGCTTGTTATCCGTGCCGCCGCAAACGGTGCTCGGCATAATCGACATCTTTTTTAACGAGACATACCGTAAAAAAATACTGCCGGATCTGGACGTGCATTTGCGGCATTTTTGGCTGGAGGAATTTGCGCAAATCAAAAACGTGGGCGAGCATCTCGGTCCGATTCTGAACAAGCTTGGTGCCTTGACGACGTACCCGACATCGCGGCGGATGCTCGGACAGCTTCACAGCAGCATCAACACACGGCGAGTGATGGACGAAGGCAGGATCGTGCTGATCGACGGATCCGGCTGCGTGCCGGATTTGCTGAAGATATTGGCTAGCCTGTTTTTCATCGACTACCACTTTACCTGCCGCAAGCGGCCGCAGCATCAATCGAGGGCACATTTCTTTTTTGCCGATGAAATGCACTTGTTCGCGACGGACATTTTGACCAAAATACTGGCCGAGGACCGCAAGTTCGGCTTGTCGCTGTTTCTGGCCACGCAGTATTTGTCTCAACTGTCCGATCGCATTCTGGAGGCGATTCTCGGCAACGTCGGCACGCTCATGCTGCTGCAGCTCGGCGGGCCGGACGCGGACAAGCTGTCGCGCTGGCTCAAGCCGCAAGTCACGAACGCCGATTTGATGAATCTGGCCGAGCTTCACGCCATCGTGCGCACGAAAGGCCGCGAAGGACGGCTCGAGCTGTTCACGGTCAAAAACGATGTCGTCCCGATCCGGAATGAAGCCTGGATCAAGGAGGCGTGGGCGCATTCGGACGAGCAGGACGGACGTGCTGTGGAAGCGGTCGAGCAGGAAATGAAGCGCTCGGGTCTCTCCGGTATGCCGGAGGCGGCCGATTTGCCAATTTTTGGTTGACATCGCGCCTGGAATGTTGGAGAGCGTCTTGGAGAGAAAGTTTGAGGGAAGCAAGGAGGGAAAGTTCGAGGGAAAACTGCCGCTTCTGCAAAAGGCGAAATCGCGCGGTGCGGCGCACAAGCCGGGCGAAACCCTGATCCCGACTAACTCACCACATGCCCCGATGGAAAGGAGACTCCGCATTTGTACTACGAAGCAAAAAAAGAAACGCAGGTGATGCTGTACCGGCACACGTTGCTGACGGCGGAGCAATTAGCGCTCAGCCTGAACTACAAACCGAAGACGATCTACAATATCGTCTGTGAAATGAAAGAGACCGGAGTGATTCGGCCCATCCGCCTTCCTTTTCTGAAACGAAACCATGTCGGATATACCTTAACGGCCAAGGGGGCAAGAGGGGCGGCCGGTCTGGTCGGGGATGAAACGGTGTATCGGGCGAAAGCGTGGGAAGCCGGACCGGTACAGATTGAGCATTTTTATGGAACGAACGCTTTTTTCACGGATTTGATCCGCCATAGCCTTTCCCGAGCGGAAGAAGGGATGATCGAATGGCTGGACCCGAGGTCGGCTGCCGAACGGTATGTGCAGACAAAACCGACGGGAAAAGCTGCCGCTCCGGTCAAACCGGACGGGTTCGGCATGTACCGCTTTCCGGACCATGGAAGGCTGGCCTTTCATCTGGAGTACGATACGGGCACCGAAACGCTGTGGCGCTTAAAAGACAAAATGGTTCACTACGGAACGCTGCTCCCGAAAATATGGCCGAAGGTGGAAGTGGTGCACGTGCTGTTCGTGACCAAAATCGAGAGCCGCCCGAAAACGCTGATCGATATATGGGATTCGCTGCGAAAGGGAACGTTCAGCCATGACCGTTTGCCGAACGTATGGACCATCAGTGAAAGCGAGTGGAAACAAAACGGACCGGGGGCGGCGAAGTGGCTGGGCTGCGGCGGACAATGCCGGAGCTTGAGGGAGATGCCGCTTTTGCCTATCCAGACCGATCTTGCCTGTCTGCTGCTCGGAAAACAGCCCAGAGAGCTACCCCCCATCATCAACAGGAGGTGAGGCGGTTGGATGTTCGTTTGCTGCCCAAGCTGCTGCTGTGGGCGATGCTGATCGTTTCCTGTCTGGGCGCGGTTTCCACGCTCTTGAGAACGGAACCCGACCCGACGCCGGCCATCCTCAAGAAGACAATGGAGCAGCAAATGGCGGTCCATACGGCGCTCAGCTTTGCCCGCGAGTGGATGCGCTGGGACGGCGAGGAACTGCCGGAAGCGCGTATGCAGCGGCTCAAGCCGTATGTCAATCTGGATGCTCTCGCACGCGTTGCGGCTCTTCAGGCGGAACATAAAACGAAACGGCAGGAAGTGATCGCGGCGGAGTTCGTGTCCTCGTCCTCTAGTGGGGTATCAAATTATTCGGTTCGCGTGAGGGTCATCGCGGCGAATCCCGAACGGGTCGTGTGGGAAGTCGATGTGCCCGTATGGGCGCAGGTGGGCAAAGGCGCTGCGGTGGCTGCGCCGCCGCTCTTCCGCCCGCCGCAGGAGCCGCCCGCCGTTCCGGAAATGGGAAGCGGAGAACCGGCGGCATCTGCGGATGTAAAGCAGCGGATGCGTCCGGCGATCGAAAGCTTTCTGAAAGCGATGTGCGAAGGCAAGGACGCGGACAGCCTGTTCAACTACGTCACGACCGGCGCAAACTTGAAGCCGCTCGAAGGCCGGATTCGCTTTATCGCGCTGGAGCGGCTGGAGGCTGCCGGAACCGGACCCTACAAGGTCACGGTTACGTTTTCCGCGCAGGATGCTGCAACAGGTTTTCGTGTGACGCAGGTGTGGAAGCTGGCGGTGACGGAGGAGAACCGGAAGTTTTTTGTAGGGAGCATAGAGTAAAACGACTTATCCAGTTCATTGAGGGGGTGGGAAATGTGGAAGGGGATTTCGTCAATACCGGTCTGCTCGTCATCAAACGGCTGCTGCAAGCCATTTTTCTCACGATTGCGATTTACCGGGGCGTGAAAATGTATGCCAGCGGCGAAACGAACCGGCTCTGGTCGCACATTATGCTGTCGGTCATTCTGGGCATTTTCGTCTTTGCTCCCGGCATTGCCAAGTACCTGGCGCTTTATGTGCTGAAGACGCTCGGCATTTCCGTGGAAGGGCTTACGGACACAACCGGAGGGTGAAGCCGGATGGACGAGGATAAAACGGAATCGTATCGCGCGTTGTATCGGGTTCGCCCGCTCATTTACCATATCGGCGACATTCGATTGTGGATGCCGATCCGGCAGGATGGCGTCGTGCTCTGGTTTGTGTATATCGGCGTGTTTTTTATCTTTTGCTACGTGTTTCCGGTGCTCTCATGGCTGCTTCCCATCGATCGCACGATCACGATGGTTGTCGGGCCGATTGCCGCCGCATACTACACGGTCAAACTGGATCCGGCGGGGAAAACGGTGCCGCGCTATGTTCGGGACATCCTGCATTTCTTGGTGCGGCCGAAATGGTTTGTCCGCTGGCAGGCGATCCGTCAACCCGGAGGGAAACACAGGATCCGGTTTGTTGGCCGGTGCCGGCCGTATGAACGGATCTCGTTGCCAAAAGGCGGCGAGGCATGGAGCGGCAGCAGCGGACAACTACACGGGACGGTCGAGGGATTGCAGACGCTTTGCCTTCCCGCAAACGTGCGCATCCGCTGGCGCGGGCGAAGCGGAAAACTTCATGTCACGCCGCTGATACGGCCGTCCAAACGGGCGGTCGTTCCGCCAGTGGTGCTGGAAGGAAAATCGCGGCGGTCGATGTCATGGATGACATCCGCTCCGGTGCAAGTTGAAAGAGAGAATAGAGATAAACATTTGGAGATATGGAAGGTTCGAAAACGGAGCGACATTCATTGATATGCCGCCGCCACATCCGGATCCGATGAAAACAGTTTTTGAAGGGGGGTGAGACGCATTGAAGTTTCCGGTTTTGTATTGGGAACAAAACCTCCTGTTTGACACGCTGCTGAAACCGTGGGCGGTGTACCGCATACCGCTGAAACCGTATGCGTACCAGTCGCCGGAGAAAAAGCGCGGCGCCGTGAGCCAGATGCAGCAGTTTTTGCACAGCTACCATGGCAGCGGCCAATTGTTATCCGTCACCCGGATGATGGACGCTGGCGTGTGGCAACAGCGGCGAATGGGGCAGGGCGCGGAATACGAACGGTATGTGAAAGCGGTCATGCAGCGGTTTGCCGAGCGGCGGCCGTGGCAGCGATCGCTTTATTTGATTTTGCAGCTATCCGCCGTGCACAAGCAGTTTCCGGAAGTGGATTTGTCGGGTTTGCGCAAGACGGGCGAAACACTGCGCGAATGGGCCGGCGCGTTCGGCCGCAACATCCAGGAACAGTTCTGGTACCGCCAGCGCGGGGAACTGGAGATCGAGCGACTGAACATCGCGAAGTCTGCAGAAAGCTTGCAGTTCAATCAGGTAAACCATCATTTGGGCGGCGAGCGGTGCGGACCGCAGGAAATCGAGTGGCTGATCAGGCGCGGCTTCTTTCGTGGATTGGCCGTGGAGCCGGAGCTGACGCTGACGCCGGAGACGATGCGCGAGGTGCGGGTGAAGGGCGAGAAGGTGCTGCTGCGCCCGAAAAAATCATTGCCGGTACTGCTTGCCGCCGACCTTGTCGGCGAAGAAAAAATGAAGACGTGGATCGTGCATCATGACGATGGGGAGGAAGACAGCCGGAAAAGCTTTCAAGCGTTTTTCTCGGTCGTCGATGTGCCGGAGGAGATTTCAACCATCGGGGACGAGTGGCTGTATGCGCTCGAAGACCTGCCTTTTCCCGCCGAGGTCAGCATTCACTTTCAGGTGCAGACGCCGCATGAAGCGGCGGGCGGCTTGCAGCGCAACCGCAAAGTGTTGAAAGACCAGCGCCGCGAATACAAGGAAGCGTCCGAGGAAACGCCGATCACGCTGGAATGGGCTGGCAAGCGCGGAAGGGTGCTGGAGAACAAGCTGCAAAAAGGAATGCCGCTTGTGTGGGCGTCGACGTGGCTCAACGTATCCGCCTCTTCCCGCAAGGAGCTGGAGGAACGTGCGGCGCAGCTGTTGCAATTGTATGCGACCAAGCAAATCCGCGCCGTTCGCTCCCCGGCGGATCAGGTGCTGGCATTCCGGCTTTTTTTGCCCGGTTCCCCGATGGACAAGCAAAACCGGATCCCGATGGATCCGAAGTTTCTGGCTGCAGCCATGCTGCACGGTTCAAGAGAAATCGGCGATCCGGACGGGGATTACATCGGGCGGACGCTGCACCGCATCCCGGTGCTGCTCGATTTGAAGCGGCCGATGTCCAAGGAACTGAACCGTTCCGGGGCGATCGTCATCGTCGGTACGCTCGGATCGGGGAAGTCTGTGCTGAAAAAGACGCTGTTCTACCATGGCTACAACCAGGGCGGCATCGTGTTCTCGATCGATCCCAAGGATGAGGACAGCTGCTTTGCGCTCATCCCGGACATCCGTCAAAACATGGTGCGTCTGAACTTTTCGGCGGATTCGGCGACGAAGTTCAATCCGTTCCGGATGTCCGAAAGCGAGGACCGAGCGCACGGCATTGTGCTGGATTTCCTCAGCTTGCTGCTGGAGGGGACCCGCAATGACGAGCGGGCTGACGCGATCATGGAAGCCGTCGAGCGGACGTTCGAGCAGAAACAGCGCGATCTGTACACCTTTATGCAGGAGCTGGAGCGGGTTTCGGCGGATTCGCCGGTGGAAGCGATCCGGGTGGAAGCCCGCCGCTGCATGAACCGGCTGCAGTCGTACTCGCGCAGCCCGTTCGGAAAGTTTATTTTCGCCCGAGACGGGGAAGAAAACGCGAACTTGAGCGGCGCGCGGTTTATCGTCATTACGCTGGCGGGGTTGCCGCTGCCGAAGAAGCGAAGCGAACGGCTGCATACGGCGCTGACGCCGAACGAGCGGTTCGGTCTCGGCATCATGTATCTGGTCGCCGCGCTCGGACGGGAGTACATGTTTTACAGCCCGCACGATCAGCTCAAAATGTTCGGCATCGATGAAAGCTGGATGCTGAAAGCTTTTCCCGAGGGCGCGCTGCTCATTGATGAGATTATCCGGATGGGCCGTTCCTTTCAGGTCGTCCCGCTGCTGGCGACCCAAAATCCGGGGGATGTGGCTGACGAGGAGACGAGAAACAATCTCGGCTCCATTTTTTGTTTCCGGACGGAAGACCCTCGGGCGATTGCGGACAACCTGACGCTGCTCGGACTCGATCCCGACGATGAGGACATGATCCAGGCGTTCCGTGAGCTGAAAGCGGGGGACTGCTACATGAAAGACATTACCGGCCGGATCGGGCGGGTGCATATCGAGCCGACGCCGGACGATCTGCTCTCCGTGTTCAATACGACGCCGGATCGCATGACGGCGGAAAGGAGGGAAACGATTTGAGACGACGATGCCGCTGCGGGCTTTTGCTGATGGTGTTTATCGCATGCTTCATGGCTTTGGCAAATCCGGATGCCGTTTTTGCGGAAGCGCCCAAAGATATGCTCGACCAGCTGCTGCCGGGCGAAAGCGAGATGGGCATCGAGCCCGGCGACCGGACGCTCGATTACCGCCAGTATCCGACGGATCACTACACCTGGGATTTGGGCTACGACCTTGTGGAGTGGTCCGGATGGAAGCCGAAGCTGAACAACCCGTTTCCGATCATTCTGAACTGGGTCGCCAACGTCGTGTTTATGCTCAGCGCCTTCATCACCCGCCTTTGCATTTTTCTGATGCAGCTCGGCTTTCACACCGATCTGGTCAACGAACAACTGTCGCTCATTCTCCCCATTATGGACGGGCTGCGAACGAGCATCTTCACCAAGTTTTTGCCGTGGGCGCTGGTGCTGCTCGCCGCATGGATGGTCAAGGTCGGGTACTGGAACAACCAGACGACGCGGCTGATGTCCGGCGTGATCGGCTCGATTGTCGTGCTCGTCGGCAGCTATTGGTTTTTCGCGCATTCGGGGCAGAGCATCCGCGCGGTGTCGCAGGCGATGGACAAGCTGACGCAAATAACGATGGGTTCCCTGGCCGCGCCGTACCAGCGCGTGACGGGCGAACAATGGGGGGAGGGACTGGCGAATGCGGCGGATCAGCAGCTTATGGCGACGTCCAACCGGCTGTGGAAGCTGTTTGTCGACCGGCCGTGGCTGATTGGCCAGTTCAACCGTCAGGACGCAGGCGCGGTGCGCATGACGGCGGAGGAAGTCGAAGCGATTCTGGACCGGGCGGAGGACGAGGAGGTAACCATCGGCGTTCAGGCCGGGGATGCGTGGTCGCACTGGATGCGGCAGTATGCGCCCGGCATGACGCAGCGGGATATTTTGCGCAAGGTGCTGGGCGATGCGAAAATCGGCCACGGCGATCATGCGGACGTCCCGTACTTGTTCGCCGGCGGTTCGGCGGGCATCCGCTGTCTGGTGGCGCTGCTGTCGCTGATCGCCACGTTGACGCTGTTGCTCTACGTCGGGACGATATCGCTTATTTTGATTCTGGCGCAGGAGATGGCGCTGGCGATCATTATCCTCGCGCCGGTCGTACTGCTGCTCGGCTTGTTTCCGGAGCGAGGTTTCGTATTTGTGCGCCGCTGGGTCGGCTGGCTGATCGGCGTGCTCGGCACGAAGGTCATTTACGGCTTTTACCTGGGCTTTACGCTGCTCGTCGCCGACATCGTGGCGCGCGGCTCCGGCATCCTGATGCTGCAGCAAATTTTTGTGGCGCTGCTGTTCTTCTGCGCGTTTTTGTTCCGCAAAAAGATTTTGAAGCAGTTGCTCGGCATCTTTCAAGCTCCGTCGCCGCACGAGATGTACGAAACATCCAAAAAAGAGGTTGTGTATCACGTGGGCGAAGCGAAGCAGTCGTGGCACAACGCGAAGGAGCGATCGAAGAAAGCGAAGGACGCCGCGAAGAAGATCATTTCCAAGTTGAAGTAAAAAACGGGAGGAGAGGACATGGTTCGGATCGCGGAATGGCTGCAAAATGAATTTCTGGCGCAGACCGTCATCTTTGCGGAGATTCGGGAGCGCGGGTTGTTTTTCCGGGGAAGGAACCGGTTCAAGGACGTCGAGTTTCTCGTATCCGCGTCGCGGCATGTATGGGTGAGGGAAGCGGGTTGCCGGGAATGGAAACCGACAGGCGTTTACGTGCCGGCAGACGTCATGCCGGAAACGGCAAATCATTCGGCAAGGTAGGAGGGCAGAGACATGCGTTCGATTTCATTTGATCCGAACAAGATGGAACGTCTTGTTCGACGCGATGCGTTCCTCCGGTTTGCGGTCGACGATCTCGTTTCGAAATCCCATTCGAGAAAGAAGGCGCTGGAAATCGTTTTTAACAGCTATGTGCTGGAGGATTCGGTCATGGAAGACAAATACGAGAAGGCATAATCGGGCGGCAAGCCTGCCGGTGAGGGAATGACGATGGATGTTGTAAAGGATTGGGAAGCGCTCGTGTCCGACTTGAGGCGGCGAATACAAAACGGCGACGAATCGTGCCGGCCGCTTTTGACCAAAGCGGAGGCCGCGCTGAAAGAGGCGCGGGAAAAGGACTCGCCGCAGGCAAGGGATCCTCATGGACGTTAGCGGCCTGGTCAAGAAAAAGGTGTTTTGGTGGGTAGTCGGAAGCCTGGGGGCTGCCGGCATTGCGATCGCGCTTTTAGCGATGCTGCTCGTTTTTGCGCTGCTCGGCGTGCTGGTCAGTTCGTCGGATTCTTCTTCCATGGAAGGGATTCCGGTGCCGGAAAATCAGACCTTCGATATTCCCGCTCCGCTGCTGCCGATATATCTCCGGGCCGAAAACGAACAGGCTTCCTGGGCGCGCCTGGCGGCGATTCACAAGATCACGACCGATTTCGGAGCCGAACAAGCGAAACGAATCGATACGACCGGCGTTTTGGGCTTTCCCCGGCTCTTGTGGGAAGCGTACAAGACGGACGGCGACGGTGACGGCAAGATCGATCCGGACAATCCGTTTGACGCGATCTTTTCGCTCGCCGACTATTTGCGGTTGTCCACCCTTGATCCGGATGCGGCGCTGGAAGCGTGGTTTTTAAACCCCAACGATGCGGCGCTCGTTCGGGCAAAGGAAGCGGAGTACGCCGCCATGCTGGTCATGCCGCGAAACTGGCTGTGGCCGGTCATTGGCTATAAAGCTATTTCCAGTCCGTACGGCATACGGACCGACCCGGTGTCGGGCGAACCCGGCGCGTTTCATGACGGGATCGACATCCCCGCGCCGCGCGGCACGCCGGTCGTTGCGACCCAAAACGGGATTGTCATTCAGGTGGTCAAGAGCAACTCCGGGTACGGTAATCTCGTCCGTTTGCAGCATGACGGAGGCGTTCAAAGCTTATACGCCCATTTGTCGGTCATCGGCGTCCGCCGCAGTCAGCAGGTGCTGCGCGGCGAGGTGATCGGCTGGGTGGGAAGCACGGGGAAATCGACGGGACCGCATCTTCATTTTGGCATGTCGCAAAATGGACAATCGGAGGACCCGCAAAACTATTGGAATGATTAAACCGAAGGAGAGTGAACGCAGATGTTGGAGCAACTGCTCCGCTTTCGCGAATGCGAGCATCGGGGCGATTTGGACGCCTATGCCCGCGACGTGTCCCGCTGCGGCGGAAATATTATCGGACGGGAACTGGATGCTGCCGCTGAAAAGGGGTATTTGACCGTAACGTTCTCAAGTGAGGCAGATCGTGAAGCGTTCTGGGAGAGGTTTAAACAAACGGATTCGGCGCCCTTCTGTTCCTAAGCAGCAGTAACAATCAGATCATTTCCATGGCTCTCGAATAGGAGGGCTATTTTTCGTTTCAAAAAACAACCAAAGGAGTTGTGCAGAGCATGGGAAAACCAACTGAAAAAGTAATGACGCGCGGGGTGCAACATTTGAATTTGCCGCCGATCGTCATGAATTTGTTCTTCCGGAAAGCGGAGTCGTTTTTGCCCAAGCATGATTTTCTCGTTTTTGAACCTCAAGGAGACCGCGTTGTTGTCAGCGACGGAAATGGCAAGAAGCTTGACGAGCTGCAAATGAAGCTGCCGGAGAAAGTTTGGGTGAAGTCGGATGATTACGGCAATCATTGGGTCATTACGGCGCTGCTGCCCCGGGAGTATTGAAGCATACAAGTTCAGATAACGGCTGTCCCGTTCGCGGCGCAGACGTTTTTTTGCGCCCGTTTACGCACTCGGGAGGTGACTGTAATGCAGCTTTGGGGACCGTGCATCGATTTGTTTTGCGGCGCGGGAGGGTTATCCTGCGGCTTTGCGCAAGCGGGGTTCGATATCCGTGTCGGCATTGATGTGGATGCGTCCGCGCTGCTTACGTTTGAGCGCAACCATCCGCAGGCGCTGGCCATCAAGGAAGACGTCGCCCGTTTGACGGGAGACAAGCTCCGCGAGCTGGCGGGAAGCGAGACGGTGCTGGGCATGATCGGCGGACCTCCCTGCCAGGGGTTTTCGCTGGCCGGAAACCACGATCCGGACGATGTCCGCAACCTGCTGCCGTATGAATACGCCCGGCTGCTCAAGGAAGCGCAGCCCGCATTTTTTCTGATGGAAAACGTGAAAGGGCTGCTGAGCAAAAAGCAGCACATTCATTTTGACGCCATACGCGACCTATTTTCGGCGGCGGGCTACAGGCTGGAATGGAAACTGCTCAACGCGTGGGATTACGGCGTGGCGCAGACGCGGGAGCGGGTGTTTATCGTCGGGTTCCGGTCGGATCTGGAGGTCGCTTTTGAATGGCCTCCGCCCGATCCTTCGCGTCCGGTGCTTCGCGATGCTATCGGCGACTTGCCGGATCCGGCGGAGGACGAAACGGCGCTGATGAATCATACGCTGTCCAATCCCCGTCCGGTATCGATGGAGAACCGGCTTCGCAATGCCGGGAAAGGCGTGGCGATGTTCGACTGCAAGGTGCAGGACTGGGAGAAGCCGTGCAAAACGGTAACCGCGCATTTGTCGAAGGATGTCGATCTCGCCCATCCGGGGATGCTGCCGAACCATGCCGGTCATCTTTTTCCCAATGTGCGGGAAGAGAGCCGCTATGATCAGACGAACCGCAGGGCGGGATGGGACGATCCTTCCTTTACGATTACCGCGCACAGCCGTTCGGCGGGGCTGCATCCGAATCACGGGCCGGTGCCGGCGGATCCGGCGCACATTCTGCATCTGGTTTCGCTGGCGGATGCGGACGGGGTTATCCCGCTGGAGGCGCTGGAAGCGGCCATGCCGACAAGGATCCGGGGGCTCAAAGGACGCCAAAAAGTCGGTTCGTGGCAAAAACCGAATCCGACCATTACGGCGAATGCCGGTTTTTATGCCGGGGCGCATTATCATCCGGAGCTGACCCGTCCCCGGCGTTTTACGGTGCGCGAGTGCGCCCGGATACAATCTTTCCCGGACACATTCGTGTTTTACGGCAGCTTGAGCGCACAGTACCGCCAGGTCGGCAACGCCGTGCCGCCCAAGCTGGCTCATGCGCTGGCGCGGCAAATCGCCAACGCTTTATCCATTGTGTAAAACGATTTGTATTAAAACGAATTTGCAATCCGTGAAGAGGTGGGTGAACGTGCGGCAGTTGCAATTGTATGTCAAAGAGATCCGGGGGGCGTATCAGGTCATTGGCGTCGAGCCGGGGAAGGACGTGTACGCATTGGGCAGCCGGGAGAACGCGCGGGAAGCGGTGCGCCATGCGTTGGGATACGCCCGCTTGCTCGGCGTGCCCGAGGATGAGGTTTACTATTGCGGGCATTCGATTCCGCAGCTTGCGGCGCTCGGAGCCGGATCGATAGAGCCCGACACAAAAAACGAAGGAGAGGATCGCCATTGCTGAAAAGTCCGATTCGCTGGCAAGGCGGCAAGTCGCGGTTGCGCGAGGACATTATCCGCCGTTTCCCGCCGCATGTGCTGTATGCTGAAGTGTTCGGCGGCGGGGGCTGGGTGCTGTTCGGAAAAGAACGGTCGAAGGTGGAAGTGTATTCAGACATCAACGCGGAGCTTGTCAATTTTTTCAGAGTCATTCAGGAAGATTGGGAGGCGCTCGCCAAAAGGTTCGAGTGGGCGCTGTATGCCCGCGATGAGTTTGTGCGCATCCTGAACCGGCGGGACGAGGAGCGCGATCCCGTTACCCGCGCCTACGATTTCTATTACCGGGTTTATTCCCATTTCGGCGGAAAATACAACGACTGTGACGATTGGGGGTACACCCGCACCAAACCGGCTTACGACCTGAGCAAGGTCAAGGAAAAGTTCAAACTGGCGCATGAGCGGCTGATCGGCGTGTACATCGAAAACCGGTCGTTCGAAGAAGTTATCCCGCGATACGATTCGCCGGATAGCTTTTTTTATTGCGATCCGCCGTATCTCGGACTTTCCGGTTACCTGTACAAGTTCGATGAAACGCATCACCGGAAATTGCGCGAGTTGCTCGGCGGCATCAAGGGCAAGTTTTTACTCAGCATCAACGACCACCCGCTCATCCGGGAATGGTACGCGCCATACGTGATTGAGGAAGTGGAAACGCGCTACACCATCGCCAAACAACTGAAAGGGCGGCAGCCGGCAAAGGAACTGCTCATTTCCAATTATCCGCCCGCTGCAGAGATGCCGATCGATCATAAGCCGGGGGTTAAAGAAAGGAAGGACAAGGGATGAATAATCAGGTTCGCATCGAGCCGAAAGGCGGAAAGTTTGCCGTTGTGCTGGAGCATGATGGATCAACGCAGGAAATGGATGTGCGGGATACGTACCAGGAAGCGGAAAAGTATGCGTTTTATGTGGCGAGCCGCGTCAAACTGGATGTCTATTACCGGGGACTAAAATTGGATGAAAGGAAGGGTTGACCATGGTGACAGTCCCGAAAAAGGTGCTGGAAGGACTGGAGGCGGTGCGCAGGCTTGGGGCGGTCAACATGCTCGATCGTCCGGGAGTCATTCATTGGGCTGACAAGCTTGGGTATCCCGAAACGGCCCAGTGGATCCGGGAAAATCCGAAAAAGTATTCGGAAGGCGTGTTTACCGGATTCGAGGCAGAATCATAAAAAACAACTTTGAAATCACCGGCCGGTTGGAGAGGAGGTGTTTGATTTGCAGGTGGTGTTGTTTCGTCCTCACCAGCGTCGTCGGCAAGCGTGGGCCGAGCGGCTGCGAAGATCGGGCTATGACATCAAATTCGTTCATGATCCGGAGCGGATATCCGGGGAGACGAAGCTTGTCGTCATTGATACGGCGGTCGGAAGATGGAAGGAATATGTCCGGCTGATGCAAAAGCAAGGGCTGCCCATTGTATTGTTGACAGACGGCGATTTGCAGTTGACGGAGGAGGAACTCGCATCGCTCGGCGCAGCCGGAACAGTGACGCAGGAAGAGGCAACAGACCGGGTCCTTGCCAAGTTCCTTCGCTTGAATGAAAATCATCCGACGGATCGGACAGAAACAGAAGCGCAAGCTTCGTTTCCGCAGTACGTAAGAGGGTTAAAACTGATGGCTGAAGAGTCTGGTGCGCAGGAATCGGAACAGGCCGATTCGATCCAGGATGAGGACAGTGAGTTGGAATCAACGGTTGCCGAATCGGAAACCGAACAGGCGATCCAGAGGAATATGGTCACAAGCAGTACGCTGTCACAGCGAAAAGCGGCTCGGCAGAGATCGGCGGAACATCCTTCCACGAAGACCATTCCTGCTATTGGTCAAGCTCCTGCCTTGGCTTCGGATGAAGTGCTTATGCGGGACTTAAAGCCGCCTCTAACGGAAGACGAAGAACAAGAGCCGCCCTCCAGTCCGGCGAAGGGACCAACAACGATAACGGACGAGAAAATACAGACTTGGCCGGATGACCCGTTTGCGCAGGTCGCGGCTCAGACGCCGCTTCTTCCTCCCTCTGCGAAAAGCCGGGATCTCCCTTCGATCGCGGCGGTCTATGCGTCCAAAGGGGGCGTGGGCAAAACGACGTTTCTTTTACATCTGGCTGCGATTTTGGCAAAAGAAGGACGACGGGTTTGCGTCCTCGATCTGGATCTGATGCACGGTACGGTAGCTTCGATGTTGCAAATACAACCGAATAAAACGATCGTCGATCTGGTTCGTCGGATCGATGATCCGAAAGCGTGCAGAGCCTGTCTTCTCCAAACGAAGATGGGCTTTTCCATTGTCGCCGCGCCTTCGCAGCCATGTACGTTTCGGATGCAGCGTGAACAGCTATTAGCAGTCCTTCGGTTCTTGAATGAGGAAACGGATATCGTGCTGATCGATACGCCTGTCCATTTCGACAGCCTGATCAAGTTGGCTTTGGAGCAGGCCGAGCAGCTATTCCTAGTGGCAACCGATGAGCCGGCCAGTATGAAAAGCCTTGCACGAATGAAGCCGCTGCTCAACAACCTTCGTCCGACGCCAGAGCTTTACATGATATGGAACCGGCTTATGGAACAGGCACCCAAGGAGCAGTGGCGCGAGAACCTGCCGTGGCCGGTGATGTTAGAATTGCCGGAAGATCCTACGGTCAGCAAGGCGGTTCGAATCGGTCAGTGGATCGCAAGTTCGCCTTGCAGTCCGTATCGTCTGCGGGTGAAACAGCTTGCGGACCGTTGGCTGGGGGTGGAGCCGGAGCGTCCAGGGGACAAGCGGAACCTGCTCAGGCGTTTGCTGTCCAACCGGAACTATATGAAAACAACGTGAGAGGCGGTGAAAGAGACATGAAAGTGCTCGAAGCGGAAGTAGTCCATCCCATCAATGCCAGAGGCGGCCTGTATGTTCTGATCGAAGGAACGCAAGCGGAAGTTTATAAGGGGGCGTCGGATCGTCTGGCCGTGGAGACCGCGAACCGTCTTGGATGGAAGGGTGACGGTCAAGCGACCACCGGCATCCCGACACGGGAAGGCGTCGATCTGTACACGCGCGCGTACTGGTTTCACGAAAAGCGATAACCCCGCGTTTCGAAAAAAAGAAAGGAGAATGACAAGCCATGAACAGCCGACAACAAAAACGAGTCATCATTGCATCCATCGCAGGAGGATTGGTGCTGCTCCTTTTTGCGCTGGCCCTTGTGTTCTATTTTCAGGCGAAACAAGCCAGCTTTGAGGAGCAGCTTCAGTCCGAATACGATACGAAGATCAAGGAATGGGAGTCGAGGGAACAGGCGGCGATAACAAGGGTGTTGGCGGCCAGCCGCAGCATTCCGGCTGGAACCACTCTACAAGCGGGAGATGTCAAAGCGGTGGAGGTGCCCGCCGTTCAGGCGGCAACCGGGAGCCTCAAGGAGCCAAGCGAGGCTGTCGGCAAAATCACCAAGATCGATTTGCAGCCGAACACGCAGCTCGTCGTTTCGATGCTGTTTGAAGACAAGCCGATTCCGAGGGATTTAAGGGTGCAAGAATTTAATGTCATCCAGTTGCCGACGAATCTGCAAAAAGGGCAGTTTGTCGATGTGCGGATCAACTTCCCGACCGGCGAGGATTTTATCGTCCTCAGCAAAAAGAAAGTCCGGGAACTGTCCGGCACGATCGTTTGGTACGAAATGAACGAAACTGAAATCCTGATGGTTTCCAGCGCCATCATCGACGCCTATCTGCAAGGGGCCAAGCTGTACGCGCTCACCTATGTCGATCCGGGCATGCAGGAAGCGGCAGTTGCCAACTACCCGTCCAACCCGAAGGTGCTCGACCTGATGGAACGCGATCCGAACATTTTGGAAGAAGCGAAAACCGCGCTCGCTCGCCAACTTCGCACGAAGCTTGATAACAACCTGAAAGCAATGAGCGATACGGACAAAATGAGGGTGATCAGCGGCAGCGTCACTGTTCAGCAGCAACTGCAAAATGAGCGCATTACGACGCAGCAAAACAATGAATTCCGGCAGAGCATTCAGCAGCAGGTTCCAGCATCAACCGGCAGACAAAATAATCAAGCGGAACAAACAACATCGAATCCAAAGGAGCCTGCAACACCGTCAAGTGTGCTGCCTTCGTCCGAACCAGCAAAGGAAACGCCGGCATCGACCCAGACACCGGACCATGTCAACAATTCGCCCAAGACGGATCGGCTCGAAGATGTGTTTGATCAGCCTAAGACCGGCGGCTCATAAAGGAAGGAGGCCGACATGAAACAAGTTGTTTTTTTCGGTGCGCCGGATAAAAGCCATTTGCTGCTTGTGCTGGGCAAGCTGCTGGCAGCTGCCGGGCAGCGGGTGCTGCTTGTCGATTCGACGGTCGCGCAGTCGGTACAAGGGTATCTCCCGCCGTCGGATGAGCGTCCGGGCGCTTTTGTGACCGAGTATGAAGGACTGGACGTCGCTGGAGGGTTTATTACGTACGGCCAGCTGGATCGCTATTTGAAGCAAACAGAAGGCAAGTGGCCGCATTACGACGTGATGCTGCTTGATACGGATCATGCCGAATTTGTCAAAGGGCTGGAGTTGCAGGCGTTTGCTCATCGCGTCTGGTGCAGCAGCTTCGAAAAATTGTCGCTCAAGAAAAACGCAGAATTGATGCAGCGGCTGTGTCTGGCGAAATCCGCCACGCAGCCGCTGAAGCTTTTCAAGCTGATTTACCCATACGTGCAGTCCACGATAACCGAGGCGTATATTCATTCGCACTACGATGCTGATCTTGTCCTGTGGCAGGATCCGGTATTCCGCATTCCGCTCGATGACAGGGATGTTTCGGCCAAAATCGATAATCAGCATCACGCCCGGATCGATGTGAGAAAGCTGTCCAGAGCGTATGTCCGGACGGTGCTGTCCCTATCGAAGACGCTGTTCGAAATGAACGGGCGAACTGTCAAAACGGCTTGGAAACGGGTAAGGAGGAATCGCCGTGGGAGTTAGCGTCGTCTTCTGGAGTCCGGTGCCGGGACAAACGGGCAACACTACGAACCTGATCGCCGTCGCCGCGCTGCTTGGTCTCGAATATTCCGCCCGAATGCTTTTGCTCGGCCATTTGCAAAGCCGGCGCGCTGTCATCGAACAGGCGTTTCTGAAGTGGCGATCACAGGCGGGGGGCGAACCCGCTTTTACTGCGGACTCCGGCATTGATGCCTTAGCGCGGCTGGCTCAAAACCGCAAGATGACATCGGAGATGATTCGGGACTACACATTGCCGCTGCTGAAGGACCGTCTCGACCTGCTACCGGGTTCGAACAAGGCCGACAAAACGTTTATTCCCGGCATGAAAGAAGTGCTTCTGCCGCTGCTGGATACGGCGAGGCGCTACTACGACCTGACGCTAATCGACGGCGGCAGCGGCTTGGGATCCGGATGGACGCAGGCGCTGCTGGAAAACGCCGATCTGGTGGTGGTCAGCCTGAACCAGAACCACTTCGTGTTGGAGCGGTATTTTCAGCAGCAAGAGGAATTTTTGCTTGGAAAAAAGCTGGTTCTTGTTGTGGGGCAGTACGATCGGTACTCCCAACACACAGCCAAAAATACCGCCAGGAAGCATAAGGCAAGCGTCCCGCTCTATCCGGTTCCGCATCATGCTGGGTTCATGGATGCATCGCAGGATGGCCGTGCAATTGACTTCATGTTTCGAAACCGCAGCGTGCCGGGTGACCATGAGAATCATTTTTTCATGCAGTGTGTCCGGATGCTGGCGCAGGCGGTCATCGAACGAGCCGGATTCAACAAGCCGTTTTTCGGCGGGAAGGGGGAGTAGCAGATGCTTGGGCTATTGAACGGATTGCTCATCCTCATGCTTCTCCTGCTCTCGGCCGCGCTGCTGTACTTCCGCATGAGCGGACGCAAGCTGGAGAAGCTGCCGGAGGAACGGGTCTACTCCGTTGACGCGATGACTGCGTACGTGAAACAGGCGCTGCATGACCTGACGAGCAGCAACCTGTATGATCTCGGTTTGTCCGAAGAGGAATTCCGGCGCCGGAAAAACAAAAGGGCCGAACTGAAGAAGGCGCTGCGCGGCTGCACATCCGGGGATTTGCGGGACAAGGCGTATGTAAAGCAGTTTTTATACGATCTTCTTTTGCAGACGTATCAACTGGACGAGGGGAACATCAACCGGATCATCCCGTTCGACGATCCGTACGAGCTTACGCCGCAGGACCAGTTCGAGATACTGCTGCATCAGTACAAGAAACGGTACCGTTTCGATGCGCTCGGCGAACTCATTCGCAAATACGGGCTGGACCGGCCCAAGCTCGGGATAGAGGACGGGCAAACCGAATCGTACCGGATCACTGCCGAGGAAATCCACGACATTTATAAAAAGGAAGCCAGGCGGCTGCATTTCGAGGACAAGCTGCGAATCGTGGTGCAGCGTATTTACCAGCAATACAAAGGCTTCAGCGTCGTGGATGAAATCCGGGATATGAAAATCGACGGCGTGTCGGCCGGTGTGTCCGGTTTGCCGCCTTCCGTATGGGAGGGGGAATGGGAGTTTCAGGCAGATGCGCTGCTGCGTGAAGTACCGAAGTCCCACGACAGCGTCTGGATTTTTTACAAAGGGAAATCCATTCATCTCAGCTTCCTCTCCTTCGGCTCGGAGCAAGAACTAAAGCGCGTCTGCCAGAACATCTACAAGCACAATTATCCAGGACAATTGTCGGAAGCGAACGGCTTCAAAGTGAATGAGATGGCCGACGGCTCCCGCGTCGTTGTGCTGCGCCCCCGATTTTCGGAATCGTGGGCGTTTTTTGTTCGCAAATTCGATGTGCAGAGCGCCACGCTGGAGCAGCTCATCCGGAACGACAATGCCCAACTCCCTGTTGGGCTGATTGCCTTTCTGGTTAAAGGTGCACGGATTACTGCTATTACTGGTGCACAGGGGAGCGGGAAAACGACGCTGCTGATGGCAATGGTCAAGTTCATTTCCGCGACCTTTACGATTCGGGTGCAGGAAATGAGCTTCGAGCTTCACTTGCGGAAAATCTACAAGGACCGCAATATCCTCAGTTTCCGCGAGACGGAAACCATTTCTGGGCAGGACGGGCTGGACATCCAGAAAAAGACGGACGGCACCGTGAACATTCTCGGCGAGGTGGCGACAGATCCGGTCGCGGCGTGGATGATCCAGATGGCGCAGGTCGCCTCGCTGTTCACGCTTTTTACCCACCATGCCAAAACATTCCGCGACCTCGTCTATTCGCTTAGGAACTCGCTGCTGAAGACCGGCGTGTTTACGAACGAAAAGGTCGCCGAGCAGCAGGTGATCAGCGTCATCAATTTCGACATTCATCTGAAACGCGATGTGAACGGGCACCGCTACATTGAGCGGATTACCGAATGCGTCCCGCTAGACCAGGAGACGGATTATCCCGTTCCATACCGGCAGATGGACAAGCTCGAAGACAAGATGGCCGCGTTTATGGATACGGCTGTCGAATATTTCCATCGTTCCACCGACCGAAAGCTGTACGAAGCACGGAATGTGATCGAATTCCGGGATGGGAAGTATGTAGCGGTGCATCCGATATCGGACCAGAACGTGAAAGAGATGCGGGAGCACATGCCGGAACCGGATCGCGCGGCATTCGCAGCGTTCCTGGAGGCGAATTGGGGTGAGCGTAATGGAGCTTAAATCGCTGCTATCCCTCGTGCTTGGCGGGGCGGTCGTGTTTTTTCTTGCCGCTGTCCTGCTGTTCCAATGGCTGTCCCGTAAAAATACGGGCGCGGGTTCGATCCGGGAATATGAGGAACTGCGGCTTCCCGGCAAATCGACCCGCAAGCATGACGTGCACAGCTTGTTGCAGCGCATTTATGTAGCATGCGAACGGGTTCCGCTCTTTCGCACCTATCTGACGACGATCCGCAAACGGCTGTCGGCGCTTCAACCGTACGACGAATGGAAGCTGCGGCTGGAGACGATCAAGATTGCTCTTGCGGCATGGGGCCTCCTATTTGGAACCGCCGTGCCGTTGATCCTATTTGTGCGGGACCCGATAACGCTGCTCATGATCTTTACCGGTCTCTGGGCGCTTCACGGCATGATTGCTGATGTGTTTGTTCACCGTTTGGAAAACCGGCTGCTCCGCCAGCTGCGCCACTTTATGGCCGATGTCCGGCATCACTATCATCGACACGGCATGGTGGAGGAAGCGATCTACGACGCAGCGGAAGCCTCTCCGTACGAAATGGCTTTGCACGGGCAAGAAGTGTATGCGGTGCTGACCGCCAGCCATCCGGAACAAAAATTGGAGCAGTACTATGAAGTCGCTCCGAACCGCTTTCTGAAGGGACTGGCCGGCATATCGCATCTGGTCAAGGAATACGGGGACAAAACGCTGCAAAACGGATCGTTGTACTTGAAAGCGCTCGGGAAGCTGACGACCGAACTGAATCTGGACATTTTGCGACGGGAGAAGCTCAGTTACTTGCTGCAAGGACTGACGGCGATCGCGCTCATCCCGATTTTGTTCACCAAGCCGGTCGAAAGTTGGGCGCGAAATTACTTCCCTCCGATGGACGATTTTTACGCCGGCAAGCTCGGCTGGATCACGAAAATGGTCATCTTGCTCATCATTCTCTGCTCGTATGTGCTGCTTCGCAACATGCGGGAATTGGATGGTGAACACAAAGCAAGGCGGCGCAAGCCGTGGGAACAGCGTGCTTACGATCTTCCGTGGGTACGCCGGGTCATCGACCGGATTTCTCCCGAACCCGGCACGCGGGAAGCCACCCGCTATGCCATACTGCTCAAGGAAACGAACTCGCCGCTCCGCTTGGAGTGGTTTTTTGTGCAGCGCGTGACGATAAGCGTTTTCTCTTTTCTGCTTGTGCTCGGTTTGTTTGTAACGCTGCATGCGGTGACGAAACACCAGCTGCTTTATGCGTCCGTGAAGCCGGAAACGATGTTCGGCCGCCTTTCGCCGGAGGAAGAGGCGAAAGCCAGGCAGACAGCGGCGCTTGATCGCCGGATCATGGCAGATGTGAAGGGGGTGAAAACCAAGCTCTCGGAAGCGATTTTCGACGAGCTGCGCAAAGACCCGCAGCTTGCGCAGGAGGAGGCGCAGCTTCGCGCCGCCGCGCAGCGCATCCTGAACAAAATGGAGGCTTTAAACAGCGAGTACCTGAAGTGGTGGGAGGTGATGCTCGCCCTGATGACCGGCTGGGGCGGCTACTTTGCTCCGGTTGGCATCTTGTTGTTTCAGCGGCAGATGCGGCATATGGAGATGAAGCACGAGGTCGATCAGTTCCATTCGGTGATCGCCATGCTGTCGGAAATGGACCGGATGTCGGTGGAGCACCTGCTGGAGTGGATGGAGCGGTTTTCCTTTATTTTCAAGGAACCGATTCAGCACTGCCTGTTGCATTATGAGCATGGCCCGGAACAGGCGCTTGAGGAGCTAAAGGAACAAGCGCCGTTTCTTCCGTTTGTCCGCACGGTGGAAAAGCTGCAACTGGCGGTGGAAAAGATTCCGATCCGGCAGGCATTCGATGATTTGGAATCCGAGCAAGCCTTCGCCCAGGAGCAGCGCAAGCAGGATTACGAGCGGTTGATTGAAACGAAAGCGGGATGGGGGAAAATGATCGGCTTCGCGCCGATGATGTCCCTCATTTTCGGTTATCTGGTATTCCCGCTCGTCTATGTCAGCCTCAGTCAAATGTCGGTGTATTATGAGCAGATTCAAAAAATCCAATAAGCAAAGGAGTTTGATGCACAATGAGTAATGCGCAAAAAGCGCTTGTGATGGCGGCAGGCATTTTCCTCGCCATTGCCCTTATTACGCTGGCTGTCGTTCTGTTTATTTCCGCGCAGGAATCGACCAAAGCGGCGCAAAGCAATTTCAGCAACATCCAGACGGAGCTGTCGCAGACGGCGTTTACCGTCTATGACAATACGCTCGTTTCCGGAAGCCAGGTTGTGAACGCGCTGCGCAAGTTTAGCGACCAGGATCAATTCGGCATTCAGATCGTAACGGGGAAAAACCCGGCCGGCCAATGGTACGGCAAGGTGCTCAATACGGGCGTTCCGATGGACAGCATTACGTACGGTTCCGTGGTGGGTCCTGCTCCCGGCCGGCTCGATCATACGGTAGACGAGGCGGACAGCAACTACGTGAACCCGAGCGGCAAGTTTCGGGCCCAGCTTGTCAAAGACAGCAGCAACGTCATTCGCGGCATCGTGTTCCGGCAGCAATAAAGAGACGGCGCCAATCCGCCGGTCTCATCTTGAAGCTCGGCGGGTTGGCTGTTTAGAAAGGAGGGTGCGCCGATGAGTCATTCCGTGCGCACGATGATCGACATGAGCTTCGCTTGTCTCATCTTTGTCATGGCGGCCACTGCCGGACTGCTGCTGTTCCAAAGCGGCGCTGCTGCGCTGGATACGGCTTATGTATCAGGAAAAGCGCAGGATCGCAACGTAATGCCGACGCTCTCCCCGATTACCGGAGACGGCAGCGTGTCCGGTGCGGAAGTGCTGCAAACGATCGCCCAAATCGGAGAAATCGGAATGGAGGTCGTGGTAGACGGTACCCGGTATGCCCCATCGCTGGAGCGGGAAGATATCGCTGTTTCAGCCATTCGTCTGAATGGCCGATATACTCCTTCCTATGAGCGCGGGCCAGATGGACAGCTTAAGCAAATCGTATTCGTGTCGCGGTGAAAGGGGTGTGTGATGAACAGTATTTTGAAAGTGTTCGCGGTGATCATCGCGATTCTTCTATTATATATTTTTCCGATCTCGGCCGCGTTTGACCAGCAAGACGACGTGTCGGAGCTGGTTGTCCTGCGGGCCACAACTTCGTTTGTCGATGCGGTCAGGGACAAAGGATTCATCTCCCCGTCCATGTATAACGATTTCTTGCAAGCGATACATGCAACGGGAAACACATTCGATGTGCAGATGGAGCACGGGCAAAAGCGATACATTCCGGTTTACGACGATCCGGCGCGTCCGGAGACGTTCCGGAACGAATACGAGGTTCACTTTGACCGGTTCTACAACGCGCAAATTCTCCATGTGCTGTTTCCGGACAGCGCGGCGGGCAAGGACGATCCGTCGCGCCGCTACAAGCTGCATGTCGGGGATATGTTTTATGTGGTGGTAAAGAACACGAACCGGACGAATGGCACGATCCTGCACGATTTTCTGAACAACGCCAGCAGCCCACATGAAAAAATCTTCATTCCCTACGGCGGGGCGGTGCGAAATGAAGATTATTAATTGGGCGATCGTCGGGGTATTGATTCTGCTTCCTTTCTATGTGATCAATCGAGCCGATACCGAAACGCAGCGCCGGATGATGATTACGGAGCTGCGATATGATGCCGCGCTGGATACGGCGGTGGACGATGCGGCGCGGGCGCTGCTGATCAACGTCAACGAACAGCAGGAAGCCCGGTATGAATCGGCTAAACGGATGCGGGTGAATAAGGAGGAAGCGATCGATACGTTTTACCGGACGCTGTACATGAACTTTGGTGTTGCAGAAGACCCAATCGCACAGGGGGTTCTGAACCGCTACATTCCGGCTGTGATCGTCATTGGCTATGACGGTTTTTGGGTGTACGCCGAAGAAGAGTTTACGAACGCAGCCGGTGAAACGGAAATGCGTCCCGTATGGGGATCAAAGAAGCCATACGCATATGCCGATGCGCAGGGAAACAGCTTATCCTTCACGCTGGACGATTACGTAATTGCATACGAAGCCGGGAGCCGGACATGGCAGGAGGGCTTTCGCTCGGAAATCCAATCCTCGATTCCGTTGCTGCACAATGCGGAGTTGTTCGAGCAAGTGCGGCGCAGCAGGATTGTAAATGCGGTTCAAAACGAGCTGGCGTACCGGATCAACCGGCATAACCAGTATGCTTCACGCAACGGCATTTCCTATACGTTTACGCTTCCGACGATCAGCGAAGAGGAATGGAACAATACGGTGAACGATATCGGCGTCATGGCTTTTGTTCAGGGCATTCCGATGGGGCGGAAAACGTATAACAACTACGCGCTTGGCGGGAGCCGGGTGTTGAAAAAGCCGATTATTCTGGGGGCGGTTAAAGACGGCAGAAAGGTGTATTACCGCAATACCTGTGCGTTCCCGTACCCGGTGGAAGAAACGTTTGCCAGCGAAAAAGCGGCCGCGCAAAAAGGGTATATGCCGCTGTCATGCAGCAACCATCCATGAGCGATCGGCTCAAATCGGAATTCAAGCGATACGGGGTGGACAGGTCGGCACAGGGATTATATGATGGAGGCACAACGTCGATTTTTTCCTGATATTCTCAATTATTCTCGAAAAAAGGAGTGAATCGAGCGTGAAAAAATGGGTTAGCACAAGCTTGGCCGTAATGATGGCGTTTGGTCTTATGACCGGGATATCCAACGCGGCAGCGAAAGCCCCGGCGTTTGTGAGCGTCGTCATGGACGGACAAAAAATCTGGTTTCCCGATGCGCAGGCTTTCATCGATGAAAACAACCGGACGCTCGTGCCGGTGCGCTTTGTGGCTGAAAAAATGAATGCCAAAGTAGGCTGGGAGCCGGATACGATGTCGGTTCCAATCGAACGGGGCGATCAGCGCATTCGGCTTACTATCGGCGAAAACAAAGCACTCGTCAACGATAAAGAAGTCGCTTTTGACACAAAGGCGATTATAAGCGGGGGCAGAACGTTCGTCCCGCTGCGGTTTGTGAGCGAAGTGCTGGGCGCGGAAGTCAAGTGGGACGAAGCTACCGCAACCGTGCACATCAAAACAAAGGAAGATGCCGAGGGAAAGTACGATCAGTGGGGACGCCTGATTCGCACCACCAACCTTCCGAAAAATGCGAAGGACTATCCGTACATTTTGGCTGATGTTCCGAATGAAATGTACGAGATGAAGTACCCGTTTTCCCATCCCGATGTCAAGGAAAGGTCCGTATCGGCGGAGATGTACGCCAGTTGGCCCGAATTCAAGAAAGAAAACATTGACATCTGGATGGATCGGTTAAAAGCATTCGGAGCATTATGGCTCAATGTCGACTACAGGACGATTGATGACACATGGGCTGAGAAGGTGGCTGAGGTGCAGTCGGACGGCAATGTTGGGAAACTGAAAGCAGCTCGGGAATATGTCGATTGGGTAAAGGATAATCAAATTGTGATTGAGGGATACCTCGATCCGGAACCGTCCATGATATATCAGGATGGATTCGGAGGGTATAACGTTCGGTCAAAGTTCAGGATAAAGTTTAATCATTTCAAACAGCACAAAACACTTGTTTATGATACCTGGTTTCCCGGTGACATGAAATTGGAGAATGATACATGGGTTCCTAACGACACTCCATTTGAAAAGGGAGTTTGGTACGAGGGATATTCGGATATTGTAATGGATACGAACGTCGGAGGAACTTGGGGAAAAACCTTAAAAGTGAGTCCGGGAGCGAGCCTGTTTTTTAATAGTATCATCCGAAAGGTTGATTAAAAATGAATAAAAGAATCAAATTGGGATTGTGCATGCTGCTAGCATGCACTTTTTGTTGTCCTTTTTTTCCTATAGAATTTACGCGGAAGTTCCTAAAGTTCGAATTACTGGCGGGAAAATAACATTTAACATCACAAGTACGGCCGCTTCGTCAGGGATTCGATACAAAACGGTCGGTTGGACGGTGCGCAGGGAAGATGCGTCCATATGTACGTATGATTCCAAAGGCAAACACTGCGATCCGACAGGAACAGGCTCAGCATCAATCGAGGGCCTGGAACAAGTGGATCAATATCCCCAAAATCCGGCACCAGGAACACCGGTCACCACCTTTTTCGAAGTACCGGAGACGAGAGTAACGAAGGCTTTGACAGACAGCGGAATGGAAGGCATCAAGCAGAATGATCAACTTTATCTATATGCCATCATGATCGTTACGCAAAACGGGAACAAAATCGGCGGGCCGTACTATACCTTAGATGAAATCAAAAAGGCGCAGCCATGGGCGCATCCTGACGATCTGGACGATTATTATGGCGTTCCGGTGACGTATGACAGTCCGGATTTTCCGGTCGATATCGTCTGTAAAACCGAAACGGGCGCCGTTATTCCGGATCCGGCGTGCACATTCCATAAAGGCGACTATAAAGCCGGGGAAGAGATCGAGCATACGTTCGAGGAAACATTCGAGTCAGGCGGAAAGTCGTATGAAATCGTCAGGTCGTATTTTGTATCCAAAAACAATCCGGGGAATAAAAAGTTCGTTCGGGAAAAGGGACAGGAAAATCTGCTCGACCGGCACATCAGTGTGTATTTAAGCGGAGCCGACATCATCGCCGAATACAAGGAACAGGACAATCCGGTCAAAGCCATTTACCAGAAAGAAGACGGCACTAAGCTGAAGGAAACGGACAAGGGTAAGTACGCGACCGGGGCGGAGGCCACCCATACCTTTGAACAGCAAATCACCGATAACGGCCAAACCTACGAAATTATCCGGTCGTATATTATCAACAACGATAAACCGGACATGAAGCAATTTATTCAGGAAAAAGGAGACCCGAAGCTTCGGGAGCGATCGATCACCGTAGCGGCAGGCGGCTCCAACTTTGTCGGCATCTATAAAATCCCCTCCTCGGTGATTGTCACCTCCCGGATTGAAGCGCCGGATACGGTGGACAAAACGGTTGCCGAAGTGGACGGGGATTTTATTTTTGAAGCCGAAGCGCTCAAAAATCTGAAATCGTACGAAATCACGGATATCCGAAATGCTGCGCTTGCGCAAGACAGTGACAAGACCGGATCGCTCACCGGCACATCCGCCAGCAAAACGATCCCCATCAAAATCCCGTTTTCTTCCGGTTCCAGTGTGACGGTGCAAATGACTGTCGTCGTCAAAGATGTGGACGGGAATACCGGCGACTCCACAACGGACCATACGTTACGCAAATCGGATGGCGGGGATACGACTCCAGGCGATTCCAGGCAGGCAGAAGTCATGGATCCGGGCGCAACAGGCGTCATCAGGGCGGATCAGCGCGGCGCAGAGAAATTCGATGTGCTGAAAGGAATCCCGACCTCCGAAAGCCTGTATGTGAATGCCTTGTCGAAAGCGTATTTGTACCGGAATGAGTTTGTCGAAATATCCGGCACGCAGCAGTATCCGATTCAAGTGAGCAAAACGTACACGCTGACCTGGACGGAAACACGTTCCGGTCCTCCGGATGCGGATGGCAATCCGACTACGATAACCGTGCCCCGCTCGGACACGCAGACGGTGACCAAAAGCTATACGATCGAACGCAAATACAGCTATTGGGTCATCAACCGCCTTGAAGTATACGGCATTCAAAAAGCGACATTTGCCAACTATGCGCTGCCATCGGGAACGGTCACCGTTCAGCCGAACGGTTACACCCCGCCGAATGTATCTGCGGCCCACGATGCTTCGCTGGATGCGCATATTACCCATCCGATCTACTCGAATGTGACGCTTCCGGGTCAGACCATTTCCGGAGGTTCCAGCCGTCCATCCGTTCCGAACGAGGATTGGAAAAGCGAGGCCGAGAAGGCGATTGGCAAGATCAAGGTGATAAACGATTCGCTCGTCTTCAATGGAACGACGGTGATGGATAACCGGACGGTAGAGGAACAGGCTCCGGCGCCGGGAGCGATTCCGGCCCCGCCGATGATCGGACAGGATGTGCTGTACGAAAAAGGCTACGTGATCGATTCCGGCAAGGTAAACAAAGCCAACCAGCCAAGTTCGGGTACGATATTCTATTCGCTCGTCAAAGGCATTAACGGCGGGGCGAATCAAACGTTTCCGATCAACGGGATCAACACCGTTACCGTGCATACGCCGGTCGTCAACTATGCCTCCGTTTCGGACGACAAGGCGCACAATCAGAAGACGCAACCGGCTACCGGTCGGTCGGCGTTCATTTTGGACCGGCCGTTTACCGTTACCGTTCCGACCAGCGGCCAGCACCGGGACATTCCAGGTTACGGCAACCGGGACTATGCGAAGTACACGAAAGACAAGCAGGTCTGGTTCCCGTTTGACGTGTACAACGCCGACAAATCGACGTTCATTCCGAAAGAAACGTGGACGTCCATTCCGGTCGGACAGGCTCAAATGACGTTCTTCCTGCCGGTATGGGTCGACGAAGGCAACTATGACGTGCTGTTCCGCACCTTTGCGGAAAACAGCCCGCCGTCTTCTTTTGGCACACAGATGAACGCCAATATGGAGGTGGCCAATCACGTCGCCACGCAGGTTGTTCCGGTGGAGGTCATTGGCCGTCTCTATGATTTCCGCATCACCGACATCGCAGATTACAATTGGGAAACGGTGTTCCGGACGCAAAAGGGCAGCGCCACGCCTACCGGAAAGGCCTATTGGGTCGGTACGAAAGGAATTGACGGCGCGGCGCGGGGCAACCAGCCTCCCTTTGTGCTGCCGGTTCGGCAGGGCAGCCACCCGGAAGACGGAAAGAAAAACTTGGCTGTGAAAACGGGGTATCATTTCAAGTTTGACGTCAAAACGAAAGGGAATATGTTCGGCTCGAGCGACGGCATTCGTATTACTCCGACCTTCTATTTTGTGGACAGTAAAGGCAAGAACCGGCAGGAAGTTGATCTCTACTACCACTCCGGGAACGAGAAGTTTATCCGGATCGGGTCGAGCGACGATGTGGAGCGGCGCAATATTACGCTGGATACACGGCTGAGAAACGTGCCGCAGCAGGAACTGATCAACACGGCAAGCTCGTTGTGGAGTTTGAACGGCGGTTCCGGCACGAAGCAGGCGTATATCGACCAGTACCTGAAAGGCGTCAAAAAACCGACCTACGTCGGAGGATATGACATTATGCTGCTGCCGCCCCAGCTCCGGACGTTCTTAGGCAGCATGAATGTGCCGTCCGGCGTCGATGCGGCGCGCGCCAACGCTTCGGTGCAGAAGTGGTACGGAGAATACAGCTTGCCCGCCGCGCCGTATGTCGTGCCGAAAGGATTCAACCTTGCTGAGTACGGGCGCACGAACCGGCTGGATGACAAATCGCCCATTTTCATGCGCGACGGGTTTATCATCGTCAACTTTAACATCGAGACGATCCGCAACCGGGACTTGAACAACCCGCATTTGCAGTACATCCATGGACCGCTGAACAACCAGTGGCAGATGGAAGGATTCCAGCGCAGCTTCACCGATCCGTACGGCGTGACGTTCCAGTTGAAGGACGGCGATATCGTTTTTTACCATGCCAACCTGTCCTCGTATGATGACTTCGGTACGGGTGGAACGCATTAGTTCGGGTTTATTTTTCTCTTAATCACTTTACACGAAAAGGACTCCTGTACGCAGGGGTTCTTTTCGTGTCTATGGAGGAATGCGCATGTACGACATCCCGTCCGGCGGCGGATGCTTTTGTCCGGTCCAGCCGCCTGTTTGCTATGGAACGGGCTTGACGGAGGAGGGGGAATGGATGCCGTCACTGGAGGTCATATCCAAAGAGAAGAACGGTTTTGGCGATACGTTTTACTACATCCGGGATCAAAACGGCGTGACAATCCAGGTCTACGAAGGAGACCTGGAGGCGTTTATGAAAAAGAAAGGCGTTTTGGAGCTCAAGGAAGGTGTCTCGTTCCTGTATCCCAAGAAGAAATGATAAACCCCGGAAAGGAGCAGTTGCATGAGCTATGACCATTTCAAACGAAAAGTGCAAAAAGCGTATCCGGACGCTGCCCTCTCGTTTTCCTCCAATGGCGCCCAGCACATGGCGAAGGTGGAAGGGCATTTGATCCTTTACACGAACGCCGACAGCGATGCCATTTACGGTATGATGAACGGCGTTCCCATTGGCCGGGCGATCGGAATCGAATAACGAGCCAAAAAAACAAGATCGCCGGGTAGTCAATGAGTTTGGTAGCTACCGAAGCGTTGTTTGCAAAATGATAAGACGGAAAGATTCACTCCATATCGGGTAGAGTGAGCTTGAGAAGGATCTAATTCGGATTTCTCCATTGTGTTTTTAAGGGAACGGGGAGGTGACTCGATGAGCCAGTCCCAATTTCTATTCTTCATCGAAACGATGCCAATCAGTCAGAATGTCGTTCAATTGCATACCAAAGATAAATACGGCAACCCGGTTACCGTTTATGTGCGCCGTGATCGATTTAACCAGTGGCAATGGCAATTTGAAACGCGTGCCGGAAAAAGTCTATGGCATAGCGGGGAACTGGATGAAATCCGAAATTATTGGCGGATTTTTTCTCTGCAATAAAGCCATGAAAGAAATGCAGGCTTTGAAGTTTTACCAATAAACATTGACCAGAAATGGGGGCGGGCGATGAAGAACCCAATTTCTTTGCCGAAGGATTGGATCACCGTGCTGGTCGTGTCTCATTGTGTTTCAGATGTAAATTTCCGTCGGGATCTTGCAGCTTTTGCGAGGGACAAAGGATACAATCCGCAATCCATCATGGATGCCATGGACAGGCAATTGGAACGGGCATTGCGCGGGGTGTTGAATGGCCAAGATTTCCGGATGGAATGACAGAGAAGCTTGAAACAGAAAGGAGGAGGTGAGTGGTGTGTTCAAATGTACCTGCGGCGGGATTTTTATGGTCATCAAAGTGGAGGAGTATCCGAAGCATTTGAGCGGAATGGAACGGCTGAATTATCCTCGTTCGTGCACGGTAAAGTGCGACAAGTGCGGCACCATCAAAGAAAACCAGCCTTACGATTAAGAGGGACAGGATCGATACAAACGGTCGTGTCCTTTTCATTTGGGGAGGGATGAACATGTCATTTCAAGAGAAGGGTCCATGGTTCATGGGCCGGTTGTTCGAAGGTGAAGTGGACGGATATTTTGTTCAGGCCCAAGTATTTTCAGAACCGTCCAAATACGGGATTGCCGAAGGGCGAATCAGCCGCCTGACTGTGTACCCGGATCGGTCTGCCGGATTCAACCGTAATCTGGCCAACTACGACCGGGGATGGGACGGCGGCCCGCCGAACAACATCCGAATCCGCGCGGTGGTGGAGAAAACGGTACGCCATTTTGACGGTAAGAGCGTCGACTGGTCGTTCGAAACACGGCGATAAAAGAAGTCGGTAATCGGGAAAAACGACTTGCTACACCGGGCGCAGCAGAGGTAAGATCGACACACCTTCCGAGGAAAGGAGAAATGGGTGTGGATGGTGTACCTCCATGGTTGATCGCGGCTTTCCGGAAACGAATTGATGTACTCGGCCAGCGCATGCGTATGCATCCAAGACATAGTACGGCATGGAAAGAAGTGTCCGAGTTGTTTGAACAGCTCAAGGAAACGTTCTCCGAAGAACAGCAGCGCCAGTTTGTGGAATGGGAGGACCGTTTTAGTTTTCAAGAGTCCATAGAAAAAGAGGAGATGTACGTACGCGGGTTTCTGGACGGGTTTCACATGTATGCCAGTATAGATGAATTGATCCGCCAGATTCCTGTCGATGAAAGGTTCGGTAATGCGGATCCACCCCAATGATCGGGATTTACCTCATATGGGTTTTGCACTTAAAAAGTGGGGATTCAGGGTGTTGACAAAGCTTCAAAAACGGACCGAACAACTGACATTGGAAGTGAGGCGAAAACTGATTGGCTGGCAGAAAGCCTTACAGCAAGGCGATACGGAACACAGCCAGCGATCGAAGCGGATATTTTTCGATCTGGTCCAAAACAGCGGACTTCGGCAGGTGGTTGGAATTGTTATCTCAACTGGCCTCAAAGGATTAAGGTAAGATGTCTGAGGTTGAACAAATGGAAACATACAAATTGTTCTTGCAAAATGCCCGCCAATTGGCGGGCATTTTGCATGGTCAGCATCTTTTCCCGACATGAATACCTGCGCCGCGTACAGGGGCAACGTTGGCCGCGACGTGCGGCAAATGTCGGGAACCGTTTCTCGCTTTTGAAATAAGTGCAATCGACTTATAATGAAAGGAGAAGATCATTTTGTTAAGTAGGTCGGCGATCATGAATTATTTGGAAGTGGTAAACGAGAGACTGAAACAGAAAGGGTTGCATGGGGAACTGTGCCTGTTCGGAGGCGCGGTCATGTGCCTTGTATTCCATAGCCGGGAAGTCACCAAAGATATAGACGCCGTATTTGCGCCGACAAGTGAAATGTATACCATTATCAAAAATATTGCGGACGAATACAATCTGGAGCCGGATTGGTTGAATCCCGCAGTCAAGGGATACGTCTCCCGCAATCATGACGTCCGGTTGTTTAAGCGTATGTCCAATCTGGCGATCTACGCGGCTACAGCGGAGTATATGTTTGCCATGAAATGTTTGGCCGCGCGAGGGTTTGAAAGCAAGGATCGGGAGGACATTCAATTTTTGGCGAGGTACTTGGGCATCCGGACGATGAACGAGGCGCTGGCAGTACTTGAGAAATTTTATCCGCAAAATCGGATGCCGCCGAGATCGCAGTATGTGCTGGAAGAACTTTTCGGCAACGGATTATAAAAGGATGGGGTAATTATGGAGTTGCGTGATATCGCGCATCTGACCAGTCAGAATGCAGGAAGCTTCGAAATTCATACCGGTAATTTTTTGGATGAATTTTATCGCAGCGACAATGAGAAAAGAAAACAAATGGTGGAACAGGAACCTGCCTTTTATCCGAACCTGGCTCTCCATATCCTGCCTTTTTTGGCGGGTATGGCAGAAAAGCTGTGCAACGATTACAATTTGGAGTGCCCGGCATGGGTTTATCGTCCGCAGTATTATTTGAAAGAGCCGGTGTTTTGGATGGAAGCTAAGGGCAATCTTCGACTGGTGTTGTTGGTGGAAAGCCCGATCGAGTTCAGACTCCGGAATATCTTCACCTCTGCGAATTCGTTAACAAGGGTCTGAAGTTCTTTTGAGGGATGAAAGCATGCCAGTTTTAATCACTTAACGGTCGCGCAAGCGAAGAAGGAAGCGGAACATTATTTGGAAACAGCGCTTCCTGCTGCACGTCGATTTGGTTTACACCCAATCAAAGATCAAGGAAGTCGTGGCACAATATAAGCAGTGGCACGATGATGATGGGTAGCTTGTGACATCGGAAATCGGCCAAACTATACTTTCACTGAATCGATAATTGTTCAAAAACAAATATGTTCAAACGTGTAAACGAAAGCCGTCCCGCTGGGGCGGTTTTATTGTTTCACGGCACAGGAGGCGAGTTGTGTTGAACCGTTATTCTTTCACATGCAGTCGTTGCGGGAAAACGATTAGAGTCGAACCGGGGATTTTTGATCAGGTATACAAAGGACAGGACTTGTGTCTTTCTTGCAGGAACAAATCGGATGGAAAGGGATGATCAGGTGGACCGGCAGTTTGAATGTGGGTTAGTAGCGGACGGTTACCGGATTCGGATTACGGTTTTCACGTCAGACCGATCGAAAGTAGAAGCACTGGCGCGGCAACGGGCATCGGAACGAATGAAGCAGGCATATGGCATCGAAAAAGCGCCGGCAGAATTCGTTGTTTTCGAGATTACTGAAAAGATCCTTCATTAACAAAGATGAGGCATACGCTTAATGCTTTCCATTGTCCAATCGGGGAGGCGATATCGATGGTGAAGACCCTTGTTTTCGTCGAATGCAACCATGAAGGGGATTTGGATACGTATGTATGGGAAGTGGCAAACAGCGGTGGTCGGATTGTTGAAAAAAGATGGAACCACAAGCAACGGTCCGGCATCGTTGAAATTCACATGAACCATGAAGAAGAATGGAAGGTATTCATGGACTGTTTCAAACACAAAAATTCCAGCTTCTTTTTACGAAATGTGCGATAAGCAAATCAATCAGGAAAATAACCAAAACGGACGGAGGGATGAGCCATGGGCGGAAATGTAATACGGATGTTTCGGCAAAACGACACTGCACACAAACGGCGCAGCAATGAACTGTACGATTCCGGCGCGTTTTCCGGGGCCGGTTACCGGTTGACTTGGGAAGAAGCCGTAAAATTGTTTATCCAGGCCCGCCGAGCGGAAACATCAAGCGATCATACAGTGAAGTTCGAACAAAACAGCCTGGAATGCTACCGCCGAATCTTGCAGGAACAGGAGATTGAGGCAGGTGTTTATGACGTTACGACAGATTTCCTGCGTAACAAGTTTATTATGACCATGGTTGAGAAAAAAGGCTACAAGCTCAACACCATCAACAATCGAATCAAGGCGATCAAGCGCTTCTTTTTATTTCTTCATGAGGAAGGATGGATCCCGGACAACCCGGCGGCACACCTGAAAACAAGGAAAGGCCATCACCCGACTATTCCATCTTTTACAGAGGAGCAGGTCGTCGCTTTGCTAAAACAGCCGGACCAGAATACGTTCACAGGTTTCCGGGATTATACCATGCTGTCCTTGATTCTCGATACGGGCCTGCGTATCGGGGAAATGACTAAGCTGAAAATGAGCCAGGTCGACGTGAAGGAAAGCCAGATACTCGGCGTAATCGGAAAAAGCAAAAAGCCGCGCGACATTCCGTTTTGCGATGAGGTGCGCAAAATTTTGATCCGATACATCAAGGCAAGGGGCGATGTGAAATCGCAACACTTTTTTGTTACACTTGATGGCCGACCGCTCGGCGTCCGGTCGTTCCAGGAAGCTCTGCGCCAGTATGGGAAAGACGCCGGTATCACCAACGTGCGGGTCAGTCCGCATACCTTGCGGCACACCTTCGCCAAAATGTACATCATGCATGACGGAGATCCGTACAGCCTGCAGGACATCCTTGGTCACACGTCCCAGGACATGGTTAAAAAATACGTGAACCTGTGGAGGCCGGAAATGAGAGAGAAGCACACAAAATCATCGCCGATGCGGCATTTGTATCGGGATCGGCTAGTTTAACAAACAATTTATTTAGTGCAGGGGCTAGTAGGAGGTGGTTCTTATTTCACGCGAATAAACTCATTCATGCCAGCCCCTGATCATTATTCCTCATTGAAAATAGGTATATTTACTCATGACATATCGTAAATAGGAGGAAATTCAAGGAAAATGTAGAAGCATTAAATCAGAATCTTTTATTATAAGCAGGTGACACCATGGGCCATTTGGTAGAAGATTTGATAGAAATAAGAAAGCCAAAAATTCCTGATAATTACGATATTTTATTTGGTGTGCCTATTCCTCCTATAGATCGATTGCGAACTTTTTCTGCGGATCAATTTGAAGATATGATATGTGAATGGGTAGATGGATATTTAAATGCACAGTACGCATTAGTTTATCGTTGTGGGTCAGCAGGTGACAAAGGCAGAGATATTGTTGCTTTATTGCAAGATGACAAAAATGGTGAATGGGATAATTATCAATGTAAACATTACGATCATCCTTTATATCCAGGCGATATTTGGTTGGAATTAGGAAAGCTATGTTATTACACATTCATTAACGCATATTCAGTTCCGAGGAAGTATTACTTTATATCTTCATGCGGCATAGGAAATTCTCTAGCTGAGTTAATCGAAAATCCTATTCGTTTAAAGGAAGGATTAATCTTAGCATGGAACGATAAATGTAAAAAGAAGATAACAGGGGTTTCTGAAATAGAATTAACAGGAGAATTACTGAGTTATGTAGAACAATTCGATTTTTCAATAATAACTCATTGTCCTCCGCAAAAGCTTATTGATCAGTATAGTACGACACATTTTTATAAATACAGATTTGGTGGAGGATTGAACAAACAAAGACCTCAACCAGAAAAACCAAAGAATAGCATTCAACCTGACGAAGTTAGATATGTATCCCAATTGTATGAAGCTTATTCAGATCATATAGGCGAAAGTATACATGATATCGAAAAATTAAAACAATATGATAAATTGTGGCTCAATCTCAAAATCAGTGCTTGACAATTAGCCGAACATCCGATGTCGGTTGCATTCGATCAGAATGCCAGCCTTATAGCGACTGCGATTTCGTGTAAAGTAGTGGCGGCGCTGAAAGGCTTTGATGCGATTGTGGCGGCCTTCTACAGTCGCATTTGTCCAGCGGCATTGATGGTAGTTAACGATCTCCTCTTTCCAGTTGCGCATGGTCTTCAGGGTGCTTTGGACGGCGGGGTGATCAATCCGATCGCCCTGCTCACACCAACGCTCAAATCCCAATTGGGCAATGGCAAGATTCGGCGAGCAGTTGTACCACGTCGTAAATGCTTCTTTCCATTCCCACACGCCGCGCAGTAGAGGGGAGTAATGGAGCAGCGTTTCCAAACGTTCGCGGCTTTTTTCATCAAGCGACTCCGCTGGCGGATTGAGCAACCGATGGTTCGCTTTCAGATAAGCCTTCGCCCGTGGCGACAGGGTGTTCTGCACGGTTTTCCGAACCGCCTGCACGCTTTCGATGACGTAACCGTGAACATGAAAACGATCGGCAATGCGAATCGCTTTTGGAAAACACTCGCGAATCCACGTGTGATACGCCTGAGCTAAATCCATGACCACCGCCTTCGGGTTCAACAGCAGGAAGCCAGGATGCTCTTGCGAATACGCCCGCAGTTCCTCCAGCTTTCGACCGGGCAGCAAGTCCAGCATCGTCTCGCCTTTGAGGTTGTGAATGCCGGTGTTATACGTATGGCCTTTCTTGATGGCAAAGTCGTCGATCCCCAGAACCAATCCGGACGTTTCTTGCGCTTCTTCCCAGACACGTTCGTAGATCCGCTCGCACTCCACTGGCACCGCCTCGTTATGCATGCGCTGTACGGTACTGGCCGGTGTTTGCTGCATCCGGGCGCTATGCGCGGCCGTGGACCCCAGCGCTTGTTCGACCGTCTGGGAGCGAAAGAGTCGGCTGTAGCGCTGCTTGGGACCGACAAATTCGTACGCCCACACAAATCCGGCTTCACAGCGCGTACAATACATCCGAATCGACGGCACGTGCAGGTAGGTTTGCTTTTCGAATACGGAAAGATGCCGGACGATCCGCGGTTCATTTCTTCCCTTGCGGACGACATGTTCAATGGACTTACAGCATGGACAGCATTGCTTGGCGTCCACGGGTAGAGCTTCTATGTGAAGTTCATCGGCATCGATGGACAGAATTTGTTTAATTTTCAGCTCTGGTAAGTCGAGCATTTCATTGATATACTGAGTTTGCATCTGTTTATTCCTCTTTGTTGTTGGGTAGGACTTACAACAATACAGGATTAGCAGATGTTTTTCCATATTTAGCCTTCGATCAATTCGTCAAGCACTGATTTCGGTTTTGAACCTAAATTGTTCCAACATTTTAATAGACAGAGAGAGGACTTTTACAAAGCCGAGTCTTTAAGAAGGTTTGCTAGAGACGAACTTCCCTATGATGAGCCATTTGAAAAACTTCAGGAAGAAATTTACAGAGGTGTTATTGATGTAGTTGAAGATGATCATCCTGATGGATTTGTTTGTGTGAAAGAAACAATTAAAGAAGCAAGAAGACTAGCGATTACAAGCAATGTATTAATAAAGTATGTTGATGGCAGTGACAGAAGTGGGATTTGTCATCAATTGGCAAATAAAGATAAGCTTATATGGGTGAAAAAATGAATAATTCTATTCTTAGTAGAGAGACCTATTTATTCAATACTCCATTAGAAGTTGGACTTCGATGCTTGGTAATATTGAATGAATTGGAAGGTAAAGCAATTGATTTACAAAGAATTATATATCTAGACTATCTTCTGGTTCATTACGGTGATATTGACTCTAATTATGAAAGTTTGCATCCTGCAACACCCTATAGATCAGGTGAGATACTGATAAAAAGAGATTTAGTGAATCAAGGTTTGCTTTTAATGCTAAGAAAAAAATTGGTTGAAGTTGAATATGGACACAATGGAATCCTGTACAAAACCCCTCCGTACTGCGAGGTATTTCTTAATCACTTTGAATCAAAATATATGTCTCAACTGAGAGCAATGAGTAAAGTTTTATTGGAGAGATTTTCTAGTTATTCTGATGAAGAATTGAAAGAATTTATGATGGATCATATTGATCGTTGGGGTGGAGAGTTTACTAGAGAGTCATTAGTTAGGGGAGATAAATAATGGCTGCAGAGGGTTTTTATATAACTGAGTTAAGGCTTACAGGCAGAAATAAAATAAATGCAAGTGTTATTTTTAGAAAAGGGCTCAATGTAATTTCAGGTGCATCCGACACTGGCAAATCATATATTTTTCAGTGTATTAATTATGTGTTCGGCAGTTCCGATGAGCCAAAAGAAATTGATGAGAGTATGGGATACTCTACAATTTATCTTGAGATCGAGAGCTATTTAGGAGAAACAAAAACGCTTAAGCGAGATATTGGCGAGCCTAAAATACAAGTTTATGACTGCAAAATTGATGAAATCACTCCATTGCAAGATTTTATTGATTTGAAGGGATCACATGATCCAAAAGACGATAACAACATTTCAACCTTTTTGCTTTCATTTAACAATATTGAATCCATGAAGTTGCGAAAGAACCAACGTGGAGAAAAGGTTGCTTTTTCCTTCAGAAATTTCGTAAGAATGATCATGATAAATGAAGAGAAAATAATTTCGGAAATTTCTCCAATATTATCAGGAATCCCCACTAATAAAACAGCTGAACTATCAGCATTTAAAGCGGTGCTTACAGGTGTTGACGACAGTGGAGGTCCAGAATTAGAAGACCCGAAAATATATAAGACACGACTAGAAGCTAAATTAGAGATTATAAATAATTTAATTCAAAAGTTAAGAAAAGAAATAGAAGAGAAGAAAGAACTAGTAATTGATCTTGACTCAAACAATCTAGATTTACAAATTGAGCAAGTGTCTGAACGAATTGCTGATAATAGTAAAATAATAAACGAAAACATGGAGGAAAGGAAGAGAATTTGGGAAGAAGAGCAAGAAATCAAATCTCGAATATTAATGCTTGAAGAATTGGTAGGAAGATTTGATTTGCTAAAGAAAAGCTATTTATCTGATTTGGATCGACTACAATTTATTATTGAAGGCGATCATTTTATATCACAACTTTATGATTCAAACTGTCCTATATGTAACAATACGATTAATCAAGAAGCATTTAATTTTCTTGAACACAACCATGCTATACAAGTAGAAAATCTTCAAATAGCGTGTGAAGAAGAGAGCGACAAATTGAGAAGTCAATTGCTTGATCTAAATGATACGGTTAGTACATTGAAAAGTGAGCTGGAAGAAAAGAGGGCATCAGCTAGAGAACTAAATCAGAAAATAGCTCAGATCGATCAATTCATTCAAAAAGAACTAAAACCTATTTCTGTTATTGCGATGGAACATCTAAAGTTTTTGCTTAATACAAAAAAGCTTTTTCATGAAATTGAGATAAATGAAAAACGAATACTTGAATATCAGATAACTCAGCGGGATATTATGCACGAGTTGAGCAAGAAAAATGTAAAAATTCAGTATGTTAACGAAATAAGTGAAGAAATCTACAAGGACTTTTCTAATGAGATTAAAACCTTGTTAGAGAATTGGAATTATCCCGATTTAACAAGTGTATCTTTTGATCATGAAACGCATGATCTAGTTGTTTCTGGAAAAAAGAGAAAAAATCACGGTAAGGGCTATCGGGCAATATTGAATGCAGCATTTACAATTGGATTGATGAAATATACTAGAAAACTGGGACTGAAACACCCGGGCATGGTAATTCTGGACTCACCATTGACTACTTATAAAGAAAAAGCAGAGAAAACATTTTTCTGGAAGAAAGCGATGACATTCCTTTGGACATGAAACAAGCGTTCTTCAATAATTTATCTACAATAAAAGGTGATTATCAAATCATCATTTTAGAAAACGTTGAACCCAATAGAAATGTTCAATCAAAAATAAATTATATACATTTTACTAAAGATCCTAGCGTAGGTAGATATGGCTTTATTCCACTTGATACAGAAACGCTTAAATAAAGTAAGGATGTTTAGGTCAGAATTCATGATACGCGTCAGAACTGGTAAGTGAAAACAAAAACAATGAAATATGCGCCCCGGCGCATATAACTGGAGGATAGGGATTGAATTATAAATTGATAGCCATTCAAATAGGAGAAATGTAAGCGTCAAATAGCCCCCACCTTTTAATAAGATGAGGGCTAATTTAGAATTAGGTAGATTTCTTGTTGAACACGCGGCAAGTCAGTGGAATTGCCGGAGACCAGGGCAACAGCTTGTCCAAAGCCTCTGAATCCTTAGGGTCTGCAAGGTTAGGCAGCCTCTCGAACAGATATGTCAGGTAATTCGCGGGATGCAGTTGGTTTTCCTTGGCTGTCTCCAAGATGCTGTATATGATCGCACTTGCCTGCGCGCCACGAGGCGTGTTGGCAAACAACCAATTCTTTCGACCGATGACGAACGGTTTGATCGACCGTTCCCCGCGGTTGTTGTCGAGCTCCAGCCGCCCGTCTTGGAGAAACGCACTTAATTTATCCCACTGATTGAGGCAATACTTCACCGCTTCGCCAAGGACGCTCTTGGGCAGGGCGCGGGATTGCTGCGTTTGCAGCCATGCCAAAAAAGCATCCAGAATGGGGCGACTTTGCTCCGTACGGACCTTGTGACGTTCATCAGGTGACGCTTCTTTCAGTTCGCGCTCTACCGCGAAGAGACGGTTGCAAAACTCCAACCCTTCTCGGGCAGCGACCGCAGCCGACCGCTTCGAATCGGGAAGCGCCTTGAGCGCCTCGTCGAACTTTCGCCGAGCGTGAGCCCAGCATCCGACCAAGGTCACATCGGTTACCTTATGGTATCCGGAGTATCCGTCTACTTGCAGATAACCGTTGAATCCGGCGAGGAACACCTTCGGGTGTTCACCTGCACGGGACGGTTGGTATTCATAGAGAATGATCGGCGGACCGCTCGCTCCGGTGCGGTACAACCACAGGTACGATTTGGCGTCCGCTTTGCGACCCGGTTCCTGCAGCACCTGAAACGACGTCTCATCGGCATGCAAAATCGGCTGTTGCAACAGATGCTCATGCATCCGGCGATACAGCAGTTCAAGCCACGTATGAGCGCCTTGAAGCATCCAGTTCGCCATTGTCTGCCGAGAAAGTAGAACCCCAAGGCGCGCAAACTGCTGCTCCTGGCGATACAGCGGCATGCTCTCCACATATTTTTGGCTCATGATGTATCCGAGAATCGAAGGGGAGGCAAGGCTTCCCGGCTGCACCGGCTGTGGCATCGGTGCCGTTACGATGGGCGTACGGATTTCCTCTTGCTCACAGCGCCGACAGCTATACACGAAGCGTTTGTGCTCAACCACTTTCACTTGCGCAGGGATGATTTTCAGTTCCCGGCGGACTTCCGTACTCATCGCATGCAATTCGTGTCCGCACGAACAAACTTGCTCTTCCTTGGGCAGATGGTATTCGATGATCTCGGTCGGCAAGTTTTCAAGCAAGGCTTCCCGCTGACCGCTTTGCTTCTTGCGCTTGTATGCGATCGTCTCTACCGTTGGCTCAGCTTTAGAGGGATCAGCCGCAGCTTCCGTCTCGTTAAACAACTGGAGCTGATCCGGGTGGGTTTGTTCGCTGGACGATCCGAACCGCTTTTGCTGACTCAGGCGGAACTGCTGTTCCAGCCAGTTAAGCTTTGCGGTCAGTTCCGCGTTCTGCTGCTCTAGCTTTGCATTTTGTTTTTGCAGCTCTTCTATTGTGAGTTGGGTATTTGCCGCTTGTGTTTCCATAACTGTAGATTTCAACAAAGAGCCCCTCGATTCCTGCGGGGTGCCCGAACATACGATGGCGATATCCTGAACGTTTCAAATAACGGTCCGAGCTGCAACCGCCGGGTGCGCTTTGCGTTGTTCGAGGGAGAGGCCGTCGAGCAACCATCGCAATTCGCGACGGGTAACGGTCATTGTGGATGCCGTCGTCTCCGTCGGCCATTGAAACCGTCCGCGTTCCAATCGGCGATAGTAGAGCCAGAATCCGTTATGGTCCCAATAAAGAATCTTTACTTTATCTCGCTCGCGATTGCAAAAGACAAAGAGGGCCGGCGAAAACGGGTCTTGATCGAAGCCCTCCTTAACAAGGATGGCTAGACCGTCGATCGATTTACGCAAGTCGGTACTGCCGCAAGCTAGATACACCCGATCCACGCTGACATCATTTAGCATATGGTCTGTAGCGTCCGGACGACATCGGCTAACAGGGAGGCGTCGTACCCTGATTTGACTTCGATCGTAGCGGAACCGATTTTGATTAGCACGGACGGCGAAGCTTCTTGCGGTTGTTGATCAACCTTGACCCTCACCCATGACGGAGAGTTCTTTGTAGGCCGCTTGCTGTCCAACCTCCGCATCCAATTATATAGTTGGCGTCGATTGATTTGATTCTCGGCACACCATTCCGCTGCTTTCTGGCCGCTCGCCCGAAAAGCGTCAATCCGCGATTCCCAGAGTTGCCTTCGTTCTACTTGGATAGACATAAAAAATCCTCCTCGCATTATTCTAAGGAAGATTATCTCATAGCCGTTTCAACCACCATAGGTGGGGAGTATTTGACGCTTACGGAGAAATAATAAAATGGAATACGTCAAAAAATGAAATTAATAGAATTGCAGAAGCAACCTTTTCCTTTAAAAGACGCAGTTTTCCTCACGATTCTATTACAGCCGAAAGGGCCCAATTATTATATGATTGGATAATGTCACTAGCCACGGAAAAAATGAACAATGATGATCGAAGTAAGCTTTTGATTCAATTCTGCAAAGAAATCGCTGGTAAAACTAATATCGATGCAGTAATTGACATATTATCAAAAAATGGACTGCCATATAACCTAGTTTATAAAGATGAACTTGATGTGTTTCTTGGTAGAGAGTTCCATAGTGAAGTTAATAAACATTGTAGGGAACTGTTTTTGCAAGGTAATTATTTTCATGCAGTTTTTGAAGCTGCCAAGGCTTATAATTATTCGGTTAAAGAAAAAGCACAGAGTGAAAAAGACGGTTTCAACTTAATGATGGACGTATTAAGCGTTAATAATGGTGTATTGAAAATAACAAAATGTATTACTGAGACGGACAAAAATGTGCAGGATGGAATAAAGTTTTTGTCATCTGGTTTAATGCAAGCTATTAGAAATCCTACAGCTCATGAACCCGCAAATACTTGGCCGATCAGTAAGCAAGATTGTTTAGATATTCTGAGCTTTATTTCTTTTTTGTTTAGACAATTAGACAATGCTCAATACTTTAAAATATAATTTTATTCCAATTGCAACAAGAAACTATTGTTTTACTTCCGGAGAATAAATCGAATCCTGAACCGTTTATTGTTGTAAAATAAGGATTGGTCCTTTGTTGGCTTACTCTTCGATTGCAGTTGTTATGAGGTGGGGGACAATTGTGCAACAAGCAAATAGTATTGCTCAGTTTTTTGAAATTCTTAAACGATACAAAAATTACTCAGAGATTTTCTACAGAGGGCAATCTTCTCAATATGAAAGTATAACTTCAAGTATCACGAGAGATTCAGGGTACTTGGCAAATGAACATATTATTTATTCCGAATCCATTGGCATGAAAGAGGATGAATTTCAATTATTGAAATCCCCCTTTGAGCGGTTATCAAAATTGCAACACTACGGAATTCCTACAAGGTTGATTGATGTCACTCTAGAGGGACTGTAAAATATTTTGTGTAAACTCTCAAACCTAAATCTATTACAATCGAGAGAGAACGAAAGGTTGAGGGAGAACACATCATGAAACTACTACCAAAAGATCAACTTCGTCAGTTCATCAAAGAGAACAACTTGAAGACCGTCGAAGATGTTCAGAAAACGCTAAAAGAACTGTTTGCTGAGACTCTTCAAGAAATGCTGGAAGCCGAACTGGAAACGGAACTCGGCTACGCCAAGCATGATGTAAAGAATAAGAAGACGAGTAACAGCCGTAACGGGCATAGTTCTAAAACCGTAACATCGGAATACGGCGAAATCGAAATCGAGGTCCCGCGGGATCGGCTTGGCGAGTTTGAACCGATGATCGTCAAGAAGCACCAGACGCAGGTCACCGGCATCGAGGATCAGATCATATCGATGTATGCCAAAGGCATGAGCACGCGAGACATTCAGGATCATTTGAATCAGTTGTACGGCATTGACGTATCGCCGACCCTCATTTCGAACGTAACGGCGAAAATCATGCCACTGATCAAGGAATGGCAGCATCGCCCTCTGCAGCCGGTCTACTCTGTCATTTTCATGGACGCGATTCATTTCAAAGTCAAGCAGGACGGGCAAATTATCAATAAAGCCGCTTACATGGTCATCGGGATTGACCTGGAAGGCTATAAAGATGTACTCGGCATTTGGATTGGCGAGAATGAATCTGCAAAGTTCTGGTTGGGTGTTTTGACCGATTTGAGAAACCGCGGCGTCCAGGATATTCTGATCATCTGCGTGGATAATCTGAAAGGATTTAGCGATGCCATTGCGGCATGCTACCCGAAGACGGAGATTCAAAAGTGCATTATTCATCAAATACGCAATTCGATCAAATACGTATCCTACAAGGACCTAAAGAAGGTTACCGCCGCATTACGCCCGATTTACACCGCTCCAACGGAGGAAGCCGCTCTGCAGGAGCTGGATCAATTCGAGGCCGTATGGGGCAAGCAGTATCCGCTGATCGTACGTTCATGGCGGAACAATTGGGAAGAGCTCGCCACGTTTTTCAAATACTCGCCAGAACTACGCAAACTGATTTACACGACGAATATGATTGAAAGCTACCATCGCCAGCTCCGCAAAGTCACGAAGGGAAAAAGCATCTTCCCGAATGACGAAGCGTTGCTCAAAATGCTGTATCTTGCGACAATGGATGTGCTTCGAAAGTGGACAGGACGCGTTCAAAACTGGGGACAAATCCTGCTGCAACTCACGGTGCACTTCCCAGATCGTATACAAGTTCTCTAAAGGACTTGACATGGAGGGGGCGGGCATGATAGGCTGGCTAGCCTCGCGATGCCTTCTTTCCAGCATCGCCCAATCGCGAGAAGTCATGCCCGCCAGAGGCTCCATGTCAAGTCCAGCACCAAACTTTGTATAACCGAGTTTACACAAAATTCTTGACAGACTCACTCTAGACCCGCTTGTGGCCTTGTTTTTCGCTGTTCAGAATACTAATTCAGAATACGCAGGACTTGTTTATGTATATATTCAATCTAGTAGGGCTATGACTAGCAAACATGTTCGCCTTCTTGCTTTATTAGCTACTCTAAGGGACTACGACTTTTCCACGATTCAACAAGCCTATCAAAGCGAGTATGATGAATTTATTTCCAAGACCGAAGTACTGACAATGGCACAAGAAATTACTTTTGTTGAGTACTCAGAAGAATTAAAGCGTTCTAATATTCGATTGTACAATCAAAAAGGGACATTTGCTCTTTGTGGCAATGAGATCTACGATGGTGTTATTCAACGCAAGTTAAAATCTCTTGATAGTATAAAACCAGCATTGATCATACGCATTCCATACGAGTATAAGATGTCAGTGAAGCGAGAATTAGATGAGCAATTCGCAATAAATGAGTTAAAGATATATCCTGAACTTCCATCTGTAGCGGACTATATCAAAGAAAAATATAAATCAGTGAAATTTTCTATTGATGGAACTTATAGCATCATGGAAGAACAGGACATTTCCACGCGGAGAGCCAAAAGGATCTCGTTAACTATTGTGTTAAAAAAACTATTGAACATCGACCAAATACAGCAAGTGTCCAAAAATATTATTAAACAATATGAATCAAAATATGATGTAGTGTGGATTTATATTGCAAACGATGGCGATAGTTACATTATGCGTAATTGGATTCTTCGAGGACAGTGGATAAGTCCTAATTTGGACGAGGAATTTCGACCTGTGCCTATTAGTGCACCTGATAGTGAAGGATACTATTGGGCAAAAGGTGAGGAATATAGTACGTTGGCAGATTACTATGCAAATCATGTGTTCGATGATGATAAGTACTTATATATTTATTATGAAAAAATATTTGAAGAAATTCGCTTAATATCCGGACAATTATTCAGTATATTTCAAAAAAATTATGACGAGTTTGAGGTTGAACTTTATAGGTCTGTCAATAGATTTGTGTAAACTCAATCAAATAAGCTTTAGTGAATGTGTGGGGTGATGCGATCCCCGAAGTGAATGGATAGCTGCAGAATGATTTGTCCCCAGTTTTGAACGCGGCCCGTCCATTTCTTCATGACGTCCATAGTGGATAAGTACAGCATTTTGATCAGTGATTCGTCATTCGGGAAGATCGTTTTTCCCTTCGTGACCTTACGGAGCTGGCGATGATAGCTTTCAATCACGTTGGTCGTGTAGATGATTTTACGCAGCTCTTCCGAGTACTGAAAGAACGCTGTGAGCTCTGTCCAGTTGGACCGCCACGAGCGTACGGCGTGTGGATATTTCTTGCCCCACACGGATTCAAATTCGTCCATCGCTACCGCTGCCGCCTGTTCGTTGACCGCTTTGTAAATCGGTTTTAGTGCGGCCGCAACAGCCTTTAAATCCTTGTACGACACGTGTTTCATCGAATTGCGGATCTGATGCACGATGCACTTCTGGACATTGGTCTGGGGATATACAGCGGCAATCGCTTCGCTGAAGCCATTCAGGTTATCCACACAGTTGATGAGAATGTCTTTGACGCCCCGGCTTTTCAGATCGTTTAAGACGCCCAGCCAGAACTTGGCAGACTCGTGCTCACCGACCCACATGCCCAGAACATCCTTGTGACCCTCGAGATCAATCCCGATAACCATATAGGCAGCCTTATTCACAATCGCGTTGTCGTGCCTGACCTTGTAGTGAATGGCATCCATGAATACGACCGCATAGACCTGATGCAAAGGCCTGTTCTGCCACTGCTGGACTTGGGGCAGGATGCGATCGGTGATGTTCGAGACAAGCGTTGGGGATAAATCGACGCCGTAGATATGGTTATAGTGGGCCTGAATATCGCGAGTGGACATGCCCTTGGCGTACATGGAGATAATCTGGTTCTCCAGGCCGGAGAGGTCGTTCTGATGCTTCTTGACGATCTGGGGCTCGAATTCCCCTTCCCGATCGCGTGGCGTACGGATCTCGATGTCGCCAAGCTCCGTGGCTACGGTTTTAGCAGGCATCTTGCCGTTACGGCTGTTGCTCGTCTTCTTATTCTTAGTGTCATGCTTGGCGTAGCCTAAGTGGTTATCCAGTTCCGCTTCCATGAATTCCTGAACGGTCTCAGCGAATAGGTTCTTAAGTGCGCTGTGAATATCACCGGCAGTTTTAATATCGTTCTCTTTAATGAAGCTCCGTAGCTGCTCTTTGCTGAACAATCCCATTGTGCTCTCCGCCCTCTCAACGTCTACTACTAGAGTAGCTCCGTTTAGGAGTTTACACAATTTATTTTACAGCCCCAACTTTATAAAAAAATAGAAGAAATAAAATATGGATTCCAGATGTTTAGTGAATTTGGTCGTTCCAGAAATAAAGAGTTTGATGATTTTCTATACAACTATATAGAGGCTGCGTCTTCACTTGATAACATACACCATTGGGTCAATAGGGGGGACTTAAATCACAAACAAAAATATTATCAGATTTCATTGTGCTTTCGTGATGTACACAAATATATTGAAATCATAGATGGTGGGAACAAAGTATGGAGCACAAAACTTGGTGTCACTCAATCAGATTATGAGCGGATTGATCCATATAATAGACCGGAACACAAGCATCAATATGAACAGACTATACAAATAAATCCCAACGCACTTGAAATTGAATTTGATGTGCAAATTTTGATAAATCCCGACAAAACCTTCAAGATTACTGGAGAAACAAATCTCTTTGATAAGGCTAATCTTATTGTATCTGTTAAGAAAAAACAGGTCAATTGCATGGGCAAGGCAATTCAGAAGTCGTTGATGGTAAGTTTGATTTTGGAATATTCAGTAATAAAGGTAAAGGTTATGAGGCTGGTCATTATATAGCAGAAATATCACTTTCTATACCAGCCGTACAACCAGAAGAATTTATACAGAAGTCGGGTGTTGAATATGAAAATTTAACAGGACCGTACGTTGACAGAACAGGTATCGGGCCAACATTAAGATATTGGTTGGACTTTGTAATTGAACAGTAGTCTATCGTATATTGGCTAATTTGAAGAGGGAATGCTAAAAGCATCCTCGAGAGCGTAAAAAATTCTGTGTAAATGGTCATAATTACCAATATAAGGAGATGACCGTTTATGCAAAACCAAGACGCAAAAGCACAACTGATCAAGGAACTTGCAAAAGAATGCCGGACCGTGGAAGATATCCAGGAAAAGTTGAAGGAACTGTTTCGGGACACCATTCAAGGCTTGTTGGAAGCGGAAATGGACCATCATTTGGGTTATGCCAAACATAGTAGCGAGGGCGATCATTCCGGAAATAGTCGAAACGGCTACAGCACGAAGACCATCGCCGACTTAAAGAAAATCTATCAAGCCGCAACATTGGAAGAGGCGGAGCAAGCGTTTAGCGCTTTTAAAGACAAATGGGGGAAGAAGCACCCGATCATCACTCGCTCGTGGGAAAACAATTGGCTGGAGCTAACTGCCTACTTTAGCTATCCTCCGGCCATTCGCAAGCTCATCTACACGACGAATATTATCGAGGGTTATCATCGCCAGCTCCGAAAGGTGACAAAAACCAAGACCGCCTACCCGTCAGACGACGCCTTGAGAAAAATCATCTACTTGCCTACCATGGAGATCTCGAAGAAGTGGACGATGCCGTTACGTGAATGGAAAGACTGTATCTCGCAGCTCGTGATCTATTTTGGAGATCGGCTTCAGGCGGAACTATCCGCCTAATTTGAAAAGTTTCAGCCGGCTTGACATGGAGCCTCTGCGGGCATGATTTCTCGCGATCAGGCGACGCCAGGACCCCGCGCATCGCGAGGCTAACCAGCCTATCATGTCCGCCACTCCATGTAAAGCCTTAAACGTCCCTTTTGTTTAGAAAAACCATTTACACAAATTTTTGGACACTCCCGCATCCTCAGGCTGTCGAGAAACCCACTGTTTGTTGGAGGGGGCTGAAATTGTCCACTTTCAGTTGCAAAAACTTGGCTCTCAGATCGTTTTAAATTGATTTTTCATTAGTGAGGTGAGACTTACCCAAATAAAAATAAAGTGCCGAAAAAGTCCTCTGGACTTTCTCGACACTCTAGGGATGCTTAAAGCATCCTCTCTTCATTGATTAACTATTAAATAGTCCGTTTCATTTTCTCAATCGGACTGAACTTCTTGTGTTGCTGCCGTATATCGCTGTTGAATAGCTCTACATAATACTCGACCATTTCCAGCGTGGCATGTCCTAAGATACGTCGCAGTGTGAACGGATCACCGCCGTTTAGGATATAAAATTTCGCCATCGTATGGCGAAACGTGTGGGGCGAAACACGTACTCCCTGTATTCTAGCCGCTTTACCGTATACCTGCATTTTTTCTTGCAGAGCTCTGGTGCTGATCGGTTCGTTGTTGATATTGACGAACAGAGCGTCCGTTTCCAGGTCACCCCGAATGTCCAGGTATTTGCGGACGATTTTTGCGCACGTTTGCTGAAACGGTACGCGGCGGGCTTTTCCTCCTTTTCCCTTGCTAATCCGAATCTCCTGCTCTTTGAAGAACAAGTCCCCGGTTTTCAGGTTGCATAGTTCGCTGATCCGCATGCCGGTTTCTAGCAGCACAATCATCATAGTATAGTCACGGAAGCCGGTGAACGTTTTGCGGTCCGGTTGTTCCAGCAGATCGGCTACTTGTTCTCTGGTAAAAGTTTGAATCATCAGCTTTTCCGCTTTGACTACATGCAACTCGTCCGCGATATTATTTGTCTTCCAGCCTTCCTCGAACAAATACCTGAAGAACTGCTTGACGCCTTTAATACGCCCGTTCACCGTATTGTCGGACTTTCCTCGGTCGATCAGATAGGCTACAAAATGGTTTTTGACCTCGCGGGAAGTCACAGAATAGATATCGAGCGGAACTTCCTGTTCCAGAAAAGCATCTTTCATTTGTTGAACGCAGTCCTGATAAAATCGAAGCGTGAGTGGCGAAAGGTTTTTTGCTTTGCAATCGAGAATAAAAGAATGAAGTAAATCGTCGAAGCTTAATTGTTGCTTTGCGGAACTGGAACCATCGACGGTAGTCAGTACGTTTTGCCTGCGTTTATTCATTGGCTCACCCCGCTTTTGTCGATGGCGTCTGGAAATTCGTTTACCAGATGTTCGACCGGGCTGAACTTTCCATGTTGAATTTGCAGGTCTCGAGAAAACAATTCGACATACATTTCCGTCGTTTCCATCCGCTCGTGCCCCAAAATGCTTTTAAGCGTAAATATGTCGCCGCCGTTTAGTAGATACTGTTTCGCCATCGTATGTCGAAAAGTGTGGCAGGAGCATTGGATACCTTTGATACCCGCTGCTTTGCAATATCGGGAAATCATAATCCGAATTCCCGCAGTTTCAAATGGTCGGTTGTCCAAGTTGACCCAGACGCGCTCGTGTTCCAACTTGCCACGTTCCTGAATATATCGTTTCAGCTCGAATGCGCATGTGCGTTGAATCGGCACATGGCGGGCTTTCCGTCCTTTACCTTGTTGGATGCGCAGCGATCCTTCTTCAAAGCGAATGTCTGTAATCCGGAGGTTCGCCAGTTCTTTTAAGCGGATGCCGGTCTCGAGCAGCACCAGCATCATGACATAATTACGATAGCCGGTGAAGGTGGATCGGTCCGGTTGTGCAAGCAATCGTTGCAAATGACCATCCGTGAAGGTATGCGTCAATGAAGGCTGAACCTTGAACGGTTTCATATTTGCGGCAATGTTCGTTTCCATCCAACCTTCGCAGGTAAGGAATTTGAAAAACTCTTTAAGGATGCAAAGGTTACAGTTCACCGTCCTCAGTGCCAATCCCTCGTCCAGCATGCTGGGGATAATGCGGTGGGTCAGATCATAAGGGGTTAGCGTACCCAAATTCAGTTTCTTAGTTTCGAGGTGTTGCTTGAACTTGGTCAACCCTTTGAGGTAACGGCGGATAGTTTCTTCCGTCAGATTTCGGATTTTACATTCCTGTAAGAAAAGATAAACGGCTTCATCGAAAGTAACGTTTGAACTTTGCAATCTTTTTGCTGGATCATTTTTTTGGCGTAACACTTCGCATATCCTCCATTGAGTGTTATGCGAGGTAAAGCGGATATACGAGTCGACTAGGGGGTGGTTCGTATAACAACCCGGTATACGATTTCGTAAAACTTTCACGAAAAACCGAGTTATTTACGCTCAGATGGAACAATTTATCCATCGGCTAAAACCTTTGATACATAAGGTTTTTCGGCATTTTAGAGGGTTTTGTTCACCTCCTTCCGGCTCGTATAACACCGCATTCACGCAGCGGGCCGATTAACGTCGTCCCTTGGTCCGCGAGATGTATTTTCAAGGAAGCGGATTCAGCGGACAACCCTGCACCGGCTAAGATAGGAGCTATCTAAGCCGGTGAGGGTTCGTGAATGCAAGAAACTTATACGAAAGAATCGAAACATGTAAATTCATCCAATTACGCGAGGAGGCACTTTGATGACTGATATAAAGGAACGATTTTATAGCAGTTTGAAGGAGTCATCTTTTCTTGAACATCTAGATGATAGAGATGATGTGTTTTGGCAATCATTAAACTATCTCGAAATGTTTAACGATGAAAAGTTTGATGAAGAGAATAGTTATTTCTACCATGCTCGTATTTTCATTACTGGAAGATTAATAAATCATATATTGGCTACTTATCAATTGCTAAAGATGGGTTTAGAAGACGAGAGCAAGATTATGCTTAGACAATCTTTAGAACTATCTTGGCTATTAAAGTACTTTATTAATAATCCGACTCGTGTTAATGACTGGGTAATAAGAAACAAAATGAGAATTTCACCGTACGAGAGGAGAGAAGCAGTTGATAATAATACGATCTCGCAAAAAATTTATTCTAATTTAAACGATATTGTTCATTCGAATAGTAATTCATTTTGGGGTTCGTTCGTTGGAGGAATGCACAATTCATGGATTACAGATAAATTATTTGGACATCTGCTAATTCTAATTTATGATGTCATAGGATATTTTGAAGAGATCGTATTATTGTTTAACATCAGTATTAGTAACAATAATCTTCTTAAAAAGAAAGAAGAATTATTACAGAATGTTGGGATTGCCATATACGAGACCAGCTATCTACAAAACCCTGAAAGTACCATTAAAAGGCTAATTGAATTAGGAGAAGAAGATGTAATTAGATACATAGAGGATAGATTTGAAATAGTTGAATAATTCATGGGAGTTGTTTCGAGAAGCCGATTATAATGCTCCCATAGGTTGAGACACGAGAGGGTGAAATATAAGTTAGGGCTTGCTGAACGCTCGAAAATTGGCTAAAAACGGCGTCACAACAAGGGGTTTGAGCTCATTATGTCGAATTCATATGCAAAGAAAACACAGGAAATAGCAGCCAAAACCTTGCAGACGGAGAGTGACGAGCGTGTACAAGCCGACCGTGCATCTGGAAAACCAAATGATTTTGCCGGACGATTTCTTTCTGCCCTTCGGCGGGAAACTGGATAAAGAAAATCGTTGGGTTCAGTTGGCGAAGCTGGTACCATGGGCGCATGCCGAGAAAAACTACGGCCAGTTCTTCAAGGACACGTTTCGCGGGCAGCACACACTCAGCTTGCGAATGGGACTGGGCGCTCTCATTATTCAAGAGCGGATGCAGCTGACGGATCGGGAGACGCTTGCGTCGATCAGCGAAAATCCGTACATGCAGTACTTCATTGGCTTGGCCGGGTTCGAAATGAAGCCCCCCTTTCATCACTCCATGATGACGCATTTCCGCAAACGCCTGAAGGATGTGCTCGCCGAAATCAATGAGATCGTGGCCACCGAAGGCGCGAAGGAATGGAAGGACGATGACGAGGGCGACGCGAATGGCGGCGGCATAAGCAGTAAAAGAAAACGAGCAAGCAAGAAGAGCGCCTCTTCAGATACAGCGGAGCAACAAACGATGTTTGATGATGCGAAGGCCCAAGCCGTGAAGCCGGCGATCCCAGCCACTACGGAGCAGGCGCTTGCGGAACAAGCCCAGGAATGGGCGAATGAGCAGGCGTCAGCAAACGAGCCGCTTTCCACAGATAGGCAAGAACTCGTTACGGAAGCACCGCTCACTCCCAATGCAGGAACGCTTCTCGTTGATGCCAGTTGTGCACCGGCGGATGTCGCGTATCCAACCGATTTGAATCTACTCAATGAGGCACGGGAGAAGCTCGAAGGGATCATCGACACGCTGCATGAACCGGTTGTCGGTAAAGCGACAAAGCCGCGTACCTACAGGGAAAAAGCGCGCAAGCAGTATCTGGCGGTCTCCAAGCAGCGCCGTCCGGGACCGAAAGTGATTCGCAAAGCGATCAGGCGACAGCTTGGATACGTCGGGCGTAATCTGGCCATCATCGCCGAGCAGGCGAAAGAGCAGCCGCTTACGCTGCTTAGCCGCAAAGCCTGCCGCGACTTGTTGGTCATTCACGAACTGTATCGCCAGCAACTTCAAATGTACAACGGTCGTACACATCAGATCGAAGATCGGATCGTCAGCATTCACCAACCGCATGTCAGGCCGATCGTGCGCGGGAAAGCCAAAGCGCGAGTCGAGTTTGGAGCCAAGATCGCCGTAAGCATGACGAAGGGCTATGCGTTCCTTGATCGTATTTCCTGGGACAATTTCAACGAGAGCACGACGCTCATCGAAGCGATTGAGAAGTACCGCAGCCGCATGGGATGCTATCCGGCGGTTGTACAGGCGGATCAAATCTATCGCACGCGGGAGAATCGAAACTTCTGCAAACAACATGGCATTCGGCTCAGCGGACCGGCTTTGGGTCGACCGCCGAAAGACGGTCAGACAAACGAGCAGCGGCACCTGGCTAAACAAGATGCGGGGGAACGAAACGCCATTGAAGGCAAATTCGGAGAAGGCAAGCGAAAGTACGGGCTTGACCGTATTCGAGCGCGCCTTGCACAGACGAGCGAGTCCGTCATCACGCTGCAACTGCTGGTGATGAATCTGGAACGCAGGCTGCGCGTTCTCTTTTGCTTCATTTTTTCCATTCTGCTTCGCCGTCGCCCCACCATCATTTTCAGGTAAACAATCGTTCAGCAAGCCCTAAGTTATAATAAGAGCATGGAAAAAAACGGAATCGATATACCTCAGAGTTTAAGACGAAGGTTGTACTGGAGGTCCTCCGGGAGGAGCAGACCGTGAATGAAATTGCTGCTAAGTAGGGCTTGCTGAACAAGATTCGTTCCATTTACACCCAACGTAAGTCTCTAAACCCAAGCAGTCTGAAAAAATGCAAAAAGAGAACACGCAGTCGCCGCTCCAGATTCATGACCAGAAACTGAAGGGCGATGACGGTCAAACTGGTTTCGGCGCCACGCGCCCGAATGCGACCTAGGCCCAATTTGCGCTTGCCTTCTCCAAATTTTCCTTCGATCGCATTACGCTGTACAGCGTCCTGGCGCTCTTGCCGACGATCGGCGACTTCACTTTGCTCTTTCGAGGGTCTGCCGAGCTTCGGGCCACTAAGGCGAATCCCTAGCGTTTTGCAATAGTTCAGGTTGTCTCGATTGCGGTAGATTTTATCGGCTAGAATGACGGCGGGATAATACCCGAATCGCTGTTTGTACGCTTCCACCGATGCTTGCAGCGTGGTTGCCTCGTTGAAGCTGTCCCATTGTGCCGTTTCGATCCAAGCGTAACCGTCCACCAGACTGGCGGCGATTTTGGCGCCGAACTCCACGTTCGCTCCAGCTTTGCCTCGAACCATCGGACGTACATGCGGCTGTTCGATACTCACGATGCGATCGGCGACGATATGTGTCTTCTTCTCCATCATTTCGCGCTGCTGACGGTAGAGCTCCGAGATGATCAGAAGCTGGCGATAGTGTCTTTTGCTCAGTTCCGTGAGAGGCGTATACTTCACGAGGGCTTCAATAATCCGCAGATTCCGTCCCACGTAGCCAAGTTGCTTTTTGATCGCTTTGCGGATCACCTTGCCCGATGCCTTGCGTTGCTTGGAAACACTCAGGTACGATTTTCTGGCTTTCTCGCGGTACGTGCGCGGCTTCTCCATCGCTCCGACATGGGGACGGTGCAGTACGTCGATGATGTCTTCCAGGATTTCACGGGCGTGATTCAGCAGCCCCAAGTCAGTCGGATACTTGATGTCCGCAGGCGCGCATGTCGCATCCAGCATGAGGGTGCCCTTGTTCATGACTTCCGCTGTCGGTGCGGCTGTAGATGGCAGGACGTGTAGCTTTTTCGCCATGTTGCGGGGTTTCTTCGCCACAACAGGGGGCTCCTCGGGAATAGAGAAAGCGTCCCCTACCTCCATGGTGAGCTGCGAGCCGCCCGCGTCGTTGTCGTCGTCATCGCGATCTCGCTTGGACGATTTCGGTTTCGCCTCGACCTCTCGCTCTGCTTGCAGCGCGGCTTGGGCGATCCAGTCGTTGACTTCAGCTAGGATTTCCAAGCCGAGCCGTTCCCGAAAATGCGTGAGCAGGGAGTGATGAAACGGCACTTCATCGACATACGCAGTGTAGCCCAAGAAGAACTGCAAATATGGATTTTCCTGGATTTGTAAGGTGGTCTCGCGGTCACTTAAACCAAGGCGCTCCTTGATGATGAGCGAGCCGAGGGCGATACGTGCCGAGTACGCCTTTTGGCCGATGGCTGGGGACTTGAACGAGCTCACATATTTCTCTTCTACTTTGTCCCAAGGGATGATCGCCGCAAGCTGCACCCACCGATTGGTTGGATTTAATTTTCCGCCAAAGGGCAAATAGAAGTTTTCCAACAAGTCTGCCATATCTCGATTCAGCACGAACACTTTCGCTCACTCCATCTGCAAGGTTTTTTACCGATTTTCCGTGTTTTCTTTGCAGATGAATTCGACAAAAGTGCCTCTAAACCCTTGTGAGATAAGGATTTTTTGATTTTTCAGCAAGCCCTAAGTACGAACTGAGCCCGGTTATGGTCTACAATGAACCCATAGGGTGAGACACAGGGAGGCGATAAATAAGTTATACTGAAGCCATGGAGAAACGAAACCGATATACCGCAGAGTTTAAGACGAAGGTCGTCCTGGAAGTGCTGAGAGAAGAGCAGACGGTGAATGAGATCGCAGGTGTTTTTCGCAAGAGAAAAATGCTAATTTCGGCAGGGAAAAATGCCGACAGACACTTGCCAGTAGAATCATCAACCCGGAATTCGTTCCATCGCCTGGAGTCTGTCAAGAATTTTGTGTAAACTCGGTTATGCCAAAGTTTGGTGCCGGACTTGACATGGAGCCTCCAGTGGGCATGATTTCTCGCGATTGGGCGATGCTGGAAAGCGGTCATCACGTGGCTAACCAGCCTATCATGCCCACTCCTCCATGTAAAGTCCTTTAGCGGACATGTACGCGATCGGGAAAGTGTACCGTAAGTTGCAGCAGGATTTGTCCCCAGTTTTGAACGCGTCCCGTCCACTTGCGAAGCACGTCCATTGTCGCTAGATACAGCATCTTGAGCAACGCTTCGTCGTTGGGGAAGATACTCTTCCCCTTTGTGACTTTACGAAGTTGACGGTGGTAGCTTTCGATCATATTCGTCGTGTAAATCAGTTTGCGTAGTTCCGGCGAGTATTTGAAGAACGTTGCGAGCTCATCCCAATTATTCCGCCATGAGCGTACAATCAGCGGATACTGCCTGCCCCATACCGCCTCGAATTGTTCCAGTTCCTGCAGAGCGGCTTCCTCCGTTGGAGCGGTATAGATGGGACGCAGCGCGGCGGTGACTTTCTTTAAGTCCTTGTAAGATACATATTTGATGGAATTGCGGATTTGATGAATGATGCACTTCTGAATCTCCGTCTGCGGGTAGCATGCGGCAATGGCATCGCTGAATCCTTTTAGATTATCGACGCAGATAATCAGAATATCTTGTACACCGCGGTTTCTTAGGTCGGTCAATACGCTCAGCCAGAACTTCGCAGACTCGTTCTCACCAATCCAAATGCCCAGTACGTCCTTGTAGCCCTCCAAATCAATGCCTACAACCATGTAGGCGGCTTTGTTGATTATTTGCCCGTCCTGCTTGACTTTG
>NZ_SGWF01000023.1:0-91921 GCF_013337105.1 Paenibacillus sp. JMULE4
TTTTGTGTGGGAAACTAAGTTTGCAAAAGAAGGACTGACATTTGACGATGTATTGCTTGTTCCGCGTAAATCGGACGTTTTCGGTAAAGAAATTGATGTTTCAACCCAATTGACCAACCAAATCAAGCTTAACATTCCGTTTCTCAGCTCAGCAATGGATACCGTTACGGAATCTGCTTTGGCGATTGCTATAGCCCGGGAAGGCGGTATTGGTATCATTCATAAAAACATGACGATTGCCCAACAAGCGGAGGAAGTTGACCGGGTGAAGCGCTCCGAGAGTGGCGTTATTACGAATCCGTTCTCCCTTACGCCGGAGCACCATGTTTATGATGCGGAAGAATTAATGGCCAAATACCGGATCTCCGGAGTACCGATTTGTGATGAAAATAACAAATTGGTCGGCATTTTGACGAATCGCGATCTTCGTTTTGTCCATGATTACTCGATCAAAATTAAAGAAGTGATGACGAGAGAAAAACTCGTAACTGCTCCTGTAGGAACTACGCTTCAGGAGGCTGAAGTCCTTCTCCAGAAACACAAAATCGAGAAGCTGCCTTTAGTGGATGAAAACATGATTTTAAAAGGCCTTATCACCATTAAGGATATTGAAAAAGCGATTCAATTCCCGAATTCGGCTAAAGATAAGCAAGGCAGGCTGCTTGTAGGTGCAGCTGTCGGCGTATCCAAAGATGTAATGGAACGTACGGCCGCTTTGGTCGAAGCCGGTATCGATTTGATTGTTGTAGATTCCGCTCATGGGCATCACATCAATATTCTCAATACCGTGAAAAAAATTCGTGAACAATATCCGGATTTGCCGATTTGCGCAGGTAACGTCGCTACAGGAGAAGGCACAAGAGACTTGATTGAAGCCGGGGCGAGCATTGTTAAAGTGGGGATCGGACCTGGATCCATTTGTACAACGAGGGTCATCGCAGGAATCGGTGTACCGCAGATTACAGCCATTTACGATTGCGCTTCAGTAGCGAGACAATATCAAGTGCCGATTATTGCAGACGGCGGTATTAAATACTCAGGAGACGTTGTCAAAGCTATAGCGGCAGGGGCCAGCGCGGTAATGATCGGCAGTCTTTTTGCAGGCACCGAGGAAAGCCCCGGCGAATCGGAAATTTTCCAAGGCCGCCGTTTTAAAGTGTATCGTGGTATGGGCTCTCTTGGAGCGATGAAGGATGGCAGTAAGGATCGCTATTTTCAGGAGAACGAAAGCAAGCTGGTTCCGGAGGGCATTGAAGGACGGGTACCGTACAAAGGACCTCTGGCGGACACGCTTTATCAGTTGGTCGGCGGACTTCGTTCGGGTATGGGTTACTGCGGAGCGAAAAACATTGATGCGCTGATCAATGAAACAACATTCATTCGGATCACCGGTGCAGGTCTACGGGAAAGTCATCCGCACGACATTCAGATTACAAAAGAAGCGCCGAATTACTCCTTATAAAAAGAAATCAAAACCTAAAATGCGGAACGGAAGCTATGGCTTCCGTTCCTTGTTTTTGTACAGCTTCCCAGGCATGTGGTACAATAAAACAGGCTTGTCTATGCCATAAGATGAAATTCTAATACTGGGAGTGAGATGGTTGTTTCGTTATGTTAAAAAAATTTGTTCTGTCGTAGTTGTCACCCTCTTATTAAACGCGTCACTTACCCTGGTTCAGCCAACACCGGTTCAAGCTGCGGATACCCCTGTGGATTTAAAACTGAATGCCAAATCCGCTATATTGATGGAAGCGAGCACAGGCCAGATTTTATATGAATATAACGCAGATGAGGCACTACCTCCCGCAAGTATGGCTAAGATGATGACGGAATATTTAGTAATGGAGGCAATTAAGTCTGGCAAAATCGATAAAACAACGATGGTTACCACCAGTAAATACGCGTCGGAAGTGATAGGTTCGCAAATTCTGTTAGCTGAGGGAGAGCAAGCTACGGTAGATGATATGTTCTCCGCATTGTCGATTTACTCGGCAAACGATGCTGCAGTAGCGCTAGCTGAACATATAGGCGGGACAGAAGAAAATTTCGCCAAAATGATGAATGAAAAAGCAAAAGAATTCGGATTGTCGGAACAAGCTCATTTTATTAATGCGACAGGATTGGGACGGGCCGACCTTGGTAAGTATGCTCCCCAGAATTTGCAGGGGGAAACGCTCCTTTCTGCAAGAGATGCAGCTATCATCGCCTATAATATCTTAAAGGATCATAAGGAAGTACTGGAATATACGAAAATCCCGGCCAAGAAATTCCGTGAGAGAGACACGACACCAATGATTAACTGGAACTGGATGCTTTGGGACAACCGGAACACGACCAATTTTAAGCGATATGCTTATGAAGGCCTCGACGGTTTAAAAACAGGAAGCACGAATGAAGCCGGCTATTGCTTTACCGGAACAGCGGAACGTAATGGAATGAGGCTGATCAGTGTCGTGATGGGAACGTTAACGGAGCCAAGCCGGTTTGAAGAGACCCGCAAAGTGCTTGACTACGGTTTCACGAACTTTGAACTGAAACAGGTCCTGGGTGCGAAAGCTGAAATAGATTCCATGAAAACAGTGAATATTAAAAAAGGTGTGAAAACACAAGTGCCGGTCGTCACGGAAACTGCAGTTTCCATCGTTGCCAAAAAAGGCGCCGCGGCCGATCAATTTACGATTACAGCGGCACCGGCAGATGAAAGTAAGCTTATCGCCCCGATTACACAGGGTCAGGTGCTTGGGACGGTCAAGGTTTCCTATAACGGAAATGAACAAACAGCTAATTTGGTGGCAGCCGAGGATGTAGAGCAAGGAAGCTGGATCCGGCTGTTCTTCAGAGCGATCAAGGACTTTTTTGTAGATACGGTCAAAGGTGTCACAAGCTGATGAAATCCGATAAAATGGGTTGTTTATTTGCTCCTATTGATGTAAAATATTTGTTTAGTTAGTTTGTCCTATTAAGGCCGATCGTCGAAATATATCGATATGTTGTGGGAGGAATCGGAAATGGAAACTGGTACATCGCGCGTTAAAAAAGGTATGGCAGAAATGCAAAAAGGCGGCGTCATTATGGACGTCATGAGTGCAGAGCAGGCTCGCATCGCTGAAGCGGCAGGCGCCTCCGCCGTTATGGCGCTTGAAAGAGTGCCTTCCGATATTCGTGCGGCCGGAGGAGTAGCTCGTATGGCCGACCCTACGATTGTAGAAGAGGTTATGAAAGCTGTATCCATTCCTGTTATGGCTAAAGCACGGATCGGCCATTATGTTGAGGCGAAAGTGCTGGAATCGATGGGCGTAGACTATATCGATGAAAGCGAAGTGCTCACTCCGGCGGATGAAGTGTTCCATATTAATAAACATGAATTCACCGTACCGTTCGTTTGCGGTGCAAGAGATCTTGGCGAAGCGCTCCGCAGAATCGGGGAAGGCGCATCGATGATTCGTACAAAGGGTGAGCCGGGAACGGGAAATATCGTTGAAGCGGTTCGTCATATGCGGATGATTACCGGACAAATCCGGAAGATCCAGTCCTTGTCCAAGGACGAGCTGATGGCTGAAGCGAAAAATTTGGGGGCTCCTTATGAGCTGCTGCTTCAAGTACATGAAACAGGACGTCTTCCTGTTGTAAACTTTGCTGCAGGCGGTGTGGCTACACCGGCAGATGCAGCGCTGATGATGCATTTGGGTTCGGACGGCGTATTTGTCGGGTCCGGTATTTTCAAATCGGACAACCCTGAAAAATTTGCTAAAGCGATTGTTGAGGCGACTACCCACTATACAGATTACGAGCTGATTGCAAATATTTCGAAAAACCTCGGTACGCCAATGAAGGGAATTGAAATTTCCAAACTGCATGTCTCCGAGCGGATGCAAGAGCGCGGTTGGTAATCCATTTTTTTCGTTCGGGAAGAAGGTAGTGTGAGATGAAAATCGGAGTTTTAGCGCTGCAGGGTGCCGTGGCTGAACATATTAAAATGATAGAAAAGGCCGGGGCGCAGGGCGTTGTCGTAAAAAAAGTGGAGCAGCTGCAAGAAATCGACGGAATCATTATTCCCGGAGGCGAAAGCACTACGATCGGGAAACTGATGAGGACTTATCATTTTGTGGATGCCCTACGTGAATTTTCACGGCAGGGCAAGCCGATTTTCGGCACCTGTGCAGGCTTAATTGTTCTTGCAAAAAGCATTGTCGGGCAGGAAGAGGCGCATCTGGAGCTGATGGATATCGAAGTGGAGCGAAACGCTTTTGGGCGGCAGCGTGAAAGCTTTGAAACCGACTTGGATATCAAAGGCATCGATAACAATGTTCGAGCTGTGTTTATTCGCGCTCCTTTGATTGTCAAGGTGGGCGACAATGTGGACGTGCTGTCTACCTATCGTGACCAGATCGTGGCCGCTAGACAAGGGCATTTGTTGGCAGCCTCGTTTCATCCGGAATTGACCGATGATGAGCGGATGCACGCTTATTTTATAGACATGGTACGTGAGACGAGGTAGGAGGGATCTCCTTGTTGGATGTAAAATTACTGCGCAGCGATATGGATAAAGTAAAACAGGCCATGAAGAATCGGGGAGGAAATAACCTCGAGGAGCTGGATCGTTTTACTAGCCTGGATCTTAAACGCAGAGAGCTTTTACAAGAAGTGGAGCAGCTGAAAAACCGCCGTAACGTGGTTTCACAGGAAGTGGCTCGGCTGAAGAAGGCTAAGGAAGATGCGAATCATCTGATTGAAGAAATGAAGGTTGTCGGAGACCGCATTAAAACATTGGATGAAGAAATTCGCGTTCTGGAGTCTGACCTCGATGCTATCGTGCTGGCTATTCCCAATATTCCTCAAGACGGGGTGCCGGTAGGTGCATCCGAGGAAGACAATGTGGAAATTCGCCGTGTGGGCGAAGTACCGAGCTTTTCGTTCGAGCCGAAGCCGCATTGGGAAGTGGCGCAGCAGCTGAATATATTGGATTTTGAGTCTGCGGCGAAGGTGACTGGCTCGCGCTTTGTGTTTTATAAAGGGCTTGGTGCTCGCCTGGAGCGGGCTTTAATGAATTTTATGATGGATTTGCATGCGGACCAGCACGGGTATCAGGAGATACTTCCGCCGTATATCGTAAACCGGGATAGTTTGACGGGAACGGGACAGCTGCCGAAATTTGCAGAAGATGTTTTTAAAATCGATGAAACAGATTATTTCTTGATTCCTACGGCTGAGGTTCCGGTGACCAACTATCATCGGGATGACATATTATCCTTGGAGGATTTGCCTAAGTATTTTGTGGCGTTCAGCGCTTGCTTCCGTTCGGAAGCCGGTTCTGCCGGACGTGATACCCGGGGTCTGATCAGACAGCATCAATTTAACAAAATTGAACTGGTGAAGCTGACCGCACCGGAGCAATCCAATGAGGAGCTCGAGAAACTGACGATGGATGCGGAGAAGGTGCTGCAGCTGCTCAAGCTGCCTTACCGTGTGCTGTCGCTTTGTACGGGTGATTTGGGCTTCTCGTCGGCGAAAACGTACGATCTTGAGGTATGGCTTCCAAGCAGCAATACGTACCGCGAGATTTCGTCTTGCAGTAACTTTGAGGATTTCCAAGCACGCCGAGCTAACATTCGTTTCCGCCGCGATACCAAGGCGAAACCCGAATTCGTGCATACGCTCAACGGATCAGGGTTGGCTATTGGCCGAACCGTCGCCGCCATTCTGGAGAACTACCAGCAGGAAGACGGCAGCGTTTTGATTCCGGAAGTGCTTCAGCCGTATATGGGGAATGTAACGAAAATCAGTAAAAATTAGAGCTTGATCATGCTTTAGTTTTTGTGATACAATGCTTGTTGTCACCCGGAGAGGTGGTCGAGTGGTTTAAGGCAGCGGTCTTGAAAACCGCCGTGGTCGTGAGGCCACCGTGGGTTCGAATCCCACCCTCTCCGCCATTTATAATAATAAATGGTCCATAAAACAAAAAAACAGCGACCTGATAAGGGTCGTTTTTTTTGACAGATAAGAAAGCAGCGGGTGGAACCCCACACCCCTTCCCTCCTTATCCAACGTATGGGTTTGCACGATAAAGGATCTCGCCGGAGGCGAGGTTTTTCTTATTGTGTAACGGAACCTATGGCTTTTTTTACTTAGGTACGCTTGGTATAAGGAGGATGGCATCTCCGCATGTTAGTAATGTGGAGGTGTTACTCATGAGCAAAAAGGATAGCCTGCAAGTGGACCAACAGCAACTGGCCGAGGCATGGGCGAGAACGCTGCCTACCGTGCTGAATACCTCGGACAGAGCAGAAGTCCAGGCTGATGAGGCGGAAGCGAATGTGCTGCGCGTTCATATTGCTACGGCGGGTCGGAATAACTACGGCTTTGATTTCAAATGTACTTATGTCGATTCCAGAGAAGTGAAGGTCGACCTTGTTGATGTGGAACGAGACGGGGACAATGTCGATGAGCGAACGGACGTCATTCAGACGTTAGTTGATGATTATGTAAGGCATATCCATGAGTGTGCACAACAGCTTCATTCTTTTACGCACAGCTAAACGGAGGAAACGGCCAACATGACAAAAAATAAAAGCAGCGTAGATAAAAATCTGCAAAATGTCGTTAAAGATTTGGACAAAACGGTGGTTACCGGCCATCAGGCACAGCAGGTGCAGCAGCAAACCAACGATCACCGGCATCAGGATGCGTTAAATCATGATGAAACACCTCATACATCGATGCTGATGGATAAAGAGTAACCAGCGAAGGGAGACGGGAATCACATGCCTAAAAATATTCCTCAACCGGTAAACCCGCCGAGCGGCCGTCAAAACCAAGACGAGCACCGCCACCCGAATGAACCGTTATCCGGCTCGAAGAAAGTGAAAAATCAAAATCACAGCCGCCATAATAATGGCGAGGGTTAACAATAATCAACAGCCTCTTACCTTGAACTAAGACCCGGTTTGTGGACAGTTTATATCAAATAGCCATCGATTTAGCTAGCCAGTAATGACCTCTGAATTCGTCGGGGGTCATCTTTTTTAATGTCCACTGTTTCATGTGATCGAAGAACAATTCCATGTAATCTCCTCTGTGTGAATATCGAAGTTTAATAGTTGAGTAAGCTGATTTTACTAATTCGTTGCAATAATTAAGTTATAGATGATCTTGGAAAGGGGCCGGGTATTTTAAAATATAGTCTAATAGATGGAACGCAAACCTCCGATAAATTATTTACAGGAGCAATTTTAGTACAATTATCAAAACGGAGTACGAACGTTAGCGAATGGGGGAGGAATCAAAACGAGGTAAATTTTTCGTTGGAATTTACTACTGAACTACATAATCAAATAATACCGTGGAGGTATCGGTATATGTTAAAGGACAAATTAAAGGGTTTTACCGCGGGAATCATTGTAAGTGCGCTATTTGCGGGAACAGCTGCATATGCAGCAAGCGGGAGCACCATGCTTGAAGTTTTTTACGAGGTGAAAGATATTAAAATTAATAATGTTTCTAAAATGCCTGCCGAGGATAAGCCGTTTATTTATAATGGATCCACCTATGTCCCGCTTCGATTTGTTGCCGAAAATCTCGGACAAAAAGTAGGGTGGGATGGTGAAACCGGAACGGTGTTCATTGGAGAAACAAACGAACCGAATGAAGAATTTCTTGGAGAACGAGTCCAACCAATGAATACACAAAAAGTTAGTAACTGGAATGGTATCTCGTTAATTAATCACGGCAAAAAGATTCAGGATAATTTATCGAATGAGTATGAGAACTACGTTGCTTTTTATGCCGATTGGACATTGGATACAGGGGAGTCCATGTATCAAGAATATCCGTTAAATGGCCAGTATACTTCTTTCAAAGCCAAAGCGGGTATATTGAAGGAGAATCAAGACTCGCCGAACATTGTCACTTTCGTTATAGAAGGTGACGGAAAAGAGCTTTATTCCCATGATTTTGGCCCTGGGGAATTCCCGGAGGACGTGTCCGTTAGCGTAAAAGGTGTGAATAAACTCACGTTAAAACTAACAAAGAAAGAACATCTACGGGACGTAGATAATGGGTTTGGGGTTTTTAACCCGACGCTTAACTTGAAATAAGTTGAAATATCAAGGAATCCCGATTAGCATGGGGCTGCCGGCACGACCGGCAGTCCCTGTTTTGCGTCGGAAAGCAAATCCGGTTTGTTTTTCGGTTCAGATTAAAAATCAAGGGATCCCTTTGTTCACAATCGAAACCCTAATTATTATTCTCCAGCTCTACTTTGTTGAAGCAATCTTTCATCATTTCGTAAGCCATGGCTTCATCATCGGTATATCCGTATATGAAAGCACCGCCGGTTACCGCATCAATCACTTCATCAAATTGAGTACAGATGGAAATGGAAAACTCGTCATAAATGATGTAAAACAAGTGATCTGCGGACATGATTCGTTTCCACCTCGATTATGAAATTGATTCCTCATTTTACCATGATCCCATCGAAATGAGAACCGAGTTTAGAGGGTTCTCTTTGATTTTTCATGATGGTGAGACAGAAAGGGACTAGGCTGCCCCGTATGGAAAATCGTAAGCTTGTGCATAGCCCGGGTGCAGGCGGTATACAGCAGCTTTCGCTCAACTTCCCGATAGTAATGTTCGGCTGAGGCGTTATAAATAAGCACAGCGTCAAATTCGAGTCCTTTGGCCAAATAAACGGGAATGAGTACTACGCCGGCGTGAAACAATCGGGTCTCTTTAGTAATCCATTGAAGCTGAGGCAATTGGCTTGAGAGCTTATCGTACGCATCGCGGGTTTCCCGGGCTGTTTTGCATATGATGGCGATCGTGCCGATTCCAGACGTTTGGAGCCTCTTCACTTCCCCAAGCAAGACGTCCGTCAGCATGGCATGATCAGACACGGCTATCAGTTTGGGAGGCTCCCCGCTGCGGCTGAACGGCTCTACAGGCTCCCCGCAGGGCAAAATCGCCTTGGTGAATTCGGCGATTTCTTTGGTTGACCGGTAGCTTCGAACCAGTCGTATGAACTCCACTTGTTCAGGACCATATAAATCGTAGATTACTTCGTAGCCGGCCATGCCATGATCGGCTTCTGCTGTATGATGCGCAGAAATGGCCTGATTGAAATCACCCAGCAGCGTCATTTTGGCCCAGGGGAACAAGCGGTTCAGGAATACCAGTTGAAAGGGCGAGTAGTCCTGTGCCTCATCGATAATGACATGACGGACCGTATTATACGATGGAAAGCCCTCGATTAATCCGGTCAAGTACAGAAACGGAGTCGCATCTTCGTAAGTCAGCCGGCCGCGGTCCATTTGCTCAAGGGTCAACCGACCGATTTCCTCCCATTCCGGAGGGAGCTCAAGTTCTTTGTCCCCGGCGGTTAGGGCAAACCGGGAGACATCGGATATCAGCTGTCTGTATAGTGCCGCAGCCGAAATAAATCGCAGCTGTTTGATCTTCTCCCGGAGCGGCTTGAATTTTTCGTGTACAACGTATTTACTGAGCAGCAGCGCTTCCTGCATCGCGTCATCAAATGCTGTCTCCCGGTCGCCTTTTTGCTTCCGAAGCGCGTTGTAAGCTCGCTGATAGACTTCCTTATCCAGCAGCTCGATTTCCTCTTTCACCCACGGCTTCATTCTTTCCTCTTTGGCCAGCCGTTTAAGCTCTTTCAGAAGCCATTCCTTCACTAAGTGTATTTTGATGCTCAGCTTTATAGACCCGTCCAGGCTATAAAAATAGTTTGCCATTTGCTGCTTGCCGATCAGTACCCTTCCTCGAAAGACCAGGTCATTAAACCGCATGTCTTGGGACTCCAACCCCCGGGCATATTTCTCTATGATGTCGACAAAGGCTTTGGATGATTTAAAGCGGATGCTGCTCCTGCGTATTTCATCTCCAGGATCACCATGGGTATGAAGCATCGCTTCCATTTGCTCGTACGCATCCTCCACTTGAAATTGCGAGCCAAGGCGCAGCTGCAGATAGTCCTGATAGGTCGTTTGCTGCATATTGGCTTCGCCAAGCTCAGGAAGGACGCTTGAGATATAGCTGTTAAACAGGGCGTTAGGACTGAACAGCACCATATTGTCGCTGTTAAGCGTTTGGCGATGCTTGTAGAGGAGATAGGCGACCCGTTGCAAAGCGACGGATGTTTTCCCGCTGCCTGCCGCTCCTTGAACGATCAGTACCCTGTGGCGGTCATCCCGGATGATCTGATTCTGCTCTTTCTGTATCGTGGCCACAATGGATTTCATATGGTCATCGGTACGCTGCCCGAGAATGTGCTGAAGCACTTCGTCGCCGATGGTTATTCCTGTATTGAACATCGCTTTGATTTCGCCGCCGCGAATCATGAATTGGCGTTTTAAATCCAAGGTGCCGGAAATCGTCCCCATAGGCGTCTCGTAATTGGCCGGGCCCGGCGAATAATCGTAAAACAAGCTCGAAACGGGCGCACGCCAATCGTAAACCCAGTATGTCTGTGTCTGCTCATCCAGAACTGAAGCGATTCCGATGTATATTTTCTCAGTATCGGAAGAGCCTTTTTCCGTAAAATCAATCCTGCCAAAATACGGTGAGTTGTACATTCTCAGCAATCGGTATCGCGTATTTTCGGCATGCTGCAGGCTTCGTTCTTGACCGGCGAGCATCATGGACTGCTGCGTAATGCTGGTGTAGGTCTCCATGATGTCGTCGGGATTCGCCAGATTGACCGTAATGTCGTCCCAGAAATCTTTGCGTGCTTCGGTTACCGTCGATTTACGCTGTTCGGATAATTCCTCCGAGCGCTCGATCAGCTTTCGAACTTCATTCAGCACAAGCTTCAGCCTATGCTGCTCTTCCCACCAAGCGGCATCCTGTGTCAAGGGAGGTCAGCCTCCTTCTTCTATAATATGAAATCTTGTTCGGACATCTTACCATAGGGGAACTTTTACGAGCAATTGCGTACAATAGATCTAAGTGATATGATATTTGGAAATTCAGGAGGTTCGTTATGATTATCATCAAAACACCGGAAGAAATTCAACTGATGCGCAAAGCCGGTGAGATTCTCGCCAAGTGTCATCAGGAAATTGCCAAGATGATCAAGCCGGGGCTTACCACAATGGTTATCAATGATTTTGCTGAACGGTTTATTCAAGAGCAGGGGGCTGAACAAGTAGTCAAAGGGTTTAAAGGTTACCCGTTTGCTACTTGTACTTCTGTTAACGACGTGATCGCCCATGGATTTCCGAACGAAGAACCGCTGCAAAATGGAGATATCGTCAAAGTAGACATTGTATGCCGGTACAATGGGTGGTGTGCGGATTCCTGCCGTACATATCCTGTCGGAACGATCTCTCCAGAGGCGGAGCGTCTGATCCAAGTGACCAAGGAGTGCCTGTTGCTGAGCATCGAGAAGGCCGTAGCGGGAAACCGGATGGGCGATGTCATGCATGTCGTGCAGAAACATGCAGAAGGAGCCGGCTTCTCCGTGGTACGCGATCTGGTCGGGCACGGAATCGGGCGAAGCATGCACGAGGAGCCGACATTTCCTCATGTAGGCAAGCCGGGCCGCGGCGTTCGTCTTCAGGAAGGTATGGTTTTTACCATTGAGCCGATGATCAATGCGGGCAAGCACGAAATGTTTATCGAATTGGACGGCTGGACCGCCCGAACTTACGACGGCAGCCTGTCGGCTCAGTTTGAGCATACCGTTGCCATCACCAAAGACGGACCGCTGGTGATCACCGATGGCATATTTTGATCAGCGGTCTTCAAAAAGAAAAAGCACCGTCCGTACGACTACGGACGGTTGCCTTATTTAAGGTCGGTCGCCGTTCCTGGCAGAGGGACTCGGTATGGGCTCCCCGGCCTTCCCGGCGGACAAGCCTTCCTCGCCGGTGGCGTCCTCCTTCACGTCATTGATGTCTTCGTTGTTATAAATATATATTTCTTCGGTTGGATCAATATGTTTTTCCATAAAAAATCACCTCTTCGCTATTGTGGCGGCAGGGGTGATATTTTATGCGCGAAAATAATGAAAGACCTGTGAATCAGGCCTTGTGTGCTTTCAAAGGGTATGTATGGCGTCCCCGAGAGGACTCGAACCACTATCTGTCCTTTAGGAGAGGACTGCTCTATCCTGTTGAGCTACGGGGACATAAAACCATAGTTATTATATCATACGAAGGGCCGGGAAGAAAGTCCGTAAAAATATTTAAAAAAGATGCAGTGATGTCGTCGGCCATCGGCGTCTATTATCCAGAGAGGAGGGGGAGACGATTACGGAAGAAGCATGGATTGCACGAATCATAGATGGCGACCGGGAAGCGTTTCGTGAGCTGGTGGATCAGTACGGGAACCATTTGTTCAAGGCGGTATATTCTGTGCTCCGGTCGACAAAGGACGCCGAGGATGTGACTCAGGAAGCGCTGCTGAAGATATACGCGTCTCTCCCCCAATACCGGTTTCAAGGTTTGAAAACCTGGATGACACGTATAGCCGTCAACAAAGCGATTGATTTCAAACGGGCTAAAGACCGAAAGAAAGAAGAGCTGACGGATGAGTGGGAGGGACTGGGCGCGCGGCCCATGCTGAGGGAACGTCCGGTGGAGGATACGGTAATCAACCGGGAACGCAGCGATCAGATTCGCCATTATCTCGACCAGCTTCCCGAAAGTTACCGTGACGTCGTAGTTGCATTCTACATTGAAGAGAAGAGCTATCAACAAATCGCCGAAGAGCAGCAGATGGCGCTGAAAACAGTGGAATCAAAGCTGTACCGGGCCAAACAGTACATGCGAAAGGTATGGAAGGAGGAGGAATGGGAATGAATCATAGGAGAATGGAAACCTGGCTTCAATATGTGAAAGATGAGCTGACGAATGAAGAGAGGGCAATCTGTGAATCGCATCTGGACAGCTGCGATGCATGTTTTGAGCTGTATATGCAGTGTTTGGAACAGGCTGGCGATGTTCTGCCGCAGCTTGAGGACCAGGAAGCTTTCTCCGCTGCGGTGATGATGCGTCTGGAACAAGAAATGCCTTACACGAGGCCGGTAGAGATGGTGCCGGAGCAAACCAAACGTAAATTACGCATACCGTGGATTCAACATCCATTCTTTCATTATACGGTAGCTGCAGCCATTACGATGATTCTTATGAGCACCGGTGTCTTCCAGACCCTTACGCAGCACATTTCCCGGTTTGACACAGCCTCAGAGAAAAGAACAGCGGAAACACGGATTCTGCACGTTTCCGTTTCCGAGAAGCTCATGAACAAAACAATCGGCATGCTCGATTCCATTCAACCGAGATATGAAAGAGGGGATACCCATGAATCCAAATAAAAACCCGATGGTTGCTTTTATACTATCGTTCATTCCTGGACTCGGCCACTTGTACTTGGGCCGGCTGATTAAAGCGCTGCTGTATGGCGGCGGATTTTTCGGCTCGCTGCTGCTGTTGGTCGTGATGGTTGCGGTACGTATTCACCGTCTGTTCGGGTACAATGAAATTCCATACTTTTTTATGCTGTTTGTGGCGTTTGTCATTTGGGCGGTCAATATGATTGATATGATTCGTACGCTGCTGGGCAGGCCGCAGCCGCCGCTGCCGGAAAGCTGGGGAGGGGGAGGATCAGACCCGCATGGCAGTACGCAGACAGGGAATACCTCCTCCGTGTGGGGACCGTCACCGGCATCAGCTTCGCAGGCAGACGACCGTTTTGTTACCATGCTGCTGTCGTTCGTTCCCGGACTCGGCCACTTTCAGCTTGGGTTGATGCAGCGGGGGTTGGCGTTCCTGCTGACGTTCTTCGGGCTTACGATCATGATTATCTTCGTAACGGCGCTGACGAATAGAGGGGAGTTTATGGTCTTTCTGGGCGTGCTGCCGATCATCTGGCTCTACTGCATGTTTGACTGTGTACAGCACCTAAACCGCAAACAGCGGGGAGAGGAACTGATCGACCGTTCCATATTCGAAGATTATCAGGAAATGAGGGAAGCCGGAAAAAAGAACAAAACGCTTGGCATGCTGCTTTCCATCTTCCCTGGAGCGGGACATATGTATCTCGGTCTGCAAAAGCGCGGTTTGCAGCTCATGGCGGCTTTCCTGTTCAGCATCTACATCATAGACGTGCTTCGGCTGTCGCTGTTTCTGTTTCTGATTCCGATTCTATGGTTTTTCAGCTTCTTCGATGCACTGCAGTATATTTCAAGGTACGGGCGAGAGGAGATCAGAGATGTGCCTGTCGTGGATTGGCTGATCAACCATCAGAGGTGGGTCGGCATCGGATTGCTCGCTTTGGGCTTGTATTATTTGGTCGATAACGTCATGATGAACGGATTGGAACGATGGGTCGACGAGCAATTGAGCAGAGAAATTATGTATTGGTACCACCAATACTTCCATACGTTCATTGTATGCGTACTGCTGATCGGCGGCGGGCTTCGGCTCTTGTTCGGCAGCAAGCGGGAAAAGGGGGAAAAGACCTCGTGAGAACGTGGCGTGTAGGAACCTTATCCATGGGCTTGTCGCTTATTTTCCTGGGTGTGACCTTGTTTTTATCTCAACTGCAGGGCTTGAACGCTTTCGATACGTTTTTTGCCTGGTGGCCGATCCTGTTCGTGCTGCTGGGGCTTGAAATCCTTGTCTATCTGATATGGATGCGGAAGGAAAACAGCATGGTTCGATATGATTTGATGAGTGTGTTTTTCGTGGGTCTGCTGTTTATCAGCTCTTTTGGACTAACCTTTTTGACCAGCATCGGCGTTCTCGGGGAGGTCAGGCGGATGGTGGGTACAGTTGAACGGACCGTAGACCTTCCGGAGATGCGGGAAGCGGTAGATGAGAGGGTGAAGCGGATTATTGTGCAGACAAACGGTCCACAGGTCAAAGTCGATCAAACCGCGGAGCGGGCTGTCCATTTGTTCGGCAGTTACAGGGAAAGAACACAGGAGGACCAATTCCCGGAGGTTTCCGAAAAGAACGTGTATACCGTTCGTACCATCGGGGATACGATGTATGTTCAGGTTAAGCAGCCGCCGATTCGTCAAGGCTTTGACTCTTACTATCCTTACATGAATGTAACAGTGGTGCTGCCTCAGGATATACCGGCAGAACTGCGGGAACAGGGATAACCACCAGCCGGTGAAGATGTGACAACAGCAAAAAATCCCTGCAGGATCTTCCCGCAGGGTTATGAAGTCAAATATACCTGGAACAAGCTGATGCCGGTTGGGTTAACCTGCATCAGCCTGTTTTGCTTATCATCAAAAAAAGCCTTGAAAATCAAGGCTTTTTCTTCTTAAAAGAGAAAATCGAGACGACAGGATTTGAACCTGCGACCTCTTGGTCCCGAACCAAGCGCTCTACCAAGCTGAGCCACGTCTCGATGTTTTTGCAAAGCACTTAAAGGCTTTATTATTTTATCATGGGCAAGAAAAAAAGTAAAGAGAGTCGTATGCTCTGCCGGTACACAGCGCTGAGAATGTTCTGCGTGAATCGTATTCGGCCGCGTCCGGCATAAGCGATTTCATATTCAAGCGGTTTTCACACTACGCCTTTCCCCGTAATTTGCGAAAGAATTGGGTCAGCATGACCGCGCACTCTTCTTGAAGCACACCGCTGATAACGTCCACACGATGATTAAACCGATCTTCTTGAAGCAGGTTCATCAGTGTTCCGGCACATCCGGCTTTCGGATCGGGAGTGCCATAAATAACCTGAGGGATGCGGGATTGTACGATGGCACCGGCACACATAGGACATGGCTCGAGCGTAACATAAAGTCTGCAATCCAATAGACGCCAGGCATCCAAATGCCGGCTGGCCTGTTTGATCGCGATCAATTCGGCATGGGCGAGCGGATCCCGTGTCGTTTCGCGGACATTGTGGCCGCGGCCGATAATTTCATTACCGCGTACGATGACTGCGCCGATGGGGACCTCTAAAATCGACTCCGCTTTGCGGGCTTCATCGATGGCGGCTCTCATATAAGGCAGATGTTCCTCCCATAAAGACAATACGTACACCTCATTTAGCTTTGTGACCACAAGTTCGAACAAACATTCGTTGTTAACACACTGTGGATAACATTGTGGATAAGTCATTTGGTTTGTCTATTCCATTGTAGAAAAATCGTGCCTTCAGAGCAAGTTCATTTCCCGGCAATCCAGTTATTCACAGGATATCGAATATGTGAATAATCGATATTGAGTGAGCAGTGAGAAGAGATAAAGATGAAAAATCAGTTGAACGGCTTTCAAGCAAGCGATATAATGAAGTAACATATGAAATGGGTAAATTTACCTAATATTCGAGTTGGAATATAGTTATAAGGTCTTAGTTTTCAGCGTGGTAGTCACGATCCGCTAAAAAATAAGCGGGTTTCATTTGGTGTGAAAGGTGGTTTGCTTTCAATGAGTTCGCCTTCGCAAGGCAAATCGTTCGAGGTAGAAAGGATCAAGAATAGAAGCCAAAACGGTATTTTGCTGCAAAGCCGGATTATGGTAGAGAAAAAGGATTTTGTCTCCACGGGTATCCTTACTTATGCGGAAGGAGATATTATCGAGATCGAAATCTCGGAATATAAGGCATTCGAACTCGGGGATAAGGTCAAGCTGACGGTTTATTCTCCGGGTGGTGTATATGTGTTTGAGTCTACGGTTGTCGCCAAGGATCATGGTGCGCTCATGGTCATCAATCCTCCCAGTAATCAGAGTCGTTTCGCGGAAAAACGCGAGCATCCCCGGGTGAAGGTAAATCAAAGCGGAGTGATCGTTTCCATCAAGGAAACGAAGGGGGTCGAACGGCTGCTGCAAAATAAAGTTGATCTCACGGTTCATAATTTAAGTATCAGCGGATTAGGCTTTACGGTGCTGGAAAACATCGGTCTGGACACGAATTCGACGGTTAACGTGGCTCTCGATTTAGGCTTTACCTTGCAATGTGCTGCGGAAATCATAAGATCGGAAACGACCCCTGAAGGCTATTATTACGGGGCGAGATACGTGGATCTGACACCGGACAAAGCGAATTCCCTGCGGGCATTTATATTAAAAATGCAAGTAGAATCACACTATACGCTGAAAAAAGAAGAGATGCAGAATCGTAATTTCAAATAACTCGGGCAAGTGCCGCGGATCAAGCGCGCCTTTTAGCATAAGTTGATTCAAGCAATCATGCTTAAAGGTGGTGAGCAAACGTGCCGTTTCAAATGAAGTATGAGATTATTCCGCGCTATTTGCCTGGCCCAAGCAAGCGGCGGCCGATGCTGCCGCTTGCTCGGTGCCGTTTTATGGTTGCGCATGACACGGGCAATCCGGGGTCGACGGCCGCAGCTAACGTCTCGTATTTTCAACGAACGAGCAACGATATGTCATCCTCGGCACATATTTTTGTTGATGATAACGAAATCCTGGAGTGCATTCCCTTTTTGACCGGGCCTGCGGAGAAAGCATATCATGTCGTTTATAATGTTACAACGGACAATGCCAGATATGGAGCTGATGCGAACGATGCGGCGGGGGCGGTGGAGCTGTGCCACGGAGGGCGTATCCGTCTGACGGAATCGTACAAGCGTTATGTGTGGGTGATGGCCTATGCCTGCTACCGTTACGGTCTAAACCCGTCTACCGACATTGCAGGCCATTATATGCTGGATCCGGCGCGCCGCAGCGACCCGCAGCAGCCGCTTCGGCAGCTCGGCAAAACGTTTTCCGATTTCGTGAGGGATGTAGAAGAAGAGTACCGGGCAAGCGTCATACCGGAGCAGCAGATACTCATCTCTGCGGAGGATGCAAACAAGATGATCCGCTTTTTGTCGGCATCCTACTTTGCTGTAAATGATGCATCGGCTCAAGCGGAGTTTCATCGTCTGGCCAATGAGCTGCGCAGGATTTCGGGGCAGCCGGCACAATAAAGGAAGGATCCAAACCGGTCTGGCGGGAAGCGGGCCGGTTTTTTGTTTTCAGGCGGAGCAGGATTTTCCTCAACCGGTCAGATGACATGGGGGCTGTATTTGTAGTATAATCTTATGTTAGGAATTTACTAGTTGAACTTTTAAGGAGTTGTCCTTGACATGGCATTGAAAGCAGGGATCGTCGGACTGCCGAACGTCGGCAAGTCAACGTTGTTTAATGCAATTACGCAAGCCGGGGCGGAGTCGGCGAACTACCCTTTTTGTACCATAGATCCTAACGTTGGTGTAGTAGAGGTTCCGGATGAGCGTTTGCACCGGCTGGCCGAGATCGTGAACCCGAACCGTATTGTGCCGACAGCATTTGAATTCGTCGATATTGCGGGCCTTGTGAAAGGCGCAAGCAAAGGCGAGGGGCTTGGCAATAAGTTTCTGGCTCATATCCGCGAGGTGGATGCAATCGTACACGTGGTTCGCTGCTTCCAGGACGAGAATATTACCCATGTATCAGGAGTTGTGGATCCGATCAGCGATATCGAGACCATTAATCTCGAGCTGATTCTAGCGGATGTGGACTCGGTAGATAAACGAATTGAGCGGTCGCGTAAAAATATGAAGAGCGGGGACAAAAAATACGCGCAGGAGGTCGAATGCCTCGAACGGGTGAAAGAAGCGCTGTATAACGATAAGCCGGCCCGCAGTGTGGAGCTTAGCGACGAGGAAAAGCTGCTGATTCGCGACTTGCACTTGCTTACGATGAAGCCGGTGCTGTATGCGGCAAATGTCAGCGAGGCGGAGGTGGCCAACGCGGAAGACAACCCTTACGTCCAAAAGGTACGTGAGTATGCTGCTAAGGAAGGCGCAGAAGTGGTGCCGATCAGCGCAAAGGTGGAATCGGAAATCGCCGAGCTCGAAGGCGAGGACAAGCAGATGTTTCTCGAGGAGCTGGGGCTTCAGGATTCCGGCTTGAACCGGTTGATTCAAGCGGCGTACCGCTTGCTTGGGCTGTATACGTATTTTACGGCGGGAGTGCAGGAGGTCCGCGCTTGGACGATCCGCAAGGGTACGAAGGCGCCTCAAGCGGCCGGAGTCATCCACACCGATTTTGAGCGCGGCTTTATTCGGGCGGAGGTCGTTGGGTACGACGATCTGATCGCATCGGGTTCAATGAACGGAGCCAAGGAAAAAGGGCTGCTGCGCCTCGAGGGCAAGGAATATGTCGTCAAAGACGGAGACGTCATGCATTTCCGTTTCAATGTATAAGGAATTTTGGCTTGATGCATATACTCAAAAAAGAAAGGGTGAAATCAGATGCTGGATCGGTTGCAAGCATTGGCTGACCGATATGAGAAATTAAGCGAACTGCTCTGTGACCCGAACGTGACGAGTGATTCCAAAAAGCTGCGGGAATATTCCAAGGAGCAATCCGATCTTCAGGAGGCCTACGACGCGTATATGGAATACAAGAGCGTGTCGGAGCAGTACGAAGCGGCGCGGGTCATGCAGAATGAAAAGCTGGACGACGAAATGAAGGAATTGGTGAAGCTGGAGCTTGAAGAACTGTCAGAGCGTAAAGCCAAGCTGGAAGAGCGCATCAAGGTGCTGATGATGCCGAAGGATCCGAATGACGATAAGAACGTGATTGTGGAAATCCGCGGTGCCGCTGGCGGGGACGAAGCGGCATTGTTTGCCGCCGACCTGTACCGGATGTATACGAAGTATGCCGATTCACAGGGCTGGCGGACGGAAGTGCTGGATGTGAATATGAATGATCTCGGCGGATTTAAAGAGATTATTTTTTTGGTGAGCGGCAAAGGGGCCTACAGCAAGCTGAAGTTTGAGAGCGGCGCACATCGCGTACAGCGTATCCCGGCGACCGAATCGGGGGGACGTATTCATACGTCCACTTCGACGGTATCCGTGATGCCGGAGATGGAAGAATTCGATATCGAAATCCTGGATTCGGATATCCGTGTCGATACGTTCTGTTCCAGTGGAGCGGGCGGGCAATCGGTCAATACGACAAAGTCGGCGGTACGCGTAACACACATCCCGACCGGAATCGTAGCCACCTGCCAGGACGGCAAATCGCAAAACTCGAACAAAGAGAAGGCGCTGCAGGTGCTGCGGGCCCGGATCTACGATAAAATGCAGCAGGAAGAGATGGAGAAGTATGGCGCCGAGCGCAAGAGCAAGATCGGGACGGGAGACCGTTCGGAGCGGATCCGTACCTATAACTTCCCGCAAAGCCGGGTGACGGACCATCGGATCGGCCTGACGCTGCATCGCCTTGACGCCGTGCTCAATGGCGAGATGGATGAAATCATCTCCGCGCTGACCATTGCTTCGCAAACCGAGCAGATCGAAAAAGGAGAATACGCCGGTGCGTGAAGATCGGCCGATGACGATACGTGAAGCCTATGCAGAGGCTTCTTCTTTTTTGCGGCGCAGCGGTGTGCGGGAGCCGGAGGCGAATGCCGGACGGCTGCTCGAGTATCTGCTGGGCGAGAGCCGCAGCGGACTGCTCCTCCGCTGGCCCGAGCCCTTCCCGCCGGAGCGGGAGGCGGACTGGAAGCGGCTGCTTGCCCGCAAGGCGAGTGGTGAACCGGTGCAGTATATCATAGGAGAGCAGGAGTTCTACGGGCTTTCCTATACGGTAACGCCGGCGGTGCTCATCCCGAGGCCGGAGACGGAGCTGCTGGTTGAGCAGGCCGTGCTGCTCGGACGGCAATTGTGGAAAGATGGCGAGAGCCCGGCAGTGGCGGACATCGGCACCGGCAGCGGGGCCATCGCGGTGAGCCTTGCCGTACAGTGCCCGCGGTGGCGGGTGATGGCCTCGGACATCTCGCCGGACGCGCTGGAGGTGGCCAAAGCCAATGCGGTGCGCCACGGGGTAGCCGAGCGAATCGCCTTCTTCGAAGGAGACCTGCTGGCTCCGTGGATCGAGCGCGGCGAGCGGCTCGATCTGGTCATATCGAATCCGCCGTACATTCCGGAGGCGGATGAGGAGGGGCTTCAGCCGGAGGTGAGGCTGTTCGAGCCGCGGACGGCACTGTATGGCGGCGCGGACGGGCTGGTGCCGTACCGCCGGTTGACGGCGCAGCTTGCCGAGCTGCCTGCAATGCCGGCTTTGGTCGGCTTTGAGGTCGGGATGGGGCAAGCTCAAGAGGTCAGGCAGCTGCTGGAACGCGCGGCGGATTGGGACGAGATTCGAACCATTCCCGATTTGGCCGGCATTGACCGGCACGTGATCGCTTTACGGAGAAGGCAGCATTCGTTGTTTTGATCCGCCTGCGTTTAAACTCTCTTAATCCGGACATACTAGCAACTAGAAGAGCTAGAGTTCGAGATTGGAGAGGGGCTGTCCGGAATGGTCAAACGGTTTGCGTGGAAACGGTATGCGTATTTGGCTTTTGCTTTTATGGTGCTGCTTGCTTGCTGGGAATCCCAGCGATCGAATGCCGTCTTGTTTGCATCGCCCGCCGGGAGCGGGGAAGTGCAAAGCGCCGTCATACCGCAGGAATCGATTCGTCTGCGCATCCTGGCTCATTCCGATGCGGCCCTTGATCAATGGCTCAAGCGCGAGGTGCGCGACGCCATTGTGGAACAAATGAACGGTTGGGTTACGGCTCCGCAAGGCATCCAAGAAGCCCGCGAAGTGGTCCGGGAGCATTTGCCGGAGTTGAACGAGCTGGTGGGTGAGACGCTGCGGAAGAACGGTTTTGACTATAGCTATAATGTAGAACTGGGCGTCGTTCCGTTTCCGACGAAAATGTACGGGAATCAAGTGTATCCTGCCGGTGATTATGAGGCGCTGCGCGTTTCCATCGGGGCGGCGGAAGGACAAAATTGGTGGTGCGTGCTGTTTCCGCCGCTCTGTTTTGTTGATTCGGAGATGGTGGTCAAAAGGAACACAGCGTATGCTGCTGAGCCGAAGGAATCCGAGCCGGCCGGGGAGGCAAGTAAAGAGGATAAAGAAACCGGGGCGGCCAAGGAAGACCGGGACAACGTACCGAAAGACAAAACACAGGCTAAGGAAATAAAGACATCCAAGGAAAACGCCGAATCCGAAAAGAATGCTGCTGCGGCCGCCCAGCCGGAGGTTCGGTTTTTCCTTTGGGATATGCTCAAAAAAATCGGTTCCTGGTTCGTTTGAGCGCTTTAGCCATATGAAGCCATTGGATGCAGGGAAAGGAAGAGGTAATCCCGATGACGATAGAGACGATGGTATGGGAGGTAGACGGGCAGCATCCCGATCCGGAGAAGCTGCAGGAGGCTGCGCAGCTTCTCCGGCAAGGACGGACAGTGGCGTTTCCGACGGAGACGGTGTATGGTCTTGGGGCCGATGCCTGCAGTTCAGAAGCGGTGGCCGGCATCTTCTCGGCCAAAGGCCGGCCGTCGGATAACCCTCTGATTGTGCATATTGCAGACAGGTCTCAACTGGAGGAGCTGGCGGCTCCGCCGGATGAGGCCGTTTCGCGTTTGCTGGATGCGTTTTGGCCGGGGCCGCTGACCGTTGTGTTGCCCGTTCGTCCCGGGGTATTATCCCCGCTTGTGACCGCAGGGTTGTCCACGGTCGGGCTGCGCATGCCGGACCACCCTGTTGCGCTGCAACTGATCGCCGCGGCGGGATGCCCGGTCGCGGCGCCCAGCGCGAACCGATCGGGACGCCCGAGCCCGACGCAGGCAGCGCACGTGCTGGAAGATTTGGAGGGACGCATTGGCGGTATCGTTGACGGCGGGGAGACCGGCGTCGGCGTCGAGTCGACGGTTGTGGAGTACGCCGGAGGCGCGCTTCACATCCTGCGGCCCGGGGGGGTTACGCTTGAGCAGCTGCGCCAGGCGCTGCCGCCTCATATCCCAGTGCTCGAGGCAAGCCCCGAGCACCAGGAGCCGTCCGCTCCGCGCGCCCCGGGCATGAAATATGCCCATTATGCGCCCCGCGGCGCGCTGCTGCTTGTTCAAGGCCGCCAGGGCACGGCGCCCGAACAGATTCTCGCTCGCATGCAGCGCGAGCTCAATGAGGCCCGCGCGCGCGGCGAGCGCACCGGCGTCCTCACCTACGGCGAGTACGCCGGTGCGTTCCGCGCGGACTGCGTCGTCGCGTGCGGCCGTCTGGACGACCTCGAAACGGTCGCCCAAGGACTCTACGCCGCGCTCCGCGAATTCGATGAAGCCGGTGTCGGCTTCATCACAGCCCAAGCGTGCCCCGAAGAGGGGATCGGGGCCGCGATCATGAACCGCCTGCGCAAAGCCGCCGGCGGGCGAATCGTGACGCTCTAGCGAGCTTTCCCTGTCCATCCCTGCAGCAGCACATCCGCCTCAAGTCATCTTTCTGCCCTTGTCCGCATATGTTGATTTAGAATAGGACAGGGGGTAGGGTAGAAATGGACTTGGCGTCACCGCTGGTGTGGGCCCAAATCATATCCATCGGACTCATGGCGGTTGCCCTCGGTCTGGATGCGCTGTCACTGGGGCTGGGGATCGGAATGAAGGGTATCCGTAAGCTCGATATTTTAAAAATTAGCGTAACCACCGCCTTATTTCATATGATTATGCCGTTGGCCGGCATGTGGATGGGCGGATATATCAGCATGCTGCTCGGTAAAGTGGCTACGATGTGCGGCGGTATTCTTCTACTTCTGCTGGGATTGCATATGGTATATAGTTCTCTGCGGACAGAGGAGTCCAAGTCTTACGATTATCGTTCCTTTTTGGGCTTGACGCTGTTCTCTCTGAGTGTAAGCATCGATTCTTTCTCTGTGGGCGTTTCACTGGGGATGTTTGCAGGCGATGTCCTGCTTACGGTGCTGATGTTTGGCGTGGCGGGAGGCTTGATGTCGGTCATCGGTCTGCTGCTTGGACGGCGAGTCGGACAATGGATCGGAGAATATGGCGAAGCGCTCGGGGGAGTGATCCTGCTGGCTTTCGGCATCAAGTTTTTGCTTTAAAGGTGAAGTTCCATATTTGCTTGCTTTTGGGGTACAATATGATTATGAGAAACCAAAATATGAACTACGGAAAGGCGGGGAGAACGCGATGAACCGAATCTTGTTCGTTTGTACGGGCAATACTTGCCGCAGTCCGATGGCGGAAGGAATAATGCGTAAAATTCTTTCTGAAGAAGGACTAACGGACATTGAGGTGCGTTCGGCCGGCGTAGCGGCGTACGAGGGAACGCAGTTATCTGACCACGCGGCTTCCGTGTTGAAGAATAAAGGCTGTGTCGGACCGTCGGCCTCAACATTTCTGTCACAGATCCTGATCGATTGGGCGGATTTGGTGCTGACGATGACTTCCAGTCATAAGAGGCATACGATTCAACTGTATCCCGAGGCTGTGGACAAGGTGTATACACTGAAGGAATATGTGCAGGATGACCCGCAGTTAGCGGATAAAATATCGGAGATGGAAAGTCTGATTACCGAGCTGGAGCTGAAACAAGCGCTGTCCGGGCAAATTACTGAGGAAGAGAGAGAGCGTGTACTCACCCTGCAAAAAGAATTGCCGCTGCCGGACATCGCAGATCCGTTCGGAGGATCCTACAGGGAGTATGAAAAATGCGCCTGGGAGATCGAGGAGTGCTTGATCAAGCTGGCGGCGAAGCTGAAAAAAGACCGTTAACATCAGGAGCCGACGGAGGGTCCCGATACGGGAAGTTGGGCTTTACAGCAAACGCTTAATGGGATATGATAAACTTATCAATCATCAGTGCCCGGTGTAACTGGCGACGAGTGGAATAAACCACAGTGGAGCATCGGGACATACGGCCGGTCGCCTGGGCGAAAGAGCAACACGATGCGCGGAGAGCGCATGTGTCATGCTCTTTTTTCGTGTTTACCGCTTGTTTAGGTTATAATGAAATGACTAAGTGAGGAGGCAAACGTGATGAAAATAGCAATGGGTGCGGATCATGCGGGATATCGGTTAAAGGATGAATTAATTCCGTTTCTTGAGTCGATGGGGCATCAAGTGCTGAATTGCGGCTGTGACTGCTCCGATTCCGTGGATTACTCGGACTATGCGCTCGCCGTGTGCGAGAAAATCGTTGCCGGGGAAGCGGACAGGGGAATCCTGATTTGCGGAACGGGGATCGGGATGACGATTGCGGCCAATAAAGTGCCGGGCATCCGCTGTGCGCTGGTACACGATTTGTTCTCGGCCAAGGCGACCCGCGAGCATAACGATTCCAATGTGCTGGCGATGGGCGAGCGCGTCATCGGACCCGGTGTAGCTCAGGAAATCGTCAAAATTTGGCTGGAGACCGAATTTTCAAACGGGGAGCGGCACAAAAACCGCGTTGCCAAAGTGAAAGCGTTGGAAGACAAATATGCGCTGCATCCTTAATTCGAGGTAAAGCAGTCATGAACATAAACCTGACTACGATACGTTCTCAAGTAGAAATCATCGTCCGTGAGCTGGTCAAGGCAGGCGGGGTAGAAGCGGGACAGCTTCTGGTCATAGGGACAAGCACCAGCGAGGTGCTCGGTAAACATATCGGCACAGCGGGAAGCGAAGAAGCGGCCCGGGAAATTTATGCCGGAGTAGAAGCGGTGCGGGAGAAGATCGGCTTTTTTCCCGTTTACCAGTGCTGTGAACATTTGAACCGGGCGCTCGTTGTGGAAAAGGAAACGATGCTGCGGTATGGACTGGAACAAGTGAGTGTCATACCGGTGCCCAAAGCCGGGGGCTCAATGGCTTCCTATGCCTTCAGGCATCTGAAGGAGGCTGTTGTTGTGGAGACCGTTCAGGCGCATGCGGGACTGGATATCGGGGGAACGCTCATCGGTATGCATTTGAAGCGTGTAGCGGTGCCGCTGCGGCCGTCGATCCGGCAGATCGGCGGGGCGCACGTGCAGATGGCTTATACCCGGCCGAAGCTGATCGGGGGTGCTCGGGCAGTCTATACGATCGATACACAGGCGTCCGACAGAACTTGTGATTGAGATGGACTCGCCTATTCGTATTCAAAATAGATCTCGTAATATTCAAGGAGGATAACTTACATGGAATTTCTTCGCAAACAAGACCCGAAAATCGTGGAAGCAATGAATCTTGAGCTCGGTCGTCAACGCGACAAAATCGAGCTGATCGCGTCCGAAAATTTCGTCAGCCAAGCGGTGCTTGAGGCGATGGGTACCGTGTTGACCAACAAATATGCGGAAGGTTACCCGAATAAGCGTTACTATGGCGGCTGCGAATACGTCGACATCGTCGAGGATATCGCACGCGACCGCGCGAAAGAATTGTTTGGCGCTGAGCATGCGAACGTTCAGCCGCACTCCGGCGCCCAGGCGAACATGGCCGTTTACCTTGCTGCGGTACAACCGGGGGAGACGATCCTGGGGATGAACCTGGCGCACGGCGGTCATCTGACGCACGGCAGTCCGGTCAATGCATCCGGAATTTTGTATAACTTCGCAGCCTATGGCGTAAGTGAGAAAGATTCCCGCATCGATTATGACGAAGTCCGCAAAGCGGCGTTCAAGCACAAGCCGCGCTTGATTGTAGCCGGTGCCAGCGCATACCCGCGCATCATCGACTTCGAAGCCTTGGCGCAAATTGCAAATGACGTCGGCGCGCTGTTTATGGTGGACATGGCTCATATTGCCGGTCTTGTGGCTGCAGGCCTGCATCCAAATCCGGTGCCGCACGCTCATTTTGTAACAACGACAACGCATAAGACGCTTCGCGGGCCTCGAGGCGGTATGATCCTGTGCCGCAAACCATGGGCTGCCGCGATTGACAAAGCGGTGTTCCCAGGCTCGCAAGGCGGTCCGCTGATGCATATCATCGCGGCCAAAGCGGTGGCCTTGGGAGAGGCGCTGCAGCCGGAGTTCAAATCATACGCTCAGAATGTTGTAAACAATGCGAAAACATTGGCAGATGGTTTGATGGCGGAAGGAATCAACCTTGTTTCCGGGGGAACGGACAACCACCTGATGCTGATCGATCTTCGCAGCTTGAACCTGACGGGTAAAGAAGCGGAGCATCTGCTCGATGAAGTGGGCGTGACGGTAAACAAGAACGCCATTCCGTTCGATCCGACCAGCCCGTTCGTGACCAGCGGTATCCGGATCGGTACTCCTGCGGCCACAGCCCGAGGTATGAATCAGGAAGCTATGAAAACCATCGCCAAGATTATTTCGCTTACGCTTAAGAATCCGTCCGATCAGGCTGTGCATGAGAAGGTGCGCGGTATGGTGAAAGATTTGACGGCACAATTCCCGCTGTATCCCGGACTTCAGTATTAATGATCGCTAAAACCAACAAAGGCCGGCTCTTTATATGAGGAGCCGGCATATTTATGTTTCACGTGGATCATTGCAGAAGAAGAACGGGTGACATTGTGCTATAATAAATGGGGCAGTACATTCGGTTTATAAGACAAGGGATGAACGGCTGATAGCCAGTGAAGTGAAATAAACTATCATTTTTTTTGGCGTCCATGGAATTTTCCAGACGCTTTCTTTTATGATCTTGGCAGGCTTGGCGTGTCCAAATAGCAATAGACCGCTCCTCAGCCAGGGAACGCGGTCTGTAGAATGCGTAACGTTGATTTGGATTCATTTGCGTTGGTTGGCGTTTTTTTCCCGATTGGGATAAGTATCGGTAGTTGTGGTATAATAGACAAGATTTTGGGCTTTATAGCGTTATAGGAGGACCTTGCATGGGTAAAGTGTTTGTTTGCGACCATCCGTTGATTCAGCATAAGCTGACCTACATTCGGGATGAGAATACCACCACGAAAGATTTCCGCGAGCTGGTGGATGAAGTGGCCACATTGATGGCTTACGAAATAACAAGAGACATTCCGCTCGAAAAGGTGCAGGTGCGCACACCTGTTACGACCGCCGAGTGCAGAGTGATCTCCGGCCGTATGCTGGGTCTTATTCCGATTCTGCGCGCCGGCCTCGGTATGGTAGACGGGATTCTGAAGCTGGTCCCTGCCGCCAAAGTGGGGCATATCGGGTTGTACCGGGACCCGGATACGCTGGAGCCGGTGGAATACTATGCCAAGCTTCCGACGGATGTGCAGGAACGGGAGCTGATCGTAATTGATCCGATGCTCGCCACGGGCGGTTCGGCTAATGCGGCGATCGAAGCGCTGAAGAAAAGGGGCTGCACGCAGATTAAGCTGATGTGCCTGATTGCTGCGCCGGAAGGTGTGCAGGCTGTGCAAAAGGCGCATCCTGACGTTGATCTTTATGTAGCGGCTATCGACGACCATTTGAACGACCACGGATACATAGTGCCGGGGCTCGGCGATGCGGGCGATCGGCTGTTCGGAACAAAGTAAGCTGCTGAATTCGGAAGAGGGAAGGGAAGCCGAGAGCGATGAAAAAAACGAAAGTAATCACCATCTTCGGCACCAGACCGGAAGCCATCAAAATGGCTCCGTTGGTGAAGGAGCTGGAAAAGTATCCCGGGCAAATCGAGTCGCTTGTTTGCGTTACGGCACAGCATCGCCAAATGCTCGATCAGGTACTGGATATATTCTCCATCAAGCCGGACTACGATTTGGACGTCATGAAAGAACGTCAGACCTTGAATGAAATATCGATCCGTGTACTTCAAGGACTGGATCCGGTATTCAGAGAAGAAAAACCGGATCTGATTCTTGTTCACGGGGACACGTTAACGACATTTCTGGCGAGCTACGCCGCGTTTATGCAGCAAATCCAAGTGGGTCATGTGGAAGCGGGTCTTCGGACGTGGAACAAGCTGTCTCCTTATCCTGAGGAAATGAACCGCCAGCTGACCGGAGTTCTGTCCGATCTCCACTTTGCTCCGACGAACTGGTCTGCAGGAAACCTGCGCAAAGAAAACAAGCGGGAAGATTCCATCTTCGTTACGGGGAATACCGTGACCGACGTGTTTCAATACACGGTTCGTCCGTCGTTCTCCCACCCGGTGCTTGAATGGGCACAAGGCAAACGCCTGGTATTGATGACCGCACATCGCCGGGAGTCGCAGGGGGAGCCGCACCGCCAAATTTTCCGTGCGGTACGCCGTCTGGCCGATGAATTCGAAGATATCGCGATCGTATATCCGGTGCATCCGAGCCCGGCTGTAAAGGAACCGGCTTATGAACTGCTTAGCGGCCATGACCGGATCAAACTTATCGATCCGCTCGATGTGTTTGAGTTCCACAATTTTTATCCCCATGCGCATCTCATTCTGACCGACTCCGGAGGGCTTCAGGAAGAAGCGCCGTCATTCGGCGTACCGGTGCTGGTGCTGAGGGAGACGACCGAGCGGCCGGAAGGAATCGACGCGGGAACGTTGGAGCTGGTCGGCACCGACGAACAGAGGGTATATGAGCGGGCTAAAGCACTGCTGAGCGACACGGCTATGTACGAAAGAATGAGCCGGTCGGCCAATCCTTACGGCGACGGCAAGGCGTCCGAACGGATCGTGCAAGCTATCCTTTTCCATTTCAACCATAGGTCGGATAGACCCGAGCCGTTCCAACCGTGACAATCTGATGACAAACGTTACACCATACATCTCTACTGTTTGGTTTGGAATGCAAAAAAAGGTTGATATATCAAGGTTTTTTGCGTTTTTATCACAGAAGGGTTACCAGACTTCGTAATTGACAAATGTGACTTTACTCCGCTAAAATAAACTAGGATTGATAAGGAAGGCTTATGAAACGACAAAATTCCAATGATAATCCGTGGCGAGCCGTTGCTCTATTGGGCAGCATTGGCATTGATTTGGGCGTTTGCATGTTGGCCGGTTATTGGCTGGGCAATTGGATGAGCGAACGTCAGGGCGGGGAACCGTTCTGGATTGTGGGTGGAATGTTGGCGGGTTTCTTTGCGGGAGCCGCCGGCGCTTTTCTGATCATCCGAAGCTACATGCGGGGGGACGGCAATGAATGAACTTTCGACCCGCCTGAAAACGGTTCAGCGTATTATCATATTTTTTTTGTCTTTCTGTTTCATGGCTTGGGCGCTGTTGCCTGGATATCGCCCGCACTTTGCCGGATTGATTCTGGGAACAATCGTCAGTCTTGTCAATGCCCATTATCTGGCGTGGAAAATCAGGCAGCTCACGGATTCGGTGCTTGAAGGAAGAAGGCGCAGAGGCGGTATCGGCTTCGGCACAAGAGCCGCGATTTCCTTGCTTGCCGTGTGGGGGGCTTACGAAGTACCGGAACATATTGCTGTATGGACTACCATCATAGGATTAATTTTTGTACAGTTGGCAACACTCCTATTGGGTATTATTTCAATTAAAAAATAATTATTCCATCATGCCTTGGAAAGGGGTGAAACTAGTAGAATGCATGAGTTACCGATAGTGAATTGGTTAGGAATCGATTGGGACCTTTCCACCATCATTACCATAGCAGTTACATGTTTGATCGTACTGCTCATTGCGATTGCCGGAACCCGCAATCTTTCCGTACACAATCCCGGCAAAATGCAAAATTTCTTGGAGTGGTTAGTCGAGTTTGTTCACAATATCATTGCAGGCACTATGGACATGAAGAAGGGTAAAGCTTTCATTATGCTTGGGATTACACTGATCATGTTCATCTTTGTCGGCAATATGCTTGGCCTGCCGCTTGTCATCGTGACCGAAGTAACGCAGCCGATTCCATGGCTCGGCATAACGCAAGCGGAGATCGATGCGGCGCATCAAGCCGGCAAACACATCGGGATCGGTTGGTGGAAATCACCGACAGCTGACTTGTCTGTTACGATGGGACTGGCCCTCATGGTCATTGTCATGACTCATTATCTGGGACTTACACGTAACACCAAGCACTACTTGCACCACTATGTCGAACCGTTCGCGGTGATGTTTCCGTTGAATATCGTCAAGGAGATCTCCAAACTCTTGACGCTCGGCATGCGTCTATTTGGTAACATCTACGCCGGTGAAGTCTTAATCGCCGTTATTCTCATGGCTGGTATCGGAGGGATACTCCCGCTGATCATCTGGCAGGGCTTCAGTGTGTTCGTAGGCGCCATTCAGGCGTTCGTCTTTACGACGCTGACCATGGTTTACTTGTCTCAAGCCATTGAACACAAAGAGTAATATGCGGACGGGTATTTATGCTGGCATTCAGATCCTTATCCGCTTTATTAAACATAACAAAACCAAAATTGAACAATTTTAAGGAGGATATTTTACAATGGAATTTCTTGCAGCTGCTATTGCAATCGGTTTGGGTGCGCTTGGCGCAGGTATCGGTAACGGTTTGATCGTCAGCAAAACAGTTGACGGTATCGCTCGTCAACCAGAGCTTAAAGGTACGCTTCAAACGGTCATGTTTATCGGTGTAGGTCTTGTCGAGGCGATTCCGATCATCGCGGTCGTATTTGCATTGCTCTTCACGTTCGTATTCGCAGGTTAAGATGCTTGAACCTTGGGCGGGGAAGCCTATAGCCTCCACGCCTTCCTTTTGTCCGAATGTACTCATTCGGATTATGATTCAGCCATTACCCCTCTGAAGGGAGTGACGTATAGATGCATTTCACATTCAGTTCTTTTATCATCGCCATCATTTCGTTCGGGATCCTGATGCTGCTGATCAGCAAATATGCTTTCGGACCGTTAATGGGCGTGATGGAACAACGTAGAAAGCTCGTTCTTGATCAATTGCAAAGCGCAGAGCAGGACCGCAAACAAGCCGATGCGCTCCTCGCCGAACAGAAGGCCGCTCTTGAGCAAGTTCGCAGCGAAGCGAAAGCCATTATCGAGCAGGCCCGTGTAACCAGCGGGAAACAGGCTGAAGATATCATCCGCCAAGCGAAAGAAGAGGCGGCAAGAATTAAAGAAGAAGCGCTTCGCGATATCGAAACCGAGAAAAACCTGGCCGTTGCGGCTCTCCGCAGCCAAGTCAGCGCGATGTCCGTAATGATCGCTTCCAAAATCATCGAGAAGCAAATCGATGAGAAGTCTCAGGAACAGCTGGTTGAGCACTACCTGAAAGAAGTAGGGGGCAACCAATGAGCCAGGACATGATCGCAGCCAAAAGATATGCAAAAGCCTTGTTTGAAGTCGCACGGGAAAAAGGTCAAGTAGCTCAAATAGAGCAAGAGCTTGTATCGGTCGCTTCGGTATTGAAAGAAAATGCGGATTTATCGAAGCTGATTAAACACCCGGGCATCGAGGCTGCTGTAAAAATTGGGCTGATCAAGCAAATCTTCGAATCCTCCGTATCCGAGGCTGTATTGAATACGCTGCAGCTGCTGATTGAGAGAAGACGCGAAGAGGCGCTGGAAGCCTTTGTAAAAGCTTATGTAAAGATCGCAAACGATGCGCTCGGACAAGCGAACGCTACGGTATATACGCCAGTGAAGCTGTCCGAGGCAGAGTTGAACGATATTGCCGCCACGTTCGGCAAATTGACCGGTAAACAAATCCGCGTGGAATCGGTTATAGATAAAAGCTTGCTAGGCGGTATTCAAGTCCGCATCGGCGACCGTTTGTACGACGGCAGCCTGTCCGGCAAGCTGAAGCGTCTGGAAAGAACATTGAATCAATCTCAAGCACTGTAGATAGGGGTGAGGTTCGTTGAGTATCAAACCTGAAGAAATCAGCACATTAATCAAACAACAGATTGAGAAATATAATTCGGAAATTCAAGTCGTTGACGTAGGTACGGTCATTCAGGTCGGTGACGGTATTGCCCGTGTGCACGGCTTGGAAAACGTTATGGCAGGCGAGCTGCTCGAGTTTCCCAACGGGGTTTTGGGCTATGCGTTCAACCTTGAGGAAAGCAACGTAGGTATCGTTATTTTGGGACCTTACACCGACATCCGCGAGGGCGATCAGGTGAAACGCACCGGCCGGATCATGGAGGTTCCGGTTGGCGAAGAGCTTCTCGGCCGCGTCGTTAATGCGCTCGGTCAACCGGTTGACGGCAAAGGTCCGATCAACACAACGCACTTCCGTCCGGTTGAATCTCCGGCACCTGGCGTCATGGACCGTAAATCGGTTCATGAGCCGATGCAAACCGGGATTAAAGCCATTGACGCAATGATCCCGATCGGCCGCGGACAGCGTGAGCTCATTATCGGTGACCGTCAAACCGGTAAAACATCCATTGCGATCGATACCATCATTAACCAAAAGGGCAACGGTGTGAAATGTATCTATGTTGCCATCGGTCAAAAGCAATCCACCGTCGTTAATGTGGTGGAAACGCTCCGCCGTAACGGCGCTCTGGATTACACGATCGTTGTCACGGCTTCGGCTTCCGAGCCGGCCCCTATGCTTTGGTTGGCTCCTTACGCCGGCTGCGCAATGGGCGAGTACTTTATGTACAAAGGCGAGCACGTGCTCATTATCTATGATGACTTGTCCAAGCAAGCTGCCGCATACCGTGAGCTGTCCCTGCTGCTTCGCCGTCCACCGGGCCGTGAAGCTTATCCGGGTGACGTTTTCTATCTGCACTCCCGCTTGCTCGAACGCGCTGCGAAGCTTAGCGACGAGCTGGGCGGCGGGTCGTTAACGGCTCTTCCGTTCATTGAGACCCAAGCAGGTGACGTATCGGCTTATATTCCAACAAACGTTATTTCGATCACAGACGGACAGATCTTCCTTGAGTCCGACCTATTCTACTCCGGCCAGCGTCCGGCGGTTAACGTCGGTATTTCCGTATCCCGTGTAGGGGGCTCCGCGCAAATCAAAGCGATGAAGAAGGTTGCCGGTACCCTCCGTCTGGATCTTGCGCAATACCGTGAATTGGCTGCTTTTGCACAGTTCGGGTCCGACCTTGACCGTGCTACGCAGACTCGTTTGAATCGCGGTATTCGTACCCTCGAGCTGCTGAAGCAAGGGGTAAACCAGCCGATGCCGGTTGAGAAGCAAGTCGTTGCCATCTATGTGGTAACAAAAGGCCATATCGATGAGCTGCCGGTACAGGATGTACGCCGCTTCGAAGCTGAGTTCCTGGCGTACCTGGACTCCAACCGTCCGGAAATTCTTCAAAATATCCGCGATACGAAAGATTTGACATCGGATAATGAGAAGGCTCTGACGGAAGCCATTGGGCAATTCAAAAAAGGATTCGCTCCTTCCGCATAAATGAACGGTAACTGAGCTTCTCGCAAGAGAAGCTCGGTATTCCTTTTTAAGCAACGATAATGGGCTTATCCAAAGATGGCGCTCCTTCCGGAGGGCTTCGAGAGAGAGGTGAGCAGGGATGGCAAAAGGTATGCGCGAAATTAAGCGCTCTATCAAGTCAAAACAAAGTACGAAGCAAATCACGAGGGCGATGGAGATGGTCGCGGCGGCAAAGCTGAGACGTGCTCAGGAGGCTGCCGAGTCAGCACGTCCGTACGCTGATAAGATGAAGGAAGTGATCGCGAGTATTGCCGCAGGTACGAAGGGTGTGACGCATCCGATGCTGCAAACCCGCGAGATCAAGAGGACCGGTTATCTTGTCATCACCTCCGACCGCGGTCTGGCCGGCGGTTACAATGCCAACGTGCTTCGTAAAGTGATGGCTGTCATTAAAGAAAAGCATAAATCTACAAGCGAGTATGCCATTTTCGTCATTGGACGAAAAGGCCGGGATTTCTTCCAGAGACGCAACATCCCAATTGTCGAGGAAGTGACGGGGCTGCCGGATTCACCCCAATTCTCGGATATTAAGTCGGTTGCGGCTTCCGCTGTGGCGAATTTTGAGAATGGCGCCTACGATGAATTGTACCTGGTATACAATGAATTTAAGAATGCCATTACCCAAATCCCGCAGGTGAAGCGTCTGTTGCCGCTTGAGGAAGTCAACAGCGATTCGGTGGCGAACTACGAATATGAGCCGTCTGCCGAGGGTGTGTTGGAAGTACTCCTGCCGAAATATGCGGAAACGCTCATTTACAGCGCGGTTCTTGACGGTAAAGCGAGCGAGTTCGGAGCCCGGATGACGGCGATGAACAACGCTACGAAGAATGCGACGAAGATGATCGCTACGCTGACCCTTCAGTACAACCGTGCCCGTCAGGCTTCGATTACCCAGGAAATATCGGAGATCGTCGCCGGAGCGAACGCACAAAGTTAAGGAATGGACGGCGAAGGCAATTTCGTTTAAGATACGGAAACACATAGGAGGGAAAACATGAACAAGGGGCGCGTTGTGAATATAACAGGGCCGGTCGTTGACATTGAGTTCGAACGTGGACACCTCCCTGAGATTTTGAATGCGATCAAGATTGAAAGAAAAGCGCAAAATGACAGCGAACGCGATATCAGCCTGACGGTTGAAGCGGCTGTTCATCTTGGCGACAACATGGTACGTTGTATTGCGATGTCTACCACTGACGGTTTGGTTCGCGGTATGGAAGCCGTCGATACCGGCGCAGCGATTTCCGTTCCGGTAGGCGCAGCCACACTCGGCCGCGTGTTTAACGTTCTTGGGGAGCCGATTGACAACAATCCGAACGTGGACCGCACGCTGACTAGCCCGATTCATAAAGCCGCACCGGCTTTTGAGAACTTGTCTACACAAGCTGAAATTCTCGAAACAGGTATTAAAGTTATCGACTTGATGGCGCCATACGCCAAAGGCGGTAAGATTGGTCTGTTCGGAGGCGCAGGCGTAGGTAAAACCGTTACCATGCAGGAGCTTATCCATAACATCGCGCAAGAACACGGCGGTATTTCCGTATTCGCTGGTGTAGGCGAGAGAACGCGTGAAGGTAACGATTTGTACCATGAGATGAAAGATTCGGGCGTTATTTCGAAAACGGCAATGGTGTTCGGCCAGATGAACGAGCCGCCGGGCGCGCGTCTTCGTGTCGCTTTGACGGGTCTGACGATGGCGGAATATTTCCGTGACGAAGAGGGCCGCGACGTTCTGTTATTTATCGACAATATTTTCCGCTTTACCCAAGCGGGTTCCGAGGTATCCGCGCTTCTCGGCCGTATGCCTTCTGCGGTTGGTTATCAGCCGACGCTGGCTACGGAGATGGGTCAGCTGCAAGAGCGGATTACTTCGACAAAGAAAGGTTCCGTAACGTCCATTCAGGCGATCTATGTTCCTGCGGATGACTATACGGACCCTGCTCCGGCAACGGCGTTCGCGCACTTGGATGCAACGACGAACTTGGAGCGCAGCATCGCCTCCAAAGGTATTTTCCCGGCCGTTGACCCATTGGCTTCGTCTTCCCGGATTCTGACGCCGGAAATTCTCGGTGAAGAGCACTACCAGGTGGCTCAAGGCGTGAAGAAAATTCTTCAGCGCTACAAAGAGCTTCTCGATATTATCGCCATCTTGGGCATGGATGAGTTGTCCGATGAGGATAAGCTGGTCGTGCACCGTGCACGCCGTATTGAGTTGTTCCTGTCCCAACCGCTGCACGTTGCCGAACCGTTCAACGGTATTCCTGGCGTTTACGTACCGGTAAAAGAAACCGTACGCAGCTTCAAGGAAATTCTTGAAGGCAAACATGACGATCTTCCGGAACCGGCGTTCCACAACGTGGGAACGATCGAAGACGCTATCGAAAAAGCGAAGACGCTGTAAAAACGCAGCATAAGCTTACGAAGCCGTTTGTCCTTGGACAAACATAGTCAATGCTTACGATGCGGTTTGCTCAAGAGCAAACTCTTAGGAGGGGAATCCAAGTGAGCACATTCCTGTTGGAAATTGTAACCCCGGAGCGTAAAGTGTATGCCGAAGAGGCGAACATGATCGTTGTGAAGGGTGTTGAAGGGGAGCTTGGAATTCTGCCTAATCACATTCCGCTGGTCACTCCTTTAAAAGTTGCGCCGGTTACCGTGAAAAAGCAAGGCGCTAAGGACGAATACATCGCGGTAAACGGCGGTTTTATGGAAGTGCGAAAGGATAAAGTGGTTATTCTGGCGGAAAGCGCCGAGCTGCCGGATCAAATCAATCTCGAGCGGGCGCAGGCGGCCAAAGAACGCGCGCAGCAGCGTTTGTCCGCAGCCAAGCAGGACCAAATCGATTTCAAGCGTGCCGAGCTTGCTTTACAGCGGGCGATGAATAGAATCGAAGTATACGGTAAAAAATAATAGTAATGATTGACAAAAGCGAGGGAATATGCTTCCTTCGCTTTTTTACATTAGAATTGTCTGAAAATGTTAGACACCCCAAAAGGCATTTGTTATAATTGGGAAGGCATATATTAACAGTAGTTATACAAGCGATAAGAAAACTTGAACAATGGGGCTGCGTAAGGTACCCTTATGTTAGGTTGTGTTTTCAAATCGTTTGTAGGACTAAAGTAGTAGACGGTTCGCAGCAAGTTGCGTGCCGGACACGAAAAGATATACAGGGAGGCGGTTCGTTCACGATGTATATGAACAACTATGTGGTCGTAACGTTTTTTCTCTTGTTGGGCGTGTTACTCCCTATCGCTGCGCTTGGTATCGGGCGTTTGCTCCGGCCAAATAAGCCTGTCGAAGCGAAGTATACGACTTATGAAAGCGGTAACGTTCCTATAGGCGAGGGGCAAATTCGCTTCAATATCCGGTACTACCTATTTGCGTTGATGTTTGTTATTTTTGATGTTGAAACCGTGTTCTTGTACCCATGGGCCGTTGCCTACAAGCAATTGGGCTTGTTTGCGCTTGTGGAAATGTGTATTTTTGTTGGATTGTTGATCATTGGCTTGCTTTACGCCTGGAAGAAGAAGGTGCTGCAATGGACTTCAATTTAGCAAATATTACACCGGAGGAACGGCAGGAACTCGAACGTAATGTATTCATGACGACATTGGAGCAGATTAAAGCTTGGGCACGAAGCAATTCTTTGTGGCCGCTGACATTTGGACTTGCTTGCTGTGCTATAGAGATGATGGGAACAGGTGCATCGCACTATGACTTGGACCGTTTCGGGGTGATTTTCCGGACTTCTCCAAGGCAGTCCGATGTGATGATCGTTGCCGGGACGGTAACGAAGAAAATGGCTCCGCTGCTGCGGCGCTTGTATGACCAAATGCCGGAACCCAAATGGGTGATCGCCATGGGCTCCTGTGCTACGGCGGGCGGCCCTTATGTAAAATCGTATGCGGTAGTGAAGGGCGTCGATCAGATCGTGCCGGTGGATGTATATATCCCTGGCTGTCCGCCGAATCCGGCCGCTTTGATATACGGAATTAACAAGCTGCAGGAAAAAATCCGCTACGAAGCCAAAACGGGTAAGCAGGTGACCAATCGATGAGCGAGGAGCAAAAGCGAGATCAATCGGGCAGCCCTGAAGCTGACATGCAAAAGCCTAAGGCAGAAGGTGAAGCGTCCGCACCGATGAGCGGCGAGCCTGCCGCTGTTGACGGCGCCGAAGTCACAAAAACGGGGGGCGCCGGAGAACCTCCAGGCGGTTATGCCTCCGCCGATGCGCCGAAGCCGAAGGAACCGAAAGCATCCGCCGCTGCATCTGAGCCTGTGGAGCCTCAGACCGCTAAGGGGGAGCCGGGAGACGCTCCGGCGGCGGAGAAAGCTGCTCCCAGCGATGCTGAGAAAGAGGCAAAGGCAAAGGCTGCCGCTGAGGCAAGAGCAGCCCGGGCTAATGCGCGTGCCGCGAAGAAGGAAGAGGCGGGGACCGAAGCACCGAAGGAGCCGTCGCCGAATCAGCCGCAGTTGGACCGGATCGTCGCCATCCTGAAAGGGTTCGGGGAAGATCTGGTGCAGGAAGCGTATATTAATGAAAAGGGCGGACACATCCCTTATCTTATCATCAAAGGTGACGAATGGCCGGCCGTTGCAGAGCAGCTGAAAACTCATCCGGAGCTCAAGCTGAATTATTTGCGCAATGTGTCCGGTATCGATATGGAAACGCACCTGGAAGTGGCGTACCATCTGATCTCTCTTGAGACCAAACGGGAATATTGCGTCAAAATCAAGACCGACCGGGAGGCTCCGTCCATTCCTTCGGTCACATCGGTATGGCCTACGGCGAACTGGAATGAAAGAGAAATATACGACTTATTCGGCATCGATTTTCCGGGACATCCCGACCTGCGCAGAATTATGATGGCTGACGATTGGGTAGGCCATCCGCTTCGCAAAGATTATGAACCGCTCGACCCGGAGGTGTGATGAAGCTTGGCCATTAGAACGGAAGAGCTGCTATTGAATGTAGGACCGCAGCACCCGAGTACACATGGAGTATTTCGGATTATCGTCAAGTTGGACGGAGAAATCATTACGGAGGCCATACCGGTCATGGGATACCTTCACCGGGGTACGGAGAAGCTGGCTGAGAACCTGACGTATACTCAGATCATTCCGTACACGGACCGAATGGACTATGTATCGGCGATGACGAACAATTATGTGCTTGTCCATGCCGTAGAGCAGCTGATGCAGCTGGAAATTCCGGAACGCGCCGAATTTTTGCGTTTGATCGTCATGGAGCTTCAAAGGATTGCCAGCCATATGGTGTGGTGGGGCACGTATTTACTTGATATTGGAGCCATGAGTCCGTTTTTGTATGCGTTTCGCGACCGTGAAATCATTATCAATCTGTTCAACGAGTTGTGCGGAGCGCGCCTGACCTACAATTACATGCGGGTCGGCGGTGTGAAGTGGGACGCACCCGAGGGCTGGATCGAGAAGGTTCGCGATTTTGTTCCCTATATGAGAGGAAAGCTTGATGAATATCATGAGCTGGTCAGCGGTAATGAAATCTTTCTGGCCAGGATCAAAGGTATCGGAAAGTATGATGCCGAAACAGCTATCGCTTACGGTTTGAGCGGAGCAAACCTGCGTTGTACAGGGGTTGACTGGGATCTGAGGAAGGCTCAGCCTTACAGCTTGTACAACCGTTTTGAATTTGACGTTCCGGTGAGCCATAACGGGGATTGCTACGACCGGTACTTGCTGCGGTTGGAAGAAGTTCGTCAATCTTTGCGTATTCTGGAGCAGGCCGTAGAACAGTTTCCGGCCGAAGGAGAAATTATGGGTAAGGTGCCGCGGGTCATACGTCCTCCAGAAGGTGAGATTTATGCCGCTATCGAATCGCCGCGCGGCGAAATCGGGTGCCATATTATATCCAAAGGCAAGGATAAGCCTTACCGGTTGAAATTCCGCAGGCCATCGTTTGTCAATCTGCAAATTTTGCCTAAGCTGTTGGTTGGCGAAACCATGACGAACTTGATTACGATTCTTGGAGGCATCGATATCGTTGTCGGGGAGGTGGACTGCTGATGCCCGAATTATTACAGCAGCAGTTGACTTGGACGAATGCAGCGATCATGTTCGCTTGGGCCGTCGTCATCCTAATGGTCGTCCTGGGGTTTGTCACTTATGCGATATATTTTGAACGGAAGGTTATCGGCTGGATGCAGCTGCGGATCGGCCCGAACCGCACAGGCCCTCTTGGCTTGCTGCAGAGTGTAGCCGACGTGCTGAAGCTGCTCCTGAAAGAGGATACCATTCCTAAAAAAGCCGAGCGCGAACTCTTTATTCTCGCTCCGGTCATCACGTTTATTCCTGCGTTTATGGTTGTTGCGGTTATACCGTTTACCGAACGATGGATCAGTACGGATATAAATGTAGGCGTGCTTTTTTATGTCGCTTTATCGGGAATTTCCACCATCGGCATCGTGCTGGGAGGCTGGGCATCGAACAATAAATATGCGCTGCTTGGAGGCATGCGCTCTGCGGCGCAAATGATCAGCTACGAAATTCCGCTGGTCATCTCTATTGTAGGCGTCGTCATGATGACCGGCAGCATGAATCTGAACCGGATCGTCGAGGGCCAAGCAGGCGGGTTCTGGCAGTGGAACTTCCTGCCCCAAATCATAGGGTTTGCCGTATTTGTCGTCGCGGCGATCTCCGAGCTCAACCGGACGCCTTTCGACTTGCCTGAGGCGGAATCCGAGCTTGTTGCAGGGTATCACGTGGAATACAGCGGCTTTCGGTTTGCGTTCTTCATGCTTGCCGAATATGTATATGTATTTGCCATTGCCGGGCTGACGACAGCGCTTTTTCTGGGAGGATGGCAAGCTCCGCTCCCGTTTTTGGATTTTATCCCGGGTATCGTTTGGTTCCTGCTTAAGTTTTCGTTTATCGTTTTCGTGCTGTTTTGGCTCCGGGCTACGCTGCCGCGGGTTCGTGTAGATCAATTGATGGGCCTTGGCTGGAAGGTGCTGCTGCCGCTCGCGTTAGTGAACATTTTTGTAACGGCCATTTATATGGCCGTCGCCATGTAATTGCTGCCTGCTGCCGGATGCTGAATACGAAAGGGTGAATCGAGATGAAGGGCATCATAAAAGGGCTCGGCGTGACGTTAAAAGGTTTGACCTCCAAAAAAGTAACTTATGCTTACCCCGACGTTCCGCTGGAAATGCCGGACCGGTTTAGAGGAATCCAGCATTTTGACCCTGAGAAGTGTATCGTATGCAATCAATGCGCACGCATTTGTCCCACCGAATGTATTAATTTGGTAGGCAAGCCGAACCCGGACCCTGAGAAAAAGGGAAAGGTCATTGATACGTACGACATCAATTTTGAAATTTGTATCTTGTGCGATTTGTGTACCGAGGTATGCCCGACAGAAGCGATCGTGATGACGAACAACTTCGAGCTGAGTACCTACAGCCGGGACGATTTGTTCAAAAATTTGGAGTGGCTGAACGAAAATAACACTAACGTGCGTAAAGAGAACAATTCGGCGCTTCCGAAAGGCGGGGCGAAGTAAAATGTTCGGAAACATAGCGAATTTTTTATCCAGCGGAGAGAACATTGCGTTCTTTATATGCGCACTGTTTGCCATCGGCGGCGCCATCTTCATGCTCAGCTTCACTAAAGTGGTGCATATGGTGTTGTCGATGGCGCTGACCTTCCTCAGCCTCGCGGGACTTTATTTCGTACTCGAAGCGGAGTTTGTCGGTGTGGTGCAAATCTTGATTTATGCCGGTGCCATTTCGATACTGATGATCTTTGGCATCATGATGACCAAGCATAGGGAAGACGAGGAAGAACCGAAGCGGCCGTGGCACAATGGGCTGCTTCTGGTGGGTGCGGCCGGGCTGTTCGGCATCATATTTTATGCGATACAGCAGTCGCAGATTCCCATCGGCGAGTTTTCTTCCGTACAAGACAATACGATGGAGATCGGGAAGCTATTGTTTACATCGCATGTGATCCCGTTCGAGCTGATGTCGGTGCTGCTCACCGTCGCTTTCATCGGCGCCATCATTATTGCTAAGAGAGAGGAGGATTGATGGCATGGGAGCAAGCGGTTTGGCAACGCCTTATTTGACGTTAGCGGCGATTTTGTTCTGTATCGGGCTATATGGCGCGCTGTCGAAACAGAATGCGGTCATTGTGCTGCTTTCCGTGGAACTGATGCTTAATGCGGTCAATTTGAATCTTGTTGCTTTTTCAAAGCTCGGTGTGAAGCCCGGCTTGACGGGGCAAATATTCTCTCTGTTCAACATCACGGTTGCTGCAGCGGAAGTGGCTGTCGGTATTGCGATTCTTATTGCGTGGTATCGTAACAAAGGGACAACGGATGTCGGCGAGATGGATTCGATGAAGCGATAAGATGGCTTGTGCCGCAGTTGTTTGCCGTACTTGCGGCAGCCTCGCGGCCGAAGCGAACGCTTAGAGGAGGACTTAAGCTCATGGTATCGGCATACTCGCAATACGCCTGGCTGATCCCGTTGTTTCCCTTGCTGTCGTTTCTGATTTTAACGGCGGCAGGACGCTCCTTGCGGGATGCAGGCGCTTATATCAGTATTGTAGCCGGGTTCGCATCGTTTGTTTTAGCGGTTCTCGTTTTTTGGGAGCGCATCGGCGGACAGGTAGAAAATTTCACGTGGAACAATTGGGAGTGGGTCAAACTCGGCGACGTGTCGCTGAAGATGGGCTTTGAGGTGACCAACCTGAATGCCCTGATGCTGGTGATCGTCACATTGGTGAGCCTGCTCGTCAACATTTACTCCAAAGGCTATATGCATGACGACGAACGGATCAATGTGTTTTTTGCATACATAGCGCTGTTTACTTTCTCTATGCTCGGACTGGTCATTTCTGAGAATTTGGTGCAGCTCTACATCTTTTGGGAGCTGGTCGGCGTCTGTTCATTCCTGCTTGTCGGTTTCTGGTACTTCAAACCGGAAGCGAGAGCTGCCGCGAAGAAGGCGTTTATCGTTACCCGGATCGGCGATGTGGGACTGTTTATCGGGATCCTTCTGCTGTTTTGGTTCATGCCGAACAACGCGCTCGATTTCACTTCCATTAGCAACGCTTTTGAGAGCGGCCAAATTCCGGATCATATCGCAACATGGGTAGCGATTTTGATCTTCATCGGGGCGATTGGGAAATCCGGTCAATTTCCGCTGCACACATGGCTTCCGGATGCCATGGAAGGCCCGACGCCGATCAGTGCTTTGATTCATGCCGCTACGATGGTAGCCGCCGGTGTTTATCTTGTGGCGCGGACATTTGATATTTTTACGGCTTCGGCAACGGCGTTAACCGTGGTTGCAGCCGTTGGAGCCTTTACGGCAATCTTTGCCGCCACGATCGGTACGGCACAAAACGATATCAAGCGTATTCTGGCCTACTCGACGGTAAGCCAGCTCGGTTATATGATGATGGCGCTCGGCATCGGTACGGCCGCGGCTTATACGGCAGGGATTTTCCATTTGTTTACCCATGCGTTCTTCAAGGCTTTGCTGTTCCTTGGAGCCGGCAGCGTCATCCATGCGGTCCATACGCAAAATATTCATGAAATGGGCGGCGTCGGCCGCAAAATGAAAGTCACCGCGTGGACATTTGCTATCGGCGCCTTGGCCTTAAGCGGAATCGCCCCGCTCTCCGGCTTCTGGTCGAAGGATGCCATTCTCACGGAAGCCTATCTTACCGGGCATTACGGTCTGCTTACGGTGGGGCTGATCGCGGCGTTTTTCACCGCATTTTATATGTCGCGTTTATTCTTCCTGGTGTTCATGGGCAAGCCTCGTCAGGACCAGCACGGCGTGCATGAATCACCTGCATCCATGACGTTCCCCTTATGGGTGTTGGCAGTGCTTGCTGTGGCGGCCGGGTTTGTGTTTACACCGTTCAATCCATGGCTCGGCGGCTGGTTGACGGGACATGGGCCGGAAGAGCATGTTTCCGTGTTCGTCATCCTCATGTCGAATGTGGTTGGGCTGCTCGGCATCGGTCTTGGATATCTGGTTTACATGAAACGCACCATCCCGGCAGATGCGGTTTCATCCAGGGCTCCTTGGCTGTACGCTCTTTTGAACCGGAAGTTCTACATCGACGAGCTGTATCAAGCCGTTGTCGTTCGTCCTTTGCAAGGCCTCGGTCAACTGTTGCATTTGTTCGACATTTATGTGGTTGACGGTGCGGTTCGTTTGTCCAGCCATGCAGTGAACGGGCTCGGACGTCTCGGTTCCCGTATGCAGAACGGACAGGTACAGTCCTACGGTTTGGTTACGCTGATCGGGTTGATCATCATCATGCTGGCCATAGCCGGAAGGAGGTTCCTCGATGCCGGATAACTTTCCGATCCTATCATTCATAGCTTTTTCACCGCTTATCGGTGTGCTGATTCTGATGTTCCTGCCCAAAACGCAGGGCGGATGGATCAAGACGACAGCGATTGTGGTTACACTCATTCCGCTTCTGCTGTCCGGTTGGCTGTACTCTCAATTTAATCCGGGTCTGGAGGGCATGCAGTTTAAAGAAGAGCTCCCCTGGATTCATGTGCCCTTGAATAAGGAAACGCAAGGGCTCAGCCAATTGACCTCGTTCTTCTTCGAGTTCAACTATGCGATGGCGGTGGATGGCATTTCGCTCCCACTGGTGTTCCTAACGGCGCTGGTAGCCACCATGGCTGCACTCGCTTCGGTCAACATTAAGAAACGGTGGAAATCGTATTTCATCTTGTTCTTATTGCTGGAAACCGGTATGCTGGGCGTGTTTATGTCCCAAGATCTGTTTTTGTTCTTTGTATTCTTTGAGCTGACGCTGATTCCGATGTTCTTTCTGGTGGGCATCTGGGGGTTCAAGGATCGGGAGCGCGCGGCGAACAAATTCCTGATTTATAACGGAATCGGCTCGGCGATTATGCTGATTGCTTTCTTGATCCTGGTCAGCACGGCAGGCTTCAGTCAGACCGTTCACGATACCGGTGTATCGATCCATTACTCCGGCAGTTTGAACGTCATTATGGAGAACTTGTTCCAGAACGCGGATGCGTACGTGAACCAAGGGGATCTGGAAGGCAATCCGTTCTTCTTGAGCGAAACGATGAAATGGTCGCTGTTCCTCATGCTGCTTGTTGCCTTCGGCATTAAGCTGCCTGTATTCCCGTTCCATACTTGGATGCTTAAGGTGCACACCGAAGCGCCGCCCGCCGTGGTTATGATCCACTCCGGCATCCTGTTGAAAATGGGCGCATACGGCTTGATCCGCTTTGGCGTTCTGCTGTTTCCCCAGCAAGCGATGCAGTGGGCCACCGTGCTTGCCATGTTGGGTGTCATCAACATTTTGTACGGGGCGGTTCTTGCTTTTGTACAGCGGGAGTTCAGATTGGTTCTCGCCTATTCCAGTATAAGCCACATGGGAATTGTACTTTTGGGGATTGCGGCGTTCAATACGATCGGCCTGCAGGGCGCGGTTTTCCAACTCATCTCCCACGGTTTGATTTCCGCACTGATGTTCCTGATCGTGGGCAGCATTTACGAGCGGACACACACCACCCGGCTTGATGAGCTTGGGGGCTTGGCCAAATCCGTGCCATTCATTTCGGGCATACTGCTTGTAGCCGGGATGGCGTCTTTGGGATTGCCAGGCTTGTCCGGATTTATCAGCGAGTTTCTGGCGTTCTTGGGGCTGTTCGAAACGCAAAAAATCATGACGGCGATTGGAGCTTTTGGCATTATTCTGACGGCAGTCTATGTACTGCGAGGGGTGCTTGCCATCACTTACGGACCGTTTGGAAGCGAACTGCCTCAGATGCGGGATGCGCGGCTGATTGAGGCGATACCGATGATTACGCTGGTTGCCTTCATCGTAGTGCTCGGGATCTATCCAAGCATATTAAGCGATCCGCTGCATCAAACCGTCAGCAGTTTCAATCAATTCATTCACAGCGTAGCGAAGATGGGGGGTTAGACCGGTGGAACAGATACGTCTTCAAGCCAGCGATTTGATCCTGCTGGCCCCGGAGCTCACGCTAGTCATCGCTGCTGTCGTACTGTCGCTTATCGATTTGTTTCTTCCGAACAAAGCGAGCCGCACGTGGCTCGGTTGGCTGTCGCTTGCCAGCATCGTGATATCCGCTGTCTTTGTCGTTTCTTACCTGAACCCAGCAGAGCCAAAGCAGCTGCTGCAGTTCAGCTACCGGATCGACGATTTTGCAAATATCATCAAGCTGGTGCTGCTAACGGGCGCGGGGCTCATCACCTTCATGAGCATCGGCTCGGTGAAGGAAGAAAACATTCCTCACATCGGGGAGTTTTATTACCTGCTGCTGCCTGCCACGCTCGGCGGGATGATTATGGCCTCTTCCGGCGATCTGATTACGCTATTCGTCGGTCTGGAGCTGCTTAGCATTACCTCCTACATTTTGGTGGCCATGAACAAAAAGAATGTGCAGTCCAACGAAGGAGCTTTTAAGTACCTTGTGCTCGGAAGCATCTCTTCGGCCGTCATCCTGTACGGGATGTCGTTTCTTTACGGGATATCGGGATCCACGACAGTAAGTGAAATCAACGCTGCCCTGGGACAGAGCACACAGGGAATGCTCCCCCTGATTTACTTGAGCTTCTTCCTTCTTGTGGCGGGCTTTGGCTTCAAGGTAGCGGCGGCTCCGTTTCATATGTGGTCGCCGGATGTATATCAAGGCGCATCTACACCAGTTACCGCGTTTCTTGCGGTCGTGTCCAAAGCGGCGGCATTTGCCATCCTGTTTCGTTTGATGTACAACATCTATATGGTCGGGGACTTGATGAGTTTGCCGATTCATCAGGATATCATGACGACTTTGATGGCGGTTGCTGCGACGGCGATGGTTGTCGGTAACTTCGTCGCTTTGAGGCAGACGCATATGAAACGGCTCATGGCTTACTCCGGAATTGCCAATGCGGGTTATTTGCTGGTTCCCATTGCGATTCAGTTCTCGATGATGCAGTATTCGAACTTTGCCCAGTTTACGTATTACTTGATTGCGTACTTGTTCATGAACATCGGTATTTTCGCGGTGCTGATGATCATCGAGCGCTCTACGGGCGATGAAGCCCTGAAAGGTCTCGCGGGATTATACTACAGGGCTCCGGGTACGGCGGTTGCCGCGGTGCTTCTGGTACTGTCCTTGGCGGGCTTACCCGTGACCGGGGGTTTCTTCGGGAAGCTGTATATTCTGCTTGCAACCATTTGGACGCAGCATTATTGGCTGGCTGCGGTGATGATCGGAACGAGCATCGTAGCGTATTACTTCTATTTCGGATTCATCCGGCAGATGTTCATGCGCAGCGATTATGAAGCCCGGGAAGTTCATGTGTCGCTGCCGCTGGGCATCACGATGTGGCTGTGTGCCGGGGTAAGCGTTCTGATCGGTCTGTTCCCTCAATGGGTTATAGGCTATATTGAACGCATTTTCTCGCTAACACAGGATCTGTTTATGTTTTATTAATTGAAGTTTTGTTCTTCGTCAAAGCTCGGTTCTTCCTTTATGGGAGGACCGAGCTTTTTGTGGTTTGTCTGATTCGTGAATGTTCCAAACAGGATTTGAATTTCAGTTGCAGGGAATGCGCTTAAAGCTTAGAATGAAATAATGGAGTACGGCATACGAAATCAAAAGAAGGATTTTAAATGCGGATGAATCATATGACTTATAAACATATATTTTTTGTAACATGCCTCGGCCTTGCTTTTGTTCTGGCATGCTCGGGGACTACATATGCTGCGCAAGTGGATGATCCGTTTTATGTACGGCAGACGTACTTGCAGCAAATCGGAATGAATCAAGCGTGGGAAGCGGCGAAGGGGAACAGCGGCCTGACCATAGCGATTGTGGATACGGGAGTTGACTTGGAGCATCCCGATTTAAAACCGAATCTGGTTCCCGGGATCAATCTGATCAACCCGAAGGAGCCTCCGATGGATGACAACGGACACGGTACGAATGTTGCCGGAATTATTGCTGCTGTCGGCAACAATGACCGCGGGATTGCAGGGATGCTTTGGAATGCCCGCATTATGCCCATCAAGGCGCTGGAAGCGGACGGGTCCGGCGGCGAGACAAAGCTCGGCGAAGGGATACGTTATGCCGTTGATCACGGAGCCAAAATCGTGGTGCTTTCGCTTGGATTGAATAAATATTCGGCTTACATGAGCGATATCGTTCGTTATGCCGAGGAGCGGAATGTGCTGCTGGTTGCAGCTACAGGCAACGAAGGAAACCGGGTTAAATATCCGGCTGCCTACCCGACGGTTCTTGCTGTAGGCGGCGTTTCGCCTAATGGAGAAGTTGACCGGAAATCCAACACCGGCCCCGAGGTCGATGTAGTAGCGCCTTGGGACGTGTTTACGACGGGACTTGGGGGTACATATGAACCGAAGGACGGCACCTCCATGGCTGCGCCGCAGGTGGCCGCGGCGGCGGCACTGGTCTGGTCGCAGCATCCGGAGAAGAAGCCTTATCAGATCCGCCAGTGGATTCGGCAAACCGCCCAGGATTTGGGGCCGAAGGGGTGGGATCCGGCTGCGGGATACGGACTGCTTCGAGTGGACCGGCTACTGACCGAACCTTATAGGAGCGATATGTACGAGCCCAATGACCGGAAGGACCAAGCGGCGGCATTATCGATCAGCAAGAAAGTGTCGGCTTCCTTCACCGGCGGGACGGATTCCGACTGGTTCTATATCGAGGCCCCTTATGACGGAACCGTGAATCTGACCTTTGACATGGACAGCAGGTACGGGGTGAGTGTGCAGCATACGGACGTTACCGGAGTGCTCGCCAGCAAATCGGTGCGAGGAGGCCAGACGGTTTCCTTCCCGGTTTCAAAAGGACGGGGATTTTACCGACTGCAGTTGAGCGATCGTAACCTTACAGAGGAGATCCCTTATCAATTGACGACTTCGTTTGATATTTACCGTGATCCTTATGAGGACAACGATCTTCAGTATAAAGCTTACGTACTGCCTTCGCGCAGTTTAACGATCAAAGGAACGCTTCATCAAAACGAAGATGTCGATTGGTTTGAATTTCCTGTTCCGCATTCCGGCTCGCTGCGCATCCAATTGTCAACAGATACGGCCCGAATGGACCCCGTGCTGTTAGTTCAGAAGCAGGGAGAGAAATCGATCACGATCGATAAGGCGGATGACGGCGGGACGGAAGTTTACTATCTGCCCGAAGTGTTTCCCGGCAGCTATTACATCCGGATATCCAATGTAAAAGAATACGTCAACCCTGTAGTAGGGGAGTACACTCTTTCCATCGAATACGATGCGAAACTGAACGATCCTAACGAGCCGAACAATCGTTCTTACCAAGCGACGACGGTATCGCTGGAAACGCCATATACCGGCCTGCTCGACAAGCCCGATGACATCGATTGGTTCCAATTCCGCATTGCGGAAGAAAGCTTGGTGCAGATCAGGCTTAGTGACATTCCTGCATCTGTGACCATATATATGGAATTGTATGACGGATCGATGAAAATGATGGCGGGCTCCATGAATAACGCTTCAACGCCAATACAGGAGCTCTCAGGACGCTTTGTACCCGGATCGTATTACCTGAAGCTCAAATCCAACAAGACGTTTACGAATCAGATGTACCAGCTTCAGGTGAATGCCAAACCGCTTACCGGCGGTTATGTGGATATTCGGGGCCATTGGGCGCAAAACGCGATCACAGGTTTAACTGCAAAGCAGGTCGTTGACGGTTATGGCGATTATACGTTCCAGCCCAATCGTGCGATTACCAGGGCGGAAGTAACGGCCGTACTGGCGCGCGCTTTCCAATTAGCCAGGGAGGGAACGAGTGTGTTCTCTGATTTGCCGGCGACGCACTGGGCCTACTCGTATATTGCAAAAGCGTATGAGGCAGGGATGATCGACGGGTATCCGGACCGAACTTTTGCACCTGACCAGCCCGTGACCCGGATGGAAATGACGGCTATGCTGGCCCGCAGTATGAATATGATCGGGAAGTTTAGGGGGTTGTCACCGTTTGTTGATGTGGATGAGCGCTATTGGGGCAACGGGATTCTTAAACAGATGAAAGCGGAAGGATTGATCAGCGGGTATGCTGACGGGACTTTCAGGCCGGATCAGCAGGCGACGCGAGCCGAGTTTATTCAGCTTTTATACGATGTATTGAATAGATAACACCAAGCTAAGTCAGTTTTGGATAAAAAGATCGATTAATGATGCAAAAACGTGGGTAAAAATGCATGACGGGCCTCCTGTGCCGAATCTTTAACGGTTCAAGCACATGAAAGCTTCGTCGGAAATAAGGAGCAGCTTCAGTTATGGACTATTTAAATCAAATGAACGCTACTATGGGGTTGAAGGGCTTGCTGAATATCGTGGTAGTCCTGGTATTCATCGCGGTTTCCTGGTGGGCGTTGCAGGAATTGAAGCTGGAGAGCATCTTTAAACGGCCGAAAACCGCGCAGGCCAAACTGCTGCAAATCCTGCTCTCTGTCGCTCTTGGATATCAAATTGCCCGGTTCATTATCGACTACTTGGAATGGTCGACTTGGTTTTCGGGGATGTTCTGAAATCACTTTTTTTCCGAATAACCAAGGAGAATCTTGTCAACAATGGATAGTACAACCGCTGTAAATTCGAACAACGCCACGAATACTATTTTGATTGGCGGAATCAACGACAATGAACAAAGAGAAACACGCGGAGGGGGATCATGATGAACAAAATTATCGTCCGCGGCGGCAAGAGGCTATCTGGCAGAGTTAAACTACACGGCGCCAAAAATGCCGTACTGCCGATTATCGCAGCCTCTATACTGGGTTCGGAAGGAGAGAGCGTTATTCACGACGCGCCTCCCTTGGACGACGTCCATGTCATCAACAAAGTTCTTGAAAGTCTGGGAATTGAAGTTGAGTATACAAATGAAACGATTCGCGTCAATGCCAGCCGCATTAATACATGTGAAGCCTCCTACGAACTGGTCCGCAAAATGCGGGCATCTTTTCTCGTCATGGGACCTTTGCTGACCCGGATGGGGCAGGCCCGTATATCGCTACCGGGCGGCTGCGCGATCGGTACAAGGCCGATCGATCAGCATTTAAAAGGCTTTGAAGCTATGGGAGCCGAAATCGAGCTGGGCCAAGGCTACATTGAAGCTCGGGTGAGCGGCAGGCTGAAGGGCGCGAAGGTGTATTTGGACGTAGCTAGCGTAGGCGCTACGGAGAATATTATGATGGCTGCTACGCTTGCCGATGGCACGACGCTGATAGAGAATGCCGCCAAGGAACCGGAGATTGTGGATTTAGCCAACTATTTGAACGCGATGGGCGCGAAAATTCGCGGCGCAGGGACTGGAATCATTCGCGTCGACGGTGTGGATCGGCTGAAGGGAGCCGTTCATACCGTGATTCCGGACCGCATTGAAGCAGGTACATATATGATTGCCGCAGCGATCACCAATAGTGACCTGTATATTGAGGGAGCGATCGGCGACCATTTGCGTCCGGTCATTTCCAAAATGCAGGAGATGGGTGTACAAATCATGGAGGACGAGAACGGCATCCGGGTGTATACCGACCGTCCGCTCCGTGCGGTTGACGTCAAAACCTTGCCGTACCCGGGCTTCCCTACCGACATGCAGTCTCAAATGATGGCGCTGCTGTTGACGGCGGACGGAACCAGTTTGGTGACCGAAACCATATTTGAGAACCGGTTCATGCATGTAGAAGAAATGGTGCGCATGAATGCGCAAATCAAGGTAGAAGGACGAACCGCTGTGATCAGCGGAGGCGCCCGCCTTAAAGGGGCGAAGGTATGCGCAACGGATCTCCGTGCGGGTGCCGCGCTGATCTTGACTGCATTAGTCGCAGAGGGAGAGACCGAAATAACCGGTCTTCACCATATCGATCGAGGCTATGTGGACATTGCCGAGAAGCTCAGCCGTCTTGGAGCCGATATCAAGCGGGTGCCCATCGAGGTCGTAGAAACCGAAGCTGTGGGGGAATCTATTCCACTCTTCGCTGTACAACCAAGCATGGCATAAGGAATGTAAGAGAACCGACTCTTCCGGAATCGTGAAGGAAAATCGGTTCTCTTTCTTTTTGTTCTATTCTATCTTTTGTTTTCATAAGATGATGTTACCTGCAGCCGCAATTAGCGAGATTCGGATGCGGAGGACAGAAAGATGGAGGAGCAGCATGAAGTACAAGCAGCCTAATCGGCCACAGAAATCGTGGATTCGCTGGTTCGCCGTATGGTTGGCGAGCTTCACGGCAGTCGTTGTGCTGATGCCTGCGCTGCTCGTTAGAACCGTTCCCGGAAGCGGGCCGGTGCCGGATGCAGTGAATATAAAAGACAGTATGGAGGTCTCCCGTCAGGGAGAACCGCCCTGGATCCCCGTTTACTTAGCCAAGGAAAAAAGAACAGAGCTGGTGAGCCTGGAGCAATATGTACGGGGCGTGGTCGCCGCCGAAATGCCGATGGAGTTTGAGCTCGAGGCGCTCAAGGCTCAGGCCATGGCGGCGCGTACCTATATCCTGCGTCGACTCTTGGACGGCGATCAGAGCAGCGTACCGGTTCCCGAAGCTATGGTCACGGATACGACCGCACACCAGGTTTATGTGACGGATCAGGAACTAAAGCAGCGATGGGGCGAGGAAAACTATGTCTCTTATATGGAAAAGCTGAATCGTGCCGTAACGGAAACGAAAGATATCATTTTAACTTATCAGGGACAACCGATTGAAGCCAGTTTTTTCTCTACCAGCAACGGATATACGGAAAATTCGGAAGACTATTGGAACGTAGCGCTTCCTTATTTGCGAAGCGTAGCCAGTCCGTGGGATGCCAAGCTGTCCCCCAGGTATAAAGAGACGATTACCCTAACGGGAAAAGAACTTCAGCGCATGCTGGGACTTTCTTCGGCTATACCGGTTACGTCGGGCAATACATCCTCGATAAAGGTGATCGAGCGAAGCGCCGGGAACCGGATCAAGAAGCTCTCTATCAATGGAAAGCTGTTTACGGGCCGGGAGGTCCGGGAGAAGCTCGGGTTGAATTCCAGCCAATTCCAATGGAAATATACGAACGGCAAGTGGGAGATTACCACTTTCGGTTATGGGCACGGAGTCGGGATGAGTCAGTGGGGGGCCAACGGCATGGCCAAGGAATCACGGAAAGCGGAGGAAATCGTTAAGTATTATTATACGGGCATAGAGCTTGGGAAAGCTTCGAATCTACTGAAAGGAAAAAGTTTCTAATAAAATAGGTTTTCCTGCGTATAAATCTCGCGAATCTGGCAAGAATGGTTAGCGAGGTGATATACATATGAGTGAACATAAAAGAGATTTGCCAAAACAAGAAGATGCTCCTAAATCTATCGAAGGAGCGCAAAAAAGCACATCTTCATCCTGGAAAAGATTGCTCGCCAAAAAGTGGGTATTTCCGGCAATGTACATGGCAGCAGCGGCAATCATTCTAACCGTCATGTGGGTGTACCAAGGAGCGGGGACGTTGACGTCTGACAAAACCGGCCCCGACACTACCCAGTCCGGTACCGTCACAGACAGCGTTACAGGCCAGGACGCCGTAGCCACCAATGCCAATCAGGAAACGATGCAATGGCCGTTTAAAGACAAGAACGAGTTGGACGTCGTCCTCCATTTCTTTGACAACAAGGCTGCGAACGATGTAAGGCAAGCGGCCATGGTAGAGTATGGCGATACGTTCACGCCGCACATCGGAATGGATTTTGCCAGACCGGACAATCAAACGTTTGACGTTATGGCTGTTATGAGCGGCAAGGTTACCACCGTACAGAAGGATCCAATTGTAGGCCATCTCATTGAAATCTCGCACAGCAACGGTCTCGTTTCCGTCTACCAAAGCTTGTCCGAAGTGAATGTGGCCAAGGACGCGGAAGTGAAAAAGGGCGATGTGATCGCTAAAGCGGGCCGCAATGAGCTGGAGAAAGAACAAGGCGTACACCTTCATTTTGAATTGCGCCAAGGCCAGGGAGGCCCGGCCGTTAATCCGGAAAACTATATTACAGAGCAATAAGAGTTCGCTTAAGTCGCTCTAAGGCAGGGGGAAATGATCTCTCCTGCCTTTTTTTGCGGCTCAACTGCCGCTTGTCCATTTTAAAACAAGGACTTGTCCTTGAAAATAAATGTGTTCTCCGGGCTTGTCAGGCCTGTGAAACAAAGAATATAAGTGCACACCCCTCATATAATGTACCAAACTAACTCGAGTAGGGAGGCGAGGGGAGTGCACGATTACATCAAAGAGCGAACCATAAAGATTGGCCGCTGCCTTGTAGAAACCAAGCATACGGTTCGCACCATTGCTAAAGAATTCGGCGTTTCCAAGAGTACGGTGCACAAGGACTTAACGGAGCGCTTGCCGGAGATCAATCCAGAGCTGGCCAACCAGGTGAAGCACATATTGGAGTACCACAAATCGATTCGTCACCTGCGCGGTGGGGAAGCGACCAAGATCAAGTACCGCAAAACCCGCAGCCCGAAGGCGCAAGAGAAGCTGGTCACCGTAAAATGAAGCGATGTACGGCTTACAGCCTCCAAGCACTTTAGCCAAAGCCATAGGCGTATGCAGACGCTTTCCCGGCCGTACCGTGAGCGGCATGGAGCGGCGGATGAGCTGACTTTTTGCCCAATCCGGATGCCCCTGTGCACTGACGGTACGATCCCGCTCCCGAACCGATAAAAATGAAGCGATTATTGTCGAAAAATCACGGACAAAAAGAGGAATTTTCAAATTCATGGCGAAATTACCTAAGTAACGTATATTATAGGAGTGCCGCTTCTTCAATGAGATGGACGGTTGGCTAGGGAGGATTATTGGATGTTAAGCAAGGATATCGGCATAGATCTAGGGACTGCGAACGTCCTGATTCATGTGAAAGGGCGGGGCGTAGTCCTGGATGAGCCGTCCGTCGTTGCCATCGAAAGCGAAACGAAGCGGGTGCTGGCCGTGGGTGAGGAAGCACGCCGCATGGTAGGAAGGACACCCGGCAATATCATTGCCATTCGCCCGCTTAGAGAAGGCGTTATCGCCGACTTTGAAATTACTGAAATGATGCTCAAATATTTCATTAATAAAGTTGGAGGCAGGAAATGGTACAGTCATCCCCGCATCCTGATTTGTGCTCCGACCAACATTACCTCCGTGGAGCAAAAGGCGATTCGGGAAGCAGCCGAAAGAAGCGGAGCGCGGGAAGTGTTCTTGGAAGAGGAACCCAAGGCAGCAGCGATCGGTGCCGGTATGGATATATTTCAGCCGAGCGGAAACATGGTGGTGGATATCGGCGGAGGGACGACAGACGTAGCTGTTTTGTCGATGGGTGACGTCGTCACCTCCTCTTCCATTAAAATTGCCGGGGACAAGTTTGACTCCTCCATTATGAAGTATATCAAGAGCAAATATAAGCTTTTAATCGGTGAACGGACAAGCGAGGACATCAAGATCCGTATTGGAACGGTACATCCCGACGGACAGAAAGAAACGATGGATATCCGCGGCAGAGATATGGTGAGCGGATTGCCGCAGACGATTACGATCAACTCGCAAGAAATTCAAGAAGCGCTTTGGGAGCCGGTATCTTCCATTGTAGCGGCGGCCAAGAGCGTGCTGGAACGAACGCCTCCGGAACTTTCGGCGGATATTATCGATCGCGGCGTCATTCTGACGGGCGGCGGCGCGATGCTGCACGGAATCGATCAACTGCTGGCCGAGGAGCTTAAAGTGCCTGTCTTGATTGCTGAAGATCCGATGCATTGCGTGGTCAAGGGTACCGGCATTATGTTGGACAACCTGGATAAGGTATCTAAAAGAAAATTTAAGTAATTCAGATCATACAGGAGGCAAAGGATCCATGTTAAGAGGCTTGTACACCGCCGCATCCGGCATGATTGCCCAGCAGCGTAAACACGATATTGTTACTAATAACATCGCCAATATCAATACGCCGGGCTTCAAGGGAGGCAACGGGATTAACCGTTCATTTCCTGAAATTTTGATCTCACGGGTGCGAAATGGCAAGGACGAGCCCGGTTCGGTTTCCTTGGGGCGGCTAAATACCGGCGTTCTCGCGGAGGAGAATGTGTCTCTTCACGCACAAGGCGACCTTCAAGAAACGAACAATCCTTTTGACTTTGCTTTAGTTTCGAACATTCAGGTGCCCGGCGCCGTTTTTGACAGCTCAGGCAAATATGTGGACGCGAACGGCCAGCGTGTCATTCAGCCGCAGGCGTTTTTTACTATTTTGAATGCTGCAGGCGAGGAACGCTATACTTTGAACGGCAAGTTTTCTTTGGATGCGAACGGCCAATTAATCGATGGCGATGGCCATCAAGTGCTGGGGCGTGATGGACAACCTATCGTTCTGGTAGAACCGGGAACGGGAGCTCCGATTACGAATTTCCGCATTACGCGGACCGGACAGTTTATCAATGCGGAGGGTCAGCCATTGCTTGGCGCAAACGGGGAGCCGATGGCTCTGATGATTACCCGGGTGGAGGACCCGAATCAGCTGATTCGCGAAGGGAACGGTTTATACCGTTTGAATGCATTGGATCAGGGGGCCTTTCGTCCGATTAATGCAGATGATCAGGTGGAAGTGCGTCAAGGCTACATCGAGCGCTCCAATGTCGATGCAGGCCAATCCATGGTCGATATGATGGCTGCTCTGCGGGCCTATGAAGCGAATCAGAAGATGATTCAGTTTTACGATAAAAGCATGGAAAAGGCCGTCAACGAAGTTGGACGAGTTTAGGAGGTAGGACATGAACAACTCCATGATTACATCGTCGGTATCGATGCACGCGCTGCAGCAGAAGCTTGATTTGGCAGCCAACAATATCGCTAACGTGAATACGACCGGATACAAACGGCGTGAAGCCTCCTTTCAAGACGTGCTTACCAGCGTAAAGCAGCAGCCGCAAGGCTTCCAAAGGGAAGGGCGGCTTACACCGCTTGGATACAATCAAGGCTGGGGCGCCAAGCTGGTTGCGGCACAACTGAACCTTGCTCAGGGCTCACTCCAGGCTACGGATAGTCCATTGGATATGGCTATTGAAGGCAGCGGATTGTTCGAGATATCCACCGTTGTTTTGGATGCCGATAATAATCCGGTGCAAGCCACAAGGTGGACCCGCAATGGATCCTTTCAGTTGTCTCCTTCGGCGGATCCGCTGGACCCGGATAACATGCTCTTGACTACGAAAGACGGCCATTATGTGATGGGAACCGATGATAATCTGATACGCATACCGATCAACCATCGAATCCAAATCAGTCCTGACGGAGTGATCATGGCTTATAACGAGACGGAACCAGGAGCAGCTCCGATCGAGGTTGGACAGATCAAATTGGTGCGTGCCGTTCGTCCCCAACTATTGCAGCAGCTGGGAGATAATCTTTACAGTCTGCCGGGGAATATAACGCCGGCTCAGCAAGAGGAGATTCTTCAAACCGTTACCGCTGCGAATAATGAGGTTGATCCGATTACGGTTCGCCAAGGCTTCCTGGAACAATCCAACGTCAATTTATCCGATGAGATGACGGAACTGATCTCGATACAGAGAGCGTTTCAATTGAATTCCCGGGCAATCAGCTCATCCGATCAAATGATGAATTTGGCTAACAGTTTGCGTGGCTAGCGGCAATGTGTAAAGTGAGGTTGGTAACTTGAGCAAACCCCGAAAAGAGGCGTCTGAAGGATCGAAACAGCGGAATAAAGCGTTCCGTCGGATGATCAGGTGGACGTGGTTCCCTCTTGCATGCGCGGCAGCGCTTTTTATAGGCCTTACGATTGGATTTGTATATGTCGGCAAGCAGAGCTTCTATGAAATGTTCGACGTCCATACTTGGCGTCACATATTCGATCTTATATATTCCGATTCCTGAACTCCCCTAAGAGGGAGTTTTATTTTTATTCTCATAACGGTATAATGTAAGGATGGGAACGGATGTAGAAAGAATGGATAACGAACAGTGCCGGCCTGGCCTGACGATCTGGAGGGGGAAAACCAGTTGTTGTGGAACTTGCCCAATATCCTAACGCTATGCCGGTTTGTACTGATTCCGGTTTACTTGATTGTGTTTGGGGCTGGTTACATAAAGTTAGCCTTTTTTGTACTTTTGCTTGCCGGACTGACCGACGTGCTGGATGGTTATATTGCGCGTAAGCGCAAGCTTGTTACGCCGTTGGGCAGCATGTTGGACCCGCTTGCGGATAAATTGATGCTGATCACCGTCTTTTTGTCATTGGTGTTTTCCCAAATGATTTCATGGCAGGCCGCGATGGCCATGTTTTTAAGAGATGCGGGGATGATTATTGGTTCGGCATTCTTCCATTTTCGGGGAAAAAAGACGGTCCCTGCCAATGTTTTGGGCAAGCTGACCACTGTGTTATATTACGTAGCCATTTTATTTATCGTTTTCCAGCTCCCCTACGCCCATGCTTACCTATGGTTTGTGATTATCGTTTCTTTCGTGACAACGGTTATTTATATTCTACAGTTTTATGTGCTGAATCAACGAAGTCTGAATGCCGATTAACTTTTTAAAAAAAAGAGCTTATGTCAAGGCCTGCCGTCTGCGGCAATCCTGCACATAAGCTCCCTTATATCAACCTTCATTACTGCAGATCATGAAGGGACATTCTTAGTTTCAGTTAATAAGATCGAACTTATACCATGTGAAAGGAGCAACAACCTTGTTAGATGCTGTACAAATTCAAGAAATCATTCCTCACCGGTACCCGTTCTTCCTGGTGGACCGAATTTTGGAAGTGGAAGCCGGCGTAAAAGCCACGGGTATCAAAAACGTAACGATGAACGAACCCTTTTTTCAGGGACATTTTCCAGGGTATCCCGTTATGCCGGGAGTGTTGATTGTGGAGGCCTTGGCTCAGGTTGGCTGCGTCGCCATGCTGATGGTGGAGTCCAATCGCGGAAAGCTTGGCTTTTTTGCGGGAATTGATAATTTCCGGTTCCGCGGTCAGGTGGTTCCCGGCGATACGTTAACCTTGGAAGTGGAAATTACCCGCTTGAAAGGAAGCATCGGCAAGGGACAGGCAACAGCCAAAGTCGGGGATAAGGTGGTGGCCGAAGGAGAATTGATGTTTGCTCTGAAGGATAGAGAATAAGACCGATCATATTTCACATTCATACATAAAAATTAGGGTGGAGGAGACGGAATAATGAATTCTCAAACGCGAGTGCAAGAGCAATATGAACTTTGGTTAAATGATGAAGCTATCGACGCAGCGACGAAAGAAGAACTTCGTTCGATTTCGGGAGACCCTAAAGAAGTGGAAGACCGGTTTTACCGTGACCTGGAATTCGGTACCGGCGGACTGCGGGGGGTAATCGGAGCCGGAACCAACCGTATGAACGTTTATACGGTGGCAAGGGCCACACAAGGGCTGGCCCGGTTTCTGCTGAAATCCGGTAAAAAAACGCCATCCGTTGTCATTGCCTACGATTCACGGAATCAATCTCCCGAATTCGCGCTTGAAACGGCTAAGGTGCTTGCCGGGAACGGAATCAAGGCCTACCTGTTCGAGTCACTTCGTACTACGCCGGAGCTCTCGTTTGCCGTACGTTATTTGAATGCCGATGCGGGGGTAGTCATTACGGCCAGTCATAATCCGCCTGAATATAACGGATATAAAGTGTATGGAAGCGATGGAGGGCAGCTTGTTCCGGATCAGGCGAAACAGGTCATAGCCGAAATTCGCAGTGTAGAGTCGTTTGCCGATGTCAAGAGAAGCTCGCGGGCGGATGCGGAGAAAGCCGGGCTGCTGGAATGGATTGGGGAAGCGGTGGATGAAGAATACATTCGTGCCGTTACCGCTGTGAGTCTTAATTCCGAGCTGGTGCGTGAGATGAGCGATGATTTCCGTATCGTCTATACACCGCTGCATGGTGCCGGGAATTTGGCTGTACGCGCCGCACTTGGTGCGATAGGATTCGAACAAGTCCATGTGGTGGCGGAGCAAGAAAAGCCGGACGCGAATTTTTCTACTGTGAAGTCGCCGAACCCGGAGGAACGGGAGGCCTTCGCACTGGCGATCGCCGAAGGAAAGAAGATTGACGCTGACATTCTGATCGGGACAGACCCGGACTGCGATCGGATGGGTGCAGTGGTGAAGGATGCGAATGGAGAATATTTCGTTCTTAGCGGTAACCAATCGGGTGCGATTATGATTGATTACTTGTTGGGCCGTTTGCAGGAGCGGGGTGAGCTGCCGGCCAATGGCGTGGTTGTCAAAACCATTGTTACAAGCGAGATGGGCGCAGTCATTGCGGAGCATTACGGAGCGAAGGTACTTAATACGCTGACCGGCTTTAAATATATCGGGGAAAAAATAACGCAGTTCGAACAAAGCGGAGAGGCCGAGTTTTTGTTTGGCTATGAGGAGAGCTACGGCTATTTGGCAGGCACCTACGCTCGCGATAAGGACGCCGTTGTCGCATCTATGCTAATCTGTGAAGCTGCGGCATATTACAAGAGCAAAGGCAAGACGCTCTACGATGTGCTTCAGGAATTGTACGAGCGGCATGGTTATTTTTGGAAAGGCTGGAATCGCGTACGCTCAAGGGCAAGGACGGCGTCGAGAAGATTCAGGGGATCATGGAAGATTGGCGGAGACAGCCGCCTGTTGAATTAAATGGGCTTCAAGTGACTAAGGTGGAGGATTTCTTACAGGGTTTATATGGACTTCCGGTAGAGAATGTACTCAAATTCACCTTGGAGGACGACTCGTGGTTCTGCTTGCGCCCTTCGGGCACGGAGCCTAAGATCAAGGTTTACTTCGCTGTTCGCGGCAGCTCTGCACAGGCCGCATCGGATGCGATCGACAAGCTTGTTCAGACTGTCATGTCCCGCGTTGACCATCACTAACATTGGGAGCTGACAGCATTGAAGGCAAGGTACATGAAGTGGAATCAATTAGCGCGCAAAGGATTGTGGTGGCTGGTCATTCTCGGAGTGCTGGCCTCCATTCCCATAGCGTATGAACGTTACCAAACTGAGCAGCAGTCCGGGCGTAAGGTCGAGTTTGTCATGGATTATCGCGATTTGCTCGAAATTTCGGATATGCAGACGAATCCGCGTAAATTCGTGAGTGACCAGCTTGTCAAGCTGAAGCAGCATGGCGTGGGCAGTATGGCTGTATACGAGGCGACATTAAATGAGCTGAAGCTCAGCCGCCGTATCGAGGTGTTTTCGTCCCGCGACGCGTCTGTGCTTATGCAAGTTCCGTTCTCCCCGGGCGAGAACTTCACGTATGTTTTGTTCACGGAGACCGATTCGCAGCCTCAACTTCAGCCGCTCATCGAGCGGACATTCCATGATTTGGGTGTTAGAACCAGATCTTGGAGCTTTAATCATCAGCCTGGCATGATCATTGAAATGGCGATGGACGAGGCGATGCTCAAAACGATGGATCCCGATCCTATCACGCTTCAAATGTTGAAGGATGAGGGTTTCTCGATTGTCGTCCGCATGTCGAACCGCCGCCCGTTTAATACGAACCAGATGGACGCATTGCTTGCACAACTGAGAAAGCTCGGCGTCAAGAGATTCATCGTGGATGGGGAAACCGTGCCTGGATTCGTTAGCGAGAAGGATACGACCAATCTGGACAAAATGGGCGAGCTGATGCGCAAGCATCGTATAGGCCTTGCGGTTATCGAGCTGCAAAAGACGGAGCAAAAGGGCTTTGCCGGCTTGGCCAAACGAATCCATCATAATGTGGTAAGGCTCCATTCCTTTACGGAGACCGATGCCCAGAAGCTGACGGAGAATTTGTCTGAAGAGGAGCTGAAGGGACGTATACAGGGCGTATCGGACCGTTTTGTTCTGGCGGTGAAAGACCGCAACATTCGGATGGTGTTCCTGAATGCCCGAGCAGTCAAAAACCTCGATAAAGGGCAAATTCTGCATCCGCTTGATGCGATTTATGCCGCTTTGGATGGTCCGGATGGCGCAATTCCGCGCATCCAAGCCTCAGGCTACTCGATGGGACAGGCGGAAGCCTTCCAGTATGTATACTCCAGCTGGCAAAATATCGCAAAGGTTCTGGTATGGGCCGGTGCTGTTGCGTTGATTGCGCTCACGATCGCTTATTTCGTGCCCGAGCTGGCCTTGGCGTTGTTTCTGCTCGGTATGTTGGGCTCTGCGGGATTGCTCGTGCTCAACACCAGCCTGTTCGCGCAAGCTTTGGCGCTGGGCGCGGGTACCTGCGCTCCGACACTGGCGATTATGATGGCCATTCGTACCTGCCGGGAAAAATGGGACCGAGCGGAAGGGTCCAGAATCGGATTCGCCCTGCTGCTGCTGCTCCGAACCACATTGGTGTCGGCCGTCGGCATTCTCTTTATTGTAAGTTTGCTGAATCAAATCACCTATATGCTGGTGCTGCAGCAATTCCGTGGTGTCAGCGTGCTGCATTTGGCTCCGATCGCTTTGGCAGGCCTATATTGGCTGCTGTTTAGCGAGAGAATGACTTACAAAGAGCGTGTCCTTCGCGGGCGTCAGATCCTTACTTCCAATATCAGCGTGCTGTGGGTTATTGCTGCCGCGATTATCGCGGCAGCAGGCTTCTATTATTTGTCCCGGACGGGGAATGAAGGACAGGCCTCCTCGCTGGAGAGATATTTCCGATCCTTCTTGGAAAATACGCTCGGGGTTCGCCCGCGGACAAAGGAATTCCTGATTTCACACCCGATTTTCATACTCGGGGCCTACCTCAGCTATAAATACCGGAGTGCGCTGCTGTTGATTCTTGCCGGGGTAATCGGTCAAGCTTCCGTGGTCGATACGTTCGCTCACCTGCATACGCCGCTGATGATTTCATCCATTCGCGTCGTCTACGGGCTTGCTTTCGGAACCTTGATCGGAATTGGTTTCATTGCAGTATGGGAAATTGTAGTAAGGAGTTGGCGGCGATGGGCACCTCGGTTAAACGCATAGCGATATCAGGTTATTACGGTTTCAACAATAGCGGTGACGAGGCAGTTCTTCAATCCATTCTGCTGGCTCTACAGGAACAAGGAGAACGACAGGGCGTAACATTCGTCCCTGTCGTTCTGTCCGTGAACCCGGCGGAAACGGCACGGACTTATGGAGTGGAAGCCGTCCACAGAATGAAGCCCATGGAGGTATGGCAGGCTTTACGGAATGCCGACGGACTGATCAGCGGCGGCGGAAGCTTGCTGCAGGATGAAACGAGTCCAAAGACGATCCCTTATTATATTGCTGTCATCCGTTTGGCGCAGTGGATGGGAAAGCCTGTATTTATTTACTCCCAGGGCATCGGTCCGGTACATCGCAGGTTATTTTTCGGATGGATTCGGTCTGCTTTTCAACGCAGTTCATTTATAACGGTAAGGGATGAGGAATCCAAAGCCTTGCTAGGGAAGATGGGGATATCACCATCGGAGGTGGAAGTGGTGCCGGACCCGGTAATGGGATTGCCTATGCGCGGACAACCGACACAAACTCCGAGCGGTGAAACGAAACCTGTAATTGGGGTTTCCGTCCGTTTTTGGAACGAGGACCGTTCTGAACTCAGGGCGGTGGCTGAATCTCTTCAGGTCGTTCTGGAAAAATCGGATGCGGTTATTCGATTTCTCCCGTTCCATCTGCCGTCGGACGAGAAGGCATCTTTGTATGTGATGGAACAGATGGGGGAAATCTACAAAGAGCGGCTTTCATTAGCGCGGGAGGTAACTCATCCTCAGGATATGCTGGCGGAGGTGGCAGCCTGTCAGGTGCTTCTAGGCATGCGCCTACACTCCTTAATCTATGCGGCAAGCCAATACGTCCCCATGGTCGGGCTCTCTTATGATCCAAAAATTGATCAGTTTTTGAACCGGCTAGGCATGAAATCGGCCGGCACTACCAAGCAGCCCCGATCGGAAGATCTGGCTCAAGAGACATTGGGAATGCTGGCGGACGGTGCTTCATGGAAGCGGGACAAGAGGCAGGCGATCGAACAGTTGAAGATTGAAGCAGGGCGTCCGGCTGAGCGTATCGCATCATTTTTTGCTAAAGGACGGGGGATGCAGTGAGTTTTCCCAAAGTATCCATTTTTGGTGTACCGATTTCGAAGATGAGCATGAAAGATACGGTTGCTTATTTGAGCCAAGTGATTGCTCGGCGTGAGCCGCATCAGGTCATTACGGCCAATCCGATTATGGTCATGACCGCGCTTGAACATCCGGATTATATGCAAATGATGAAAGAAGCCGAGCTTGTTGTTCCCGATGGGGCAGGTGTCGTGTGGGCTTCCGGCTATGTCGGCAATCCTGTCGCGGAACGTGTAACGGGGTTTGATCTGATTCAAGAATTAATGAAGGCAGGCGAACGGCAGGGCTGGAAAGTATACCTTGTCGGCGCAGCCCCCGATGTCATTGAGGCAGCGGCGACCCGGCTGCAGGAGCTGTATCCGGGAATCAAGCTTGTCGGTTTCAGGGATGGTTTTTTTGGTGAAAAAGAGGAAGCCGGTGTTATTGAAGCTATTCGTGCCGCAGCACCTGATATTCTGCTGGTCGGTCGGTCGGCGGACAAACAAGAGCCGTGGATTGCAAAGTACAAGAATCAGCTGGGTGTACCTGTAATGATGGGAGTCGGGGGCAGCTTTGACGTATTGTCGGGGAAGTTAAAGCGCGCGCCAGTGTTGTTCCAAAAGTTGAGGCTCGAATGGTTCTATCGGTTGTTGCAGGAGCCTTGGCGGTATAAAAGAATGCTCGTGCTGCCGAAATTCGCTTTGAAAGTCATCCGTGAAAAAGAAAATGTGCAGAAACCTTGACTGAAACTGTGAAAACAACCTGAAAACCGCTAAAACCGCACAAAATTGGTATTGGTATTTCCAAAACCATCAGAGTATAATTTGGAGTGTTTGGGGTTTTCATAGAAAAAGGGGCTGTGAACATACACATGAATTTGTTATACGGAATCGGCTTTGTCACTGCATTACTTATCGCTTTGCTTATGACGCCGCTAGTGAAACGCTTTGCTTTTTGGGTCGGGGCCGTTGACGCGCCGAATCACCGCAAGGTACATAACCGCATTATGCCGAGGTTGGGCGGACTTGCCATATTTATTGCATTTATTGGAGCTTATTTTGTTATTTCCCCGGCTATCGATTCGCTAAAGAACGATGTAGTATTCGGGCTTCTGGTCGGGGGGGCGATCGTTGTTCTGATCGGCGCGTTCGATGACCGCTATGATTTATCGCCCAAAATCAAGCTGCTGGGTCAAATATTGGCCGCCTGCGTCGTTGTTTATTCAGGAGTGACCATTGAACTTGTCAATGTGCCGTTCGGAGATGGAACAATTTCGTTATCATGGCTCTCCGTACCGTTGACGATCTTCTGGATCGTGGGCGTTACCAATGCCATCAATCTGATCGATGGTCTTGACGGTCTATCTGCCGGGGTTTCGGGCATTGCGACCACCACCATACTTGTGCTCGCTTTAATGATGGGCAATACAACGGTTGTTTTGCTATGTGTGGTTTTGCTGGGCAGCATTGCAGGCTTTCTGTTCTACAACTTCCATCCGGCAAAAATTTTCATGGGCGATTCCGGTGCATTGTTCCTTGGTTTTTGCTTGGCTACTTTATCCGTGCTTGGTTTTAAGCAAGCGACGGTGGTATCTCTGCTTGTGCCGGTTATGATTCTCGGGGTGCCGCTGTCCGATACCTTCTTCGCCATCTTGCGACGTTGGGTTAACAATCTGCCGATCTCGGTCGCGGACAAAAGCCATCTGCATCATTGCCTGCTGCAGCTTGGTTTCAGCCATCGTACAACGGTATTGATTATTTATGGCATTGCACTGCTGTTCGGCTCCTCAGCCGTCCTGCTGTCCTATATGTCGGAGCAGCAAACGCTTTGGGGAGCGGTCATTCTCGTGGTCGTGCTGTTGTGCATTCTGGTTCTCGGGGCAGAGGCGATCGGCATTATCAGCAAGACGAGGAAGCCTGTACTCAAATTTTTAAACAAAATCCGTATGAAAACGATGCAGTTGAGCGACCGCTCAAGAGTGTCAAAATAACAATAATACCAATACCGAATCCCAGACCTTAAAGGTCTGGGATTTTTTGTGACTTCCGTTTTTTTGTACCCAATCTATAACATTTTTGTTCTTCCCAGCCGATAACAAATGTACACGCAGCTTTTTGGGAAATGGTTAATACTCATGCATGATCTTGCATAAAAAGGAGGTAATCCAAGAGAACATAGCATTCATTCCCGTTGATAATGCATTTTTTATACATAAGGAGGAAAAGACCATTGAAACAAATGAAGAAGCGATTCGTCAGTATCTTTGTCATCATGGCTATGCTGGTTTCGATGATGGTTCCGCTGACAACAGCTTTTGCTGCAACCACCTTAAAGGTTAAGGGTTTCAGCATCAATGAAAGCAGCCCAACGCCGGTAACCAGCGAATATGTGGATATAACCGTCGAAGTTGACAACATTGACGATTCGGAGATTGCAGGCATTTATTATGAGATTGAGAATTTGAGCACAAATCCCGGGGCACCGGTAGAAAACAGAACAAACAAAGGGAATCGCAGCTCTGCTTATGAGATTACTTTTAATAATGTCCAATTAACGGAAGGTACTAATAAAATTACGTTCTTCACGGGAGATGTGACCCGGCTGGCTTCACAACCTGCTTATATTACATTTACGCCTACGACGAACATTACGGATTTAAGATTTAACCAGGTTCCTTTGGACGACAATCTTATGTATCCGCAGGATCCTACCCAAACAGCCTATACCATTACGGGGAAATCGCCTAATGCGACGACTATACAAGGGTATTTGTTAGGGCAATCCAATCCGATCACCGCATACCGCAGCAGCAATGGAGACTTCACCTTTATCCCAAGCCGCAATGGTGAATTCAATATGCAGGCGGGGGACAATATTTTTAAAATTGTTGCGAGCAACAGTACGAATTCGTATACGCTGACACGCAAATTTGTTTTTAATGACGGCGGTCCGTTTTTGTACGATGGAGCCATCCAATCCGCGGCTCCAGGGTCGACCCCTCAAAAGCTGGTGAACGACCCATTGCCTCAACTGGATCAAACATCGGCCATTCTTACAGGGAAGCTTAAGGTTGATTTTGAAACGGGATCAACCACGGTGACCAAATATGTGTACGCTGATATTCAAGTAGTGAACGGGCCCACGACTCGCGTTGATTTTACAGGACCATCGGCGCTGCCTGTTCTCCAGACTACATCACACTATAAAATATTTGATTTGGGATCCGTTCCGCTTGCTCTGCCGACAAACCGGAAGCAAACGATTATTATCACATTCTTTACCGGTACGGGTTTGATCGGTCAGGTGCCGCAGCAAGTTTTTCATTTCAATTATTACGATCCGACAGCCCCTTATGTCACCAAGGTTACTAAAAATCTAGGTAATGACGCTTTGGGAGTGCCTATTGAAGTAGCGCTGAATGAGAACGGCGGAAATGAAATCAATGAGCTTCCTTCGGAATTCTTCGTTTATACGACGAATGTTAATCCCGCAACAGGCACGGTGGTAGCGAATGTTGCTGGTACGCCTACCAATTTCACTGCAACGCATGTCGGTACGGTCGGCACTGAGGAAAAATGGAAATTTCAATTGAGCGGAATTCGGGATGGCAATACAACATTATCCGTTGTGCCAAACGGAGATAGCAACGGACGGTTGGATTTCCCTGTCACGATCACCAGCACGCCTTATGTCATTCCAATCAACTTCCATAACAATATGATGATTAAGAACGTGGCGCTGGACACACCGGCATGTACCGTGGGGGGAACGCCGGGTGCCGTTTGTTTGCAAGCACGCATTATGAATCTGCCATCTACTGAATACCCGAATATAGAGGTATCTGTGAATGGCAGAACGACCAATTTGACTGCCGGTGATTTCCCTAACAATGATTCTACGATGATGCTTGATTTAGGGGCGGCTCGCACCTGGTCTCCGGCTTTGCCGGCAGGTGAATCTTTAATTGTTGAAGGAAGAAATACGATCAAATTCAGTTTGCGCCTGAACGGAACGGTCGTAACAACGGCACAGTATGAAATTTTCAAATTCACACTGCCTACTCCTGCTTTTGCGGGGGATATATTGCCTACTCCGTTGGAGAAGTTTACTAAAGCGCAGACTCCGGACAAATATGTTACTAATGCTTCCGAAGTATCTTTTACCGGAATGTTCACGAATGCGGACACGATCCGATTAAATGTGCGCAAGACGGATGCTCAGGGGAACCCTGTTCTGACTTTTGATGCTCGTTCCGGTCCAGGCTGGGGCTATCCCGCTTCTCCCGCCAGCGGACAGGTCCAATATTTAAATATCAATACCTCTACTGGCGGGTTCACAACCAATCCCGTTTCGCTGCCGTTTAACGGGGATGTGGTTTTTGAATTCCTTATCTCGAATAATACAGGTATCACCGAAATCCGAACGATTACGATATCCCGCGAACCGGTTCCGTATCGGGTCATTCTGCCTCAATTGATCCAAGTCGGCAACCAGCAGCAGGCAAAGGTCAATGGGAATTTTGTGGATATTAAATTAGAGGCCGAGAATGCGGACAGCGTTATATTCGGTAAAAATGATGTTGTCCGGAGCAAGATTGATCCGGCCGATAACAAGCCTTATTTTTATTACCGTTATCAAAATTTGAAGTCCGGAAACAACACAATCAATTTTACCGTAATTCGCGGTACGGAGCAGACAAAAGGCAGCTTCGTCGTGAATAACGTTAACACCTCGATCGAGGGCGCCCAAATGCTGATGCCGCTTCAAAACAAATATAAGCTGTTTGAAGGCGATCTGGAGCTTACGTTCCCCAAAGATACGAAGCTGATGCGCAATGACCCTACAGCGCAGCAACAATATTTGACGGGCGATCGCAAGATTTTCTTTGGGATAGCCAATACGAAGGATGGAAGAGTTAGCAAAGACTATCTCAGCGATGCAAGCGCCAGCTTTTTCTTAGAGGAGCCGACTCGGAAGTTTAGACCGATCAGCCAGCTGTACTGGATCAATGCCGGTTATATTAAAGAGAACGATTATATGGATACGGATAAGCTGAAGGAAGCGTTGACAGGTACCGGACAAGATCCGTACAATGTGGATGGCAGTTCCAGCAATGTGCGCTTCTATCAAAAAAGAACCGTAAACGATTTAAAGGATATGGTTGTGCCTACCAAGCGCGGAGAGTTGACACTGAAATACGATAACAGCATTCGCGAAGATTCCTGGAAGTATGTAACGGTGTATCAATTAGATATCTTTGAAGATTACCGGGGCATGACCACGTTGGCGTGGAAAAATATCGGCGGTGTCGTCGATCCGAAGAAAAACACGATTACGGTGCCTATCGATCACTTCGGCTATTTCCAGGTCATGTACATGTACGACAGCTTCAATGATATTACCAGCCATGAGTGGGGAAGAGATACTTTAGATACGCTGTACTCCAAAGGATACATGTATAACAAATCACCCGCTTTGTTTGTCCCTAACGAGCCCATTACTCGCGGGGAATTTGCAACGGTGCTGGTCAAAGCTTTTGATCTGCCTTTGAACTATAGCGGTACTCAAACGTTTAGAGATGTTCCGGCTACCGGCAGTACTAATCCTTTGTATGATTATAAATACATCGAGACCGCAGCCAGAGCCGGAATCGTTAGAGGAAACGCCGGAGGCTTGTTTAACCCCGGAAGTGCGATCACGCGTCAGGATGCGGCTGTGATGATTGCAAGGGCAGCGGAACTTAAGCTATCTTCCGATACGGCAAAGTCGATCGCAGCATTGCAAAAACAATTTACCGATGGCTCTGAAATTGATTTTTATGCCTCACCATCGGTGGAAGCCGTCACTAAGGCCGGTCTGATCCAAGGAATTGAGAACGTGCTTCTTACAGGACAAAAGAAAGCAACCTACCGTTTCGATCCGCGGCAAAACTTTACGCGGGTGCAGGCGGCAGCTGTATTGGAGCGCGTGCTGAAACAGCAGAAGAAGCTTCCTAAATAAGTGATGAAGCCGCCAACAGCATGGATCTAGAAACATGAGTTGGCGGCTTTTGAGTGACAATTATGGAAAATTATTCGTAATGACTAAGTGTATGATATAGTTGTATACTATCCTTGTTAAACGTACGATACAACATGTTGATAGATAAGTTGATATACTCAGAATACATACTGTGTAGCTGCGAAAAATCTTATAAAAGTTTTTTCAGAAAGCGCAACTTTTTCGAAAACAGTGCGTTTAATACAATGAAACTAAACAATAACAAGCCAAGAGTTAACCCTTTGGATAATTTTCTCAAAATTAACTCTTTACCTTGGTAGCGTGTCGGTGTATAATGTTAAATGGCATGCGACTCTCTATTATTGTTTACTAGTTTCTGCAATTTATACATTGCAGACATAACTAATAAAAATCATTTCGCTCAACTCTGGGAAGGGGGTGAATCGGCTAATGAGGGAATCGAGCTATAGTTTATCTACACAGAACTCTCAACAACCGAAAGATATTCGAGGAGGAGAAAAAAAGGTTATGAAGAAAAGTTTATCTGCTATTTTATCCCTGGCTATGGCATTCTCGATGTTTTCTTCCGTAGCGCTGGGTGCAGAAGCTGCAAAAGATTCTTCCAGCTTCAGCGATCTGAAAGATCTGGATGAAGCTACTAGAGCTAAATTTGATGCATTGATTTCTGCTGGTATCTTTGATGGCGTAAGCGAGGGCGTATTTGGTCTTAACGACAAAATGAACCGCGCTCAATTTGCGAAAGTCGCCGCTTTGATCTTCAAATTGGATGTTGACACTTCCCTGACGACTTCCAGTTTCTCCGATGTGAAAGCAGACGATCCGGCTAACGGCTACGCTCTTCCTTACATCGAAGCTTTGAAAGCTGCAGGTTTGACTGACGGCTATGCGCCTGGTCAATATAACCCTGCTGGCGAAGTAACAAAACAAGAGCTTGCTGCTTTCTTGCTGCGCGGTCTTGGCCTTGACGCTCAAGCTAAAGCAACTCCAGGCGTAAGCGACCATACTGTATCCGACTGGGCTAAAGGATATGTTGCGCTCGCAATCGAGAGACAAATCCTGACTAGCGGTCCTGATGGTACTTTCGGTGGTACTTCCGCTGCAACTCGCGATCTGTTGGTGCTTGCATCTTATGCAGCTCAAGAACAATTCAAAAACCTCAACAAACCTGAAAAAGCATCTATTGCTTCCGCAAAAGCAATCGGCGTTCAGAAAGTTGAAGTGAAATTGGACAGAGATGTTGACACTGAGAAGGCTACACTTAAGCTTACTAGAGGGTCTGCTGACGTTCCAGTTACTGTTGAGTGGGCTGAAGACAAACAATCTGCTGTTCTGACTTTGACTGATTCCAAGGTTCGTGCTGGCGAGTACACTGTAACATTGGGCGGCTTGGATGCAGCTGCAGTTGACAAAACGGTTGCCAAATTCACTGCTGAAGACGAGCAGCTGAAGAGCATCGACTTCCTGACAACTAGCGATACGATCGCTTATTCTTCCAGCGTAGTTATCAAGCTTGCTGCGAAAAACCAATACGGCGAGAATGCTTCCTTCTCCGGCGGCTCTTATACTGTATATACTTCCCTTGCTACTTACAAGAAAATCAGCCGTCAAGATGATGGTATCCTTGCTTTGACTTTGGATACTAAGTCTAATGGTGATGCTCAACAAGGGGTTTCCGTTATCCCTGTAACGGTTGTGAATAACGATCAGCATATTACAGTTTCCAAAAACTTTAAGCTGGGTACGCAACCGATTCTTCAAAAATTAGAGTTGGGTGAAGCAACATATTCCAATAAGGAAGCGAAAGCAATCACTGGCAAAGGTGATTATGCAACATTTGATCTGAACCTGTATGATCAATATGGCAGCAACATCGCTTACGATTCCCCTGACTTCAAGGAAAATGAAGTTAACGTAATCTGGAATGATTATGTTGGACAAAACAAGAGCGGTGGCACTATCGTTGACAAGGATATCGAAGATAACGGCAGCAATGTCCCGAGATTGAAGATTTCCTTGAACGATAACATCGATAAGTCTGGCGATTACACGTTCACAGTTACTAGCCAGGCAGCTACAGCAACAGGCAAGGTTTCCATTAAATCTGCTAAAGTTGCAACCAAAGTAGAAATCGGCGACTCCAATGATGTAATTGCTGCTGGCGACTATGATGTTTATATCCCGATCATCGCTTATGATGAGCAAGGAAATCAACTGAGCGTAGACGACCTGACTGATGACACCAACCGTGAGAGAATTAAATTCAATATTTCCGGTGTTGAAAACAGTGGCAATGTAAAAATCGAGGAAACTGGTGCTCACAAAGGCTCTATTCGTCTGAAAAACATCAATGGTACTTCGAAGGGTTCGGTTACCGTTACGGCGTATATTGCTACAGCCAATGCACAAAGCACGGCTACAAAAACTTACACGATTTCTGATGTTCGTACACCTGACAGAATCAGAGAAGTTACGCCAGTTGCGAAAGCTATCATTCCAAATGCATATAGTAGCTTCAAATACGTGATCCAAGATCAGTATGGAAAACAAATGGATTACAACTTGGGTACAGATAAAAACAAAAATGTTGGGACTACTGTAAATTACAGTGTATATGTAGCTCTTGAAGCACCTGCAGGTGAGAACTTCTTCTATATAACAAAGGATGACGACAGCCAATCCAATCAAGATGGAACTAAACCTGAAAATGTATTGGTTGATGCTACTAAATCCTTTACTTTCGGCAACAAAGATGAGTGGGCTAATAATTCCTTCAAACAACTTAACGAGGGTCTGAGAATTTGGGCTAAACCAGGTGCCGAAGGAAAACAAGCAACACTGAAAATTCAAATTGTTAAGAATGAAGATGGAAAAGACGTTGTATTAACAACTACAACGAAACAAATTCAAGGTACTAAAGTCAATGAAGATCTGACTTATAGCTTGGTTTCTCTTGGTGATATTTACAACACCAAAGATAGTAAGCTTGCTGAATCTGTTACTAATGATGTTTACAAAGCAAATGTCGGTGACCCATCCAAGAGCCCGCTGAAAAAACGCATTAACCTTACAGTAACGAATGCGGCTGGAGATAAAGTTGCTATTCCTGATGACTTCATTAAGAATGTAACTTCCTCCAATCCGAACTCTGCTGTAGTTGGTAAAAACGCTGCAGGTAAATGGTATGTGCTTGGTTACAAAACAGGTACATCTACAATTACTGTAAACTATACCAACTTAAAAGGCGAGTCTAAGACTGTATCTGCTACTGTAACTACTAAGAATGATCCTGTTAGCATTGAAAGTGTAGTGGCTAACAACAAAAAGGTTAAAGTTGCAGCTAGCGCCAGCGGTAATGTAAAAGTGGTTGATGAGTTCACTGCTAACCCTAAAGGCGGTTTGGGCGACTTTGAAATCGTCGATAACTATGGTGTTAAAGTTGATGGTCTCAATTTGATCAATTACAAAAACATCTATGGTGTGATCTTTACAGCTCAAAACATTTCGCTTGTAAATTCAAATATAACTGATGCTAATGCCAACAAGGTAGAAATTAGTGAAGATGGTACAGTTACATTTGGTAGCAACGTTGCTCAATTTGACTTGGTATTGACTGCACCTAGCGGTAAGTCTGCTTCCACTGAAGTACAAATTGATCGTTCTGGTTCATAATTAATATTATTGAACCCAGCTTTAAGAAAGAAGACCTTCGGGTCTTCTTTTTTACTTTAAAAGAGAGAGGGTTGGTTTGTGTTGAATATTAAAAAGCTGATTGCGGCCTCAGTATTGATTTTTGGAATCAATGGTATCCTCCTTGCCCACGCCGATGCGCCCCAAGGCGGTACTGTCCCCGGTTCGGTAGATGACCCGGTTATCACGAAGAGCTATTTCGACCAAAATATTGCAAATAAAATTGCTGATGAACTCGCTAAACAAACCTTCAATGAAGAAAAATCAGACAGATCATCGCTTCGGAGTTAGCCAAAACCGGATCGGCTCCATCTTCCGGAACAGGTGATTCTACCCAACCTGCCGTATCCAATTCTGGACTTACCGTTATTAAGCTGGAGCAAGGCCAATTACTTTTTGGCGGCGCAGGCGCCGAGATTATCGTTCGAACAGGAAAGGCTGTTGCCTTTAGCTCTACAGCAGACGGAATTGCCGATGTAACGGCCGGTAAAGATATTACTGCAGGAACAAGCGTTGAACTTAACCATTTGCTCATTGTTCCTCGTGAGGGACGCGGGATTAAGCCTGATCCGAAATCCAATCAAGACATCTATGTCATGGTTCGCGGGAATTATTTGTTAACCAATGCCGACGGTTCCAAGGTTACTCCATAATTTTACCCATTTCTCCAGTCATTCATACGTTTGCTTGTCTACATAGAGGAAACACTATGGCTACATTCCGAAAAAGGAGGTACTCGTAGTGGCTAAGAATAACAACAAGAAAGTGGTACCGGAAAGCGGAAAGGCATTGGATGTATTAAAATATGAGATCGCTGCGGAGCTTGGACTCCCGGTTGGTAAGCAGGCGGCCAATATGAACGTGGAATTTGCTACGGAATTAGGATCGCTTCCATCGCATCCCATAAAGGAAGATTACTGGGGACATATTGCATCGAGGGATGCCGGTGCGGTAGGAGGCACGATTACAGCACGTTTGATTAAAAAAGCCGAGGAAATGATGCTCAACCTGTAATCGTGACACCTGTGTTAATTATTGTTGGAAATTATCATAATTTATTGACACACTTAGACAAATCCAGTAACATACTATAAAGAAGGTAACAGCCAAAGAAACCTTTTCCAAGCGGAAAAGGTTGATTTTTTGTATGTGTACTTATGCGTGTATTTATGAATACTAGCCTTAGGAGGTTATTCTTATGTCTAATCCAGTGGGTCGCCGCTTATTTACATCCGAGTCTGTTACAGAAGGTCATCCGGATAAAATTTGTGATCAAATTTCAGACTCCGTATTGGATGCATTTTTGGCGAATGATCCGAATGCCCGCGTAGCATGCGAGGTTTCGGTTGCTACAGGTCTTGTGCTTGTCATTGGCGAAATCAGCAGCCGCTCGGAGTATGTCGATATCCAGGCGATTGCGCGTCAAACCATCAAAGATATCGGTTATACGCGCGCCAAATTCGGATTTGACTCCCAAACTTGCGCGGTATTGGTTTCCTTGAACGAGCAGTCTCCAGACATCGCACAGGGCGTGAATAAAGCGCTTGAAGCACGTGAGGGACTAATGTCCGATGATGAGATTGAAGCCATTGGCGCAGGTGACCAAGGAATGATGTTCGGGTTTGCGGTTAACGAGACGCCGGAATTGATGCCGCTGCCGATCTCGCTTTCGCATCAGCTTGCCCGCCGTTTGACAGAAGTTCGTAAGAACGGTAAGCTTCCCTACCTTCGTCCTGACGGAAAGACACAAGTTACTGTTGAGTATGACGGTCCTACCCCAGTTCGTGTAGACACCATTGTTGTTTCTACGCAACACGGGGAAGATGTGACATTGGAGCAAATCCAGGCCGATATTAAAGAGCATGTAATTAAACCGATCGTGCCGGATCATCTGATCGATGCAAACACCAAATATTTCATCAATCCGACAGGCCGTTTTGTTATCGGTGGGCCCCAAGGGGATGCCGGTTTGACAGGACGTAAAATCATCGTTGACACCTACGGCGGCTATGCACGCCACGGCGGCGGTGCATTCTCCGGCAAGGATCCTACTAAGGTTGACCGTTCCGGTGCATATGCCGCTCGTTATGTAGCGAAAAATATTGTTGCCGCAGGCCTCGCAGACAAGTGTGAAGTTCAACTGGCCTATGCTATTGGCGTTGCCAAGCCGGTATCGATTTCCGTCGATACATTCGGTACAGGCAAAGTAAGCGAGCAGAAGCTGGTAGAGATTGTTCGCAAAAACTTTGACTTGCGTCCGGCAGGCATCATTAAAATGCTTGACCTGCGCCGCCCGATTTACAAGCAAACGGCAGCTTACGGTCATTTTGGACGTACGGATGTGGATTTGCCGTGGGAGCGTACGGACAAAGCGGAGCTGCTTAAGGCGGATGCTCTGAACTAAATGTTTTAACCCATGATCTGTCTAAGCAAGACGATCCGTATCCCGGGTCGTCTTTTTGATTTTTTATCACTATTTTTCAAGAAGAATATCGTAACTTTTTAGATAGTAATAGAGTCTAAGATAAAGGAGAGTGGAAACGAGAGAGGAGAACAAAAGAGTGAGTTTGCAAAAGAAATGGCGAAAGTTGTCGTGTGTTGTCCTTGCAGCGTCGCTGCTGCTGTCGTCTTGGCCGGGAACAGGCGGGAATGCGGCTTATGCGGCGAATGAACCGACCGTGACGATGCTGAGCCAGGAAATTTTGACGTCCGGTGCTGTGTTGAAGAAATATGTATGGAAATCTATGCGGAACAATAAAGAAGTTCAAGTCAATGGAAATGTGATAGAAGTTGATTTGACGAATCCGAACGTGAAATTAGATGTGATGACGGGTACGGGAAATCAGTTTACGAAGAAACAAACGGTACTGGGAATGACGAAGGAAACGAAGGCGGTCGCCGGGATCAATGGTGACTTTTATAATACACAGGCTGAAGGCGTGCCCATGGGCCCTCAGATTTCCAATGGGCAGCTGATGGCTACTCCGCCTTACCTGCCGGGATTTTATTCTTTTGCCTTGGACAAGAACAACAAACCGATTGTGGACTTATTTACTTTTAAAGGATCGATTATTGCCAAAGACGGAGCTTCCTATCCGCTCGGGGGCATCAATAAAACATACTATTGGTTCGAGCCGAGCAAGGAACACAGTCATATCGACGGCATGTTTATGTATACCAATGCATGGGGGCAGATAGACCGCTCTAATGATGGAGTAACCGTACCGACGGAGGTCTTGGTCCAGAATGGCATCATTAAACAAATCGCCGTTAACGGCATTATCCGGATGATTGCTCCTGAGGATGGTTATATTCTGCGTGCCTCGGGCAAAGCGGCCGATTTTGTCGTTACGCACCTCAAAGAAGGAGATCCGTTGAAAGCCGATTATCAAGTGCTGGCACAGGATCCGAACAAGAATTATGATGTGAGTACGTTTAAAATGATGATTGGCGGCCACACGATTATGGTGGACGAGGGGAAGCCGGCGGCCTTCTCGCGTGAAGTCGCAAGTCTTTGCTGCAATCGTTCGCGTACGGCGATCGGGTATTCGCAGGATATGAAAACGGCCTATCTGATTACCGTCGATAATTACGGCGACAGCAAAGGGCTAAGCATGCAGGAGCTGCAGCAGTTTATGATTAAGGTGGGGGTATGGAAAGGACTAAATCTGGACGGCGGCGGGTCGACACAGATGGCTGCACGCCCGCTAGGGGAATTTGAACCTGTCCTCGTGAATAAAACGGAAACCGGCGCCCAGCGGCGCGTTGTCAACGGCGTAGGGGTGTACTCTACCGCTCCGCAAGGTGAGGTGAAAGAGATCTTCATTCAAGCCCCGAGCTTCATGTTCGTGGGCGAGCAGGCAGCGTTAGGCTATAAGGCCTATGATATCTATTATAATCCTGTAGAAACCTCCAAACTGCCGGCTCAATGGAGTGTCGCGGACAATAGCGGTACATTCAAAGAAAATGTATTCACCGCAACAAAACCGGGAGTGGCCAAAGTGACGGCCGTAAGCGGTAAAGGGCAATCGACGGCTAATATTGAAGTCGTAGGAAGAAACCAATTGAAAAGCATGAGCATTAAGGCCGATAACATGACGCTAACCGAGGGAGAGTCCGTTAAACTGCCTCCGGTTATTGCGACAACCTTAACTGGAAAAAGCAGAGAAATCCCGCCGCAGCTGATCCAATGGGAAGTGCTCGGTATACAAGGGGAGCTGGCCAACGGAACATTAAAAGTGAACAGCCTGGCCGGAAGCTCCGGTGCCCAGCTCATAGCGAAGTATGATGGCTACAGCACTATGACTGTCATCCCTGTAGGGGTTGATAAAGTTTGGTATGATCTGGATAATTTTGCAGTCATGACGACGTCTGAAGTGAAGCCTCAGGAGGTTAAGGCTGGAGTATCCATCAAGCTGAGTGAAACGGGAAACAAGTATCTGGAGTTGAATTACGATTTTACGCAAGGCACAGGCAATAAATGGGCTTATGCAGCCATGAATACCGGTATTGTGATCGAGGGGCAGCCTCAATATATGAAGGTAAAAGTCAACGGTGACGAAAGCCTGAACTGGTTGCGTGCGGAGATACTGGATAATGCAGGTAAGGTTCATTTGGTCGATTTGGCACGCAGCATCAACTGGAAGGGATGGAAGCAGGTGACTGCCGATCTGTCGGAATACCCAATAAGCTATCCTATCCGGGTGAAGAGCATTTATGTCGTCAATGAGGAGATCGGTCAGGATGAGCGCCTTGCCAAAAGCGCCATCGGGATTGATGATATCACGTTTACGTACAGAGGCGGTTTGGCGAAACCATCGTTCAATTCGATTAGCCTGACGATCAATAAAAAGATGTGACCGTTAACGGGAAAAGAATGATGCTGGAGCAAGCCCCAGTCATTGAAAAAGGCAATACCTTGATCCCAATTCGTTTTGTGACGGACGCTCTTGGCGGAACCGTACGGTGGGACGATACGGAGCGCAAGGTCACCGTCATTCGCGGCGGCAAAATGATTGATCTGTGGATCGATAATCCAGACCTGATCGTGAATGGCCAAAGAGTTACGGCAGAAGTGCCGCCGGTCATCATGAACAATTTGACGATGGTGCCGCTGCGCATCTTATCGGAGAATTTGGGCTGGAAAGTGACATGGGATCCGCAGACCCGACAAGTGACCCTGCAATAATTAGTACTAATAGCTCTCACAATATTTCAAAATTATGGTACTATATTGCTAATGCTATTGAGAAAAATGGCGAAGGAGCTTTGTCCGGATGTCTGTCGATGTTTTTGACCGTGTCATCAAGAATGCCATTGATGTCATGGAGAACAGCAAATACCAAATTTACGAGATCTGTGAAAGCGTCCGGGCAGAACGCGAAGCGCTGAATAAAGAGCTGCAAATCGTATTCGAAGAAACCGCGAGAACGATCGATACGGTAGACCGCTTCGAAGTGGAATACCGTCGTTCTCGTGTGCGTTTGACTGAAGTGAGCCGGGATTTCAAGCGTTTCAATGAAGAAGACATCCGTATGGCCTATGAAGCGGCTACACAGCTTCAAGCGCAATTGGCCATCCATAGGGAAAAAGAGCTGCATTTGAAACTGCGGAGGGACGATCTGCAGAAACGTCTGAAGAACTTGGATAAGCAGCTTGAACGCGCGGAAGCGCTTGTTTCCCAATTCGGTGTCGTGCTGGAATATTTGACCGGGGATTTGAATCAAGTTACGCGGCTCTTGGAGTCTGCCAAAAATCGGCAGCTCCTGGGCCTTAAAATCATTTTGGCCCAGGAAGAGGAACGTAAGCGTATTGCGCGGGAAATCCATGACGGTCTGGCACAGAATTTGGCGAATATGGTACTTCGGACGGAGATTACCGAACGAATGCTGGCCAAACAGGCCTATAATGCCGTTAAGAATGAATTAGACGATTTGAAAGTTAGTGTCAGGAGCGGGATCGAAGAGGTCCGTAAGATCATCTTCAATCTCCGTCCCATGGCGCTCGACGATCTTGGTTTAGTGCCGACATTAAGGAAATTTGTCCAAGATTATGAAGAAAAATCGAAAATCCGAACGAAATTTGAACTGATCGGCAAAGAAGTCCGCCTGCCTTCAGGGATGGAGGTTGCGGTATACCGTTTGGTTCAAGAAGCGTTCTCCAATGTGCATAAGCACGCTGCAGCTTCATTCGTTTCGCTGGAGCTGACGTTCCAGCAGCAAATGATCAAGCTCACGATCACCGATAACGGGGTCGGGTTTATTACAGATAATATCGAAAAGAAAATCACAGACGGAAGTCATTACGGACTGATGGGTATGCGGGAACGCGTGGAACTGCTCGAAGGAAGATTGGACATCCATTCTACCGTTGGAGTGGGAACGAAAATATCCATGGTCATACCGATCAAGTCTGATTCCAAGGAGGATTAACCAAATGGACATTATGGCCAGCGGCAAACGCCCCATAAAGCTCGTTCTCGCGGACGACCATCAATTATTTCGCGAAGGCGTAAAACGCATTTTGAACATGGAGAACGATCTGGAGGTTGTCGGCGAATGCGGTGACGGTATTCAGGTGCTTGAACTGTGCAACACACTCCATCCGGATATCGTGTTGATGGATATCAATATGCCGGTCGAGAACGGCGTGATGGCCACGGAGAAGCTTAAAGATATTTTTCCTGACATCAAGGTGATAATTTTATCCATTCATGACGATGAGAGCTATGTATTTGAAACACTGCGCAAAGGAGCATCCGGCTATTTGCTGAAGGACATGGAGGCTGAATCGTTAATTAACGCCATTCGTTCGGTCGTTGCGGGACATGCTTACATTCATCCGAAGGTAACCGGCAAGCTGATTAATCAACTGCGCCGCATGACATATCTGGACGAGCAGGGGGTTGCCGCTTCCGGTTCAACCAAAGAAGCCGATGTGAAGTATGTACATATGGATAACAGCCCATTGACGCGCAGGGAAGCCGAAGTGCTGCGATTGATGGCTGAGGGCAAGAGCAACAAGATGATTGGGGAGTTCCTCTACATCAGTGAAAAGACCGTAAAAAACCATGTCAGCAGCATTTTGCAAAAAATGGAGGTTGACGACCGTACTCAGGCTGTCATCGTCGCCATAAAGAACGGCTGGGTTACGTTATAATCGTCGCACCGGGCTCATCACAGCCTTTGGTTCGGGCAAGGAACCAACTTCTCTTGGGCAGCATATAATGCTCTTAAGGGAGGGAAGCCGTTATGATGTTAGGCTTGGTTTGGATTATGGGTTGTTATGCTGGGGGGATCTTACTCGTCCATTTGCTGCATTGGCACTGGAAACGGCGGGGGACTGAACCGGTTGCGCATTATGTTCTGCGAACATATAATAATCAGCTTCAGATGGAATGGTATCTTCGTTCGCTGCACTTTTTCTCTTGGATCAAAGGCAGAACCATCGCCGTCACCATTGTTGATGAAGGATCGACTGATGATACATTGGCTATCGCCGAGCGGTTAAGATTGGAGCATCATTTGAACATCTGGACGATAGCGGAAATGGACTGGGATGAATGGGTTCTGAAGCATCGGGATGAGCAGATGATTGTTGTCCGGCTTAACCACAATGATCATTTAGGAAACGCTTACAGGTATTTATAAGGGATGGAAATGGGGATTGACGATTCATGATGGCTTTGGTCTACGTTTTGCTTTCTCCCAAAGGCTGTTCTTGGCACGTTTCTTTGGATATTCGGGCCGACCGAGACCATTGGTTCCGATTGTACGGCAGCCGATTCAAGCTTCGTGTGCTGGAGCCGGCCTTATCGTTTGGACAAGCTATGGAGCTGGTACATCATATTTCGCTGAGTTCGGCAGAGGGAAAGCTGATGGAGACATTGCGCAGCGGCGGCAGAGAGATCGGAATGGCAAGGGAAAAGCTGCGGGAGTGGCGGCTGCGGGAATGGAAGCCTTCCATGTTTGAGCGTTCTTCTATTGACGGTAATACCGAGATGGAGCGGGTGCTCGCAACGATGTCGTTTTTGCTGAAGGGACGTTTTTTGCTTATGGAGGAGTTCAGGGCATTGATGCAGAACCAGGGCGAACCGCAATGGGCAGAAGCAGTCGGTTACTTGCTGCAGAGCGCTTGGCTTCAGGGACGAATTGTGCTCGAATCCGGTGTGGAGAAGCGAAAATCCGGCGGGGTGCTGAAGTTCTTGCTGGATAGTTCATCAAAATGGCGGTGCAGGCGATGCGGAAGCGAGGGGGCTCGGCGGTATCCGAAGAGAAAGGGACCCGGACCAAGGGCCGACGGAGAAGTGCCGGTTTCGATCGTATGGACGGATTGCCCGTATTGCCAAGGCCCTTGCCCATACTGTGAAACGTGCTTGACGATGGGGCGAGTACGATACTGTACGCCTTTGATTCGCACAGAGACTTTGAATGAATCGCAAGAGAAGGAAGAGTGGGCACAGGAACCGGATAGGCAAGCTATATTGAGTCGTTGGGGATTAAGCGAGGTTCAGAAGGAAGCATCGGGCTTGGCGTTGGATTTTTTGAAAGCAAATAAACCCCTTTCAAGGAAAAATAAGAATGAAGGACCGGCAAAAAAATTTTTAATTTGGGCGGTTACGGGAGCGGGGAAGACGGAAATGATTTTTCCGATGATCCAATATACGCTGGCATGCGGCAGAAAAGTAGTGGTCGCAACTCCAAGACGTGACGTGGTACTGGAGCTGAAGCCGCGGCTGGAGAAAGCTTTTCCGTCGGTCAAGGTGGTTACGCTTTACGGGGGGAGCGAGCAGCGGTGGGAGCAGGGGGAGCTGACGTTGGCGACGACGCACCAATTGATGCGGTTTCACCGTGCCTTCGAGCTGGTGATCGTGGATGAACTGGATGCGTTCCCCTACCACAATAACCCGCAGCTGCAGTATGCCGCGGAGCAGGTCTGCGCACCGGGCGGTGCGTATATCCTGCTGTCGGCGACACCGCCGGCAGAGCTGCAGCGGGCGGTTAAGAAGGGCACGCTGCCGCATGCCCGCGTAGCCGCAAGGTATCATCGGCATCCTCTTCCGGTTCCTTTCTTAATGGGATGCCCGGGCTTGAGGCAAACGCTTCGGCAGGGCATACTGCCTGGAAAACTAAAGCAAAAACTGCAGGCTTCGCTCGATCGTGGCGCTCAAATTTTCGTATTCGTGCCGAACATTGCGATGGTCGAGCCGTTTACGGAGCTGCTGCGCCGGGCTTTCCTTGATGTGAACATACAGGGCACGTCCTCCAAGGATGCTGACCGCACAGGCAAAGTAACGGATTTTCGAGCCGCGAAGATTCGCATGCTGGTAACGACGACGATTTTGGAACGGGGGGTTACGATACCAAAGTCGGATGTGTTTATTTTGGATGCGGACTCGCCTGTTTTTGATGCTGCTGCGCTCGTCCAAATGGCCGGAAGGGCAGGCAGGTCCGCTCAAGACCCCAAGGGGCTGGTCGTATTCGCCGCTAAAGAAAAGACACGCTCACAATCCCAGGCTGTGAAGCAAATCGTGGATATGAACGTTCTTGCCCTCAAAAAAGGGTATATTGATGCTTAAGGAGGGACTGCGGTTGTTAAAGATCGGTGAGGTGACCGAGTGGCTCATCCGCATTATCAGCCGGACGGAGACGCTGCTTGCGCCCAGATCATCGTCCTGCCTGGTGTGTGGAGGAAGAAGAGCGAGCGGGACAATACGCCTGCCTGTCTGCCGGCGCTGCTATGAACTTATACCCTGGATACATGCCGTACGATGTGACCGGTGCGGCCGGCACGTGGAATGCCCGGACTGTCCGCGGCGCAAATATACATACTTTACCCAAAACCGCAGTGTTGTTCGTTATGACGAACATATGAAGGAATGGCTGGCCCTTTATAAGTATCGGGGGAAAGAATCGCTTGCGAGGGTACTCGGCCCCATGCTGCTGCACGCTTATCATTTGCATCACAAGGGCAAAGCCCGATCCGATACGGCTGAATGGATCACTTACGTTCCTTTGAGCGCACAAAGATACGCCGAACGGGGATTTAATCAAGCAGAGCAAATGGCCAGGGAGCTTGGGAGATTGACCGGTATACCGGTCATTTCTCTGCTGACCAGAGCCCGCCACACCGACAAGCAAAGCTTCAAAGCCAGAGCCGATCGGCTTGACGATATGGCGGGGGTGTTTGTACCTGATCTTTCTCAAATCGCTCCTATTGCTTTGGCATGCCGGAAGGGGCGAGTACGTCTTTACCTTGTGGACGATGTGTATACGACCGGAAGTACCTTCAACGAATGCGCCCGAACGATCAGGACTATTTTACCGGTTCACGTGTATGGGGTCAGTTGGGCAAGGTAAAAATGGCATGAAAATTCTCACATTTGTCAAAAAAAGGAGTGCATTGTCGTATTCTTTGAGATAAACTAAACGTAGATATGGGCCGAAAGGAGCGGGGGGTAACATGAGTCTCAATGTGGCAAACTGCAGTAGGTGTGGTAAAGTTTATGTCAAGAATAACTACGGCATGTGTCCAAACTGCATTAAGAGTCTGGAAGCGGAATATGAAAAATGTTTACAATTCCTTCGGGAGAACCGGACATGCACGATTCAAGAGCTTAGTGACGCAACGGGCGTAGACATCAAACAGATCGTCAAGTTTATCCGTGAAGGCCGTATTTCCATCAAAAACAATCCCAATATGACCTATGACTGCGATATTTGCGGAGCGCCGATTCGCAGCAACAATATATGTGATAACTGCCGAACACGCTTGGTGAAGGACTTTGATCACCTTCACGAAGATGAGGAACGAAAGAAAATTCGGGAGGAGCAGCAGCAAAGGAATGCTGCATTTAAAATTAGGGACAGGCTTGAAGATCGACAAAATAAATGAATTCCATCTAAACTTTTAAAAACAGCCCACCGATAAAAGTAGTAATACAGGAATCGGTGGGCTTACTATTGCTGTCAGTCGAGGTGAACAAGATGAAAATTAATGGGACGAATCAGGTTAGTCCGGTGAACCAATACAAGAAGAACCAGGAACATATACAAGCGGCGGCATCCGGGAAAAAGAGCAAGACGAAAGACCATGTGGAAATTTCTACCGAAGCCAAGGAGCTGCTTGAAAGTTTCGGGGCGAAACCGGCAGATCGGGAAAGACTTGACGAATTGAAAAAGTCGGTGAAAGCGGGTTCGTATCATGTCGATGCCCGTACGCTGGCTGAAAAAATATTTCCTTTTTTGAAATTCTAGTTGGAGTGGAGAGCCATGTCTTTGGAAGCCCTGTTGCAAACGATGGCGGAGCTGAATGATGTTCATAACACCTTGTTGGATCTTGCAGAGCGGAAGAAGCATGTAATTATCCATAACGAAGTGGAACAATTGATGCAAATTGTGAACAAAGAAAACAAGCTGTTGAAGCGGATCGGGGAATTGGACCAGCAGCGTCTGGAAGCAACCGGAGCCTTTCTCATGGAGAAAGGGTATAAGCCTAATCCCCGGGTGACCGTCAGCGACTTGACGAAGATTATTTTTAATATGGACGAAAAAAAGCAGCTGATGGATGAGCAAAAGCAGCTCTTGGCAACCATCCGCAAGCTGCGGGAGCTGAATCAGTTCAATCAACAGCTTACCGAGCATTCTTTAAAATATATTAATTACTCTCTTGACCTGCTTGCCGGTTCATCCGACGATGAAGTGATTTATCATAACCCGCACCAGCAATTGAGTTCAAGTATGAAGCCGAATCGGTTGTTTGATACGAAGGCATAGAACGGGAGTGTATTCCTATGAGATCAACTTTCCATGGACTGGAGACTGCGAAACGCTCATTGTTTACGCAGCAGGCTGCTTTACAGACGACAGGACACAACATAGCCAATGCCAACACTGCAGGTTACTCTAGGCAGGTTGTGAATATGAATGCATCAAGACCAATTGAAGCCGTAGGCATGACCCGATCGAATGTTCCTGGTCAATTAGGCACAGGGGTTGAATTCGGGTCCATCACGAGAATTCGTGAAAATTTTTTGGACAATCAATTCAGAAATGAAAATAAATCCTTTGGCAGTTGGTCCGTCCGACAAGATACATTAGAGAAGCTTGAAAAAATCATTAACGAACCTTCGGATACCGGTATTCGAACAGTGATTGATAACTTTTGGAAAGCGTGGTCCGATCTCAGCAAAGATCCGGAAAACACGGATGGACGAAAGATTGTCCGCGAGAATGCATTGGCTCTTGCGGATGCCTTTAATGCCACAAGCAAGCAATTAAACGACTTGAGCGCTGATCTGACAGAGAACATTAATGTAAAAGTAAGCCAAATTAACACGATTGCTTCTACTATATCTAACCTGAATAAAGAAATTCAGCGCGTAGAGGGAATAGGTGATAACGCTAACGATCTTAGAGACCAAAGGGATTTGTTGACCGATGAGTTGTCTAAAATTGTGAATATCCAAGTAGTGGATACGGATCAAGGTTACACCATCACGATGGGAAATACAGCCATTGTTGCAGGCGGTACCCCGTCTGTGATGACAAGCGATATCTTAAATCAGGCGTTTGCCTCCGGTGACCTTAACGGCGGTGAAGTATATGGCATGATTGTTTCGAGAGATCAATATGTGGCAAGCTATATATCGGAGCTGGATACGATTGCGAATACTTTGGTGAATGGGAAAATCACCGTAACGATTCCTAAGGACTCGGTTTTGCCCGAGGGGACCGTGTTGAACGGGGTCACCTATTCAGGCAGTAACAGGACATTGACCAGCGATCTGACCGTCGAAGTGAACGGCTTTAACGGTTTGCACAAGCTCGGATATAATCTGGGAAATCCATCTTTCGGGGTGCCTTTCTTTGATGAAAACTCCGGACAACCGGTAACGGCTGCGACATTTAAGGTGAATTCGGCGATCGTCGATAACCCCAATCTTATTGCCACTTCTATGCGTACAATAGGCACGGGAGCGAATGAAAAAGTCGTGATCGGAAACAATACGGCGGCTCTTTTGTTGTCTCAGGTGAGGGATGCCAAGTTTAGTTTTGGAACAGGAGCCAATGCATCTATGGCAACAGTAGACGATTATTTTCGTTCGGTTGTCGGTCAGGTTGGCGTACAAACCAAAGAGGCCCAACGTCAAGCGACCAACCAGAAAATTCTTGTAGATCAAGTGGAATCCAGAAGACAATCGGTGAGCGGCGTATCGTTGGATGAAGAAATGTCCAACATGATTAAGTTTCAGCATGCATACAACGCCGCGGCCAGAGCGATGACCACTTTTGATGAAACGTTAGACAAAGTAATTAACGGCATGGGTGTCGTTGGCAGATAATAGATGAAAAGGAGGGGGAATAATGCCGTTAAGAGTAACGCAAGGCATGATCAGTTCGCAATTGCTGAGGAACGTTTCTACGAATCTGGGCCGATTGAGTCATTTGGAGAATCAGTTGTCCACCGCTCGCAAGATCAATGCTCCATCCGATGACCCCGTGGGAATCACATTTTCATTAAGATATCGGAGTGAGCTTTCGGCAACCGATCAATTTCAAAGAAATGTGGACGCAGGCGCTTCGACCCTGGATTTTACGGACACAATGCTGGGACAAGCCGGAGATGTGCTGCAGCGTGTAAGGGAATTGGCTGTTAAAGGCGCGAATGCTACCAATCCGGATACAGCTATGGAAGCCATGAAAACCGAAATCGAAGAAATGTATAAGCAGATGGTCGATATCGGGAACAGCAAGTTTAAGGGGAAATATGTGTTTAATGGTCAACTCACTGATATTAAGCCCTATACCGAAGCAGGGGCAGCGACAGAAACGACGGATTACGGGCTTTTGCAATTTGAAATGGGACCTGGCATTAAGCTGCCTGTTAATATTACCGGGGCTGATGCTTTTGGTCTACCTACGGATCCCGATAATGTGTTCCTCATTTTGAACGATATGATCACCGATCTTGCCAATAATAATCACGCCGGGGTTAGTAATGCTATTGACAAAATTGATACAAGAATGAACAAGATTCTTGAGATGCGTTCAGAGGTCGGAGCCAGAATGAACCGGATTGAACTCATTCAAGGAAGGTTGGTCGATATGAGCACCAATTTACAAAGCCTGCAGTCCAAAACAGAGGATGCGGATATGGCTGAGGTGATTACAAACTTAAAAATGGGTGAGAATGTATATCAGGCTGCTCTTTCGGCGGGAGCCAAAATTATTCAACCTAGCTTAGTCGACTTTTTACGCTAGGAGGTCGGTATAGAAGATGGTCTCTTTCCCCTCCATCTCCATTCATCAACAGTTTGCGCAGCTGGGTATTGATGCTGACCACGCAACGCTCGAACAAAAGCAGCCGAAGGCGACCTACGAGATGAAGCGGGTACCGCCGAAGCTGCAAATCGAATCTCCGCGCGGAGATCTGCAAATCGACCAGAGCAAGGCATGGGATGCGCTGAACAGAGGAGGCCATCTTGAGACGATGAACCGGATTTATTCGGAGGCCAAGAATGTAGCGCTGCAAGGGATCGCGAGAATCGTAGAGCAAGGCAACCGTCTCGGCAACATCGCAGCAGGTGGGAATCCTATAGCCGATAATGCGCAGCAGCTTTTTTTCGAACGTTTTGAGTTTAATTTTGTGGGGCCGGCGGCGTATGATAATGTGGATATTCACTATACTGCAAACAAACCGAGGATCGAAGTGACTGATGGCCTTGTAGAAGTTAATGTACAGGTGAACCGGCCGGAGCTGAACGTTTCTCGAGGAAAGCTGGACATCTACATGCTGCAATATCCAAAGGTAGAAATTACACCTCCGCAAATTGATCTGAAAATATAGGCAAGAAACCACAGGTTAAAAAGTCTGTAGTTTTTGATATATTTTTCGCAAAGCTCCGGCAGGAGCTTTTCTTATTTCCATAAAGGGGTGATCAATAGATGATGGTAAGTACTTTGCAATTCGGGCAAATTGTCGTGGAGGAAGATCATATCATCACCTTTCCTCAAGGCTTGCCCGGTTTTGAAGAATATCGGCAATATGTGATTTTGCAATCCGAGGCGGATGAGCCTTTTTCATTTATGCAGTCCGTAGACAATCATAATTTATCGTTTGTCCTTACGAATCCATTCTTGTTCTATCCAAGCTACGAATTTCAGCTGCCGGAAAGCGTGGAAGAACAGCTGGGAATCAAGGATGCCAAAGATCTGATGATTTGGTCCATTATTACCGTCTCCAGCGATATTGAAAATATAACGATAAATCTTCTTGCCCCTGTCATTATTAACATGGCGACAAAAATCGGCAAACAAGTGATCCTTCACAATACCCCCTATAAAACAAAGCACAGGCTTGTAGACTCGGCGGCGAATACCGTTCCGTCACAAATGGATGGTGAGCCGTCATGCTAGTACTTACCCGCAAGAAGGGCGAATCGATTATGATCGGGGATCAGGTGGAGTTGGTTGTACTGGGAGTAGAAGGGGAAACGGTTAAAATAGGCATTAAAGCTCCCCAAAATGTCGAGGTATACAGAAAAGAGGTTTATTTGTCGATACAGGAATCCAACCGTGAAGCGTCCAATATTGCTGTGAATCTCAAGGATTTAAACGCTTTGATTAAGGAGAAGCGAAATAAAAATAGAAATTCGTCGTAAATTAAAGAAATATAGCGATATTTTGAGAAAAAAGGCCGGTTTTATCCCTAAAAATGGCCAATACGCATCTAATTGATCGAAATTACACCTACAGTACGTATCGATGAATTACGATAATAATAATAAGAACGATTCATAGGGCGGCCGACCTACGAATAGTTGAAAACCACATGGATGTGGGAAAACGAACCTTCAGGGAGGAAGAAAAAAATGAGAATTAATCACAACATTGCAGCATTAAATACACACCGTCAGTTAAGCATCAACAACACCGCAACGGGCAAAGCTCTGGAGAAACTGTCTTCCGGTCTGCGTATCAACCGTGCAGGGGATGACGCGGCAGGTCTGGCAATCTCTGAAAAAATGCGCGGACAAATCCGCGGTTTGGAAATGGCGTCTAAAAACTCACAAGACGGTATCTCTCTCATCCAAACCGCAGAGGGTGCTCTGAACGAAACTCACAGCATTCTGCAGCGTATGCGTGAGTTGGCTGTTCAAGCAGCTAATGACACCAATACTGATAATGACCGTAAAGCTCTTCAAGATGAAGTGAAGCAGTTGAAGAGTGAAATTGACCGAATCGCAAATACTACTGAGTTCAACACCAAAAAACTGTTAAATGGTAATCTTGGTGTGAATGCTGAAATCACAACAAATAATAATGCTCTAGAACCAATTACAATTACCAACGCGGACCTTGCAGCTGATACTTATGACATTGATATTGCTAATGCAGGTACTTTAACAGCTACTGTAAAGACCAATACAACTGGCCTGGATGCTAGTACTGATTTTACTATGGCTGCAACTACAGATATTTCTGGGCTTAAACTTGGTGAATATACTCTTGAGCTAAAGGCAACAGGTACTGCTGATACATTTGATTTTTCTTTAAAAGACAAGAACGGTGTGGTAGTTGCATCTGCTTCAGCCGATGATATTACTGACGGTGTAATATTGAACGGTTCTAATGGAGAAGTCTTTACTATCGGAAACGTTGCTGCTGGTACAGCAAGAGAAGGAAAAATGACCTTTACTCTTGGCGCGGATTTCGGAGCTAGCGATATTACCATTACTAACTCTGCGGGCGGTACGGTTTACGATAACGCTGCAGCAATTAGCATTAGCTCGAACAAGTTTGATGCGAACGGCATCGAACTTGACCTGACCGTGGATACAGTTCTTACAGATGGAACATCGACAATTGTTGTAACAAATAATGCGGCTGAATTCCAAATCGGCGCTAACCAAGGCCAGTCGATGAAAGTTGCAATTGGTAACATGGATGTTGAGTCTCTAGGTATTAAAGATGTTGACCTTTCTACAAAAGACGGAGCACAAACAGCAATTACAACTATTAACGATGCATTGGAGAAAGTTTCTACTCAGCGTGCTTCACTTGGTGCATACCAAAACCGTCTCGAACATACAATTAATAACCTTGGCACAACTGCTGAGAACTTAACTGCATCTGAATCTCGTATCCGTGACGTAGATATGGCGAAAGAAATGATGGAGTTCACCAAGAACAACATCCTCACTCAAGCCGCCCAAGCTATGCTTGCACAAGCGAACCAACAGCCGCAAGGCGTACTGCAACTGCTCCGTTAATTTCAGTAAAACAAAGAGAGACCTTAGGATTCCTAGGGTCTCTTTTTCATGCCCCCACCGCTTCTACTGTCGCTGTAGGTTGGCGATATGGCGTTTTATTCTTCATGATACTGAAAACGATGCTGACCAGTCTTCTAGCTACGTAGACCATCGCTTGTTTCTTCTTCCGCCCCTCCTTGATTTTCTTTTGATAATATTCGTACATGAGAGGATTGATACCTTGGCGGATTTGTGTCAATGCCAGGGAGTAGAACGCTTTGTTCAGTTCACGGTTGCCTAGCTTATTCGTGTATCGGTTCTTCGATTCGCCAGAACTATGCTCAATGGGCGCAATGCCTGCTAGTTTGGCAAGTTGGGAATGATGTCTGAAACGGTTAATGTCCCCAATATTAGCGATAGAGGTGGCAGCAAGAACGGTATCAACTCCATGAATGGTTTTCAATGGGTAACCTGTTTCGTCAATCAGTTTGTCCAGTTGTTTCTCTAACGTGGCGATTTCCCCTTCTAAATGCTCAATAGATTGGATATAGGAGCGGATAGATTGATTTCGTTCCTCTTGGTAACCGTTATCCGCCCATCCATTGGCAGTAATCGCGTCTAGGATTTCCTGCGCCTTGGCTTTCGGTACGGATTTATTGTACTGTTGCAAGGTTTTCGCTAGTTCCTCCGCCGACACGTTGGCAACCATTTCACAGGATGGGTAGGTATAGAAGAAACCTCTTGCGGTCTTGCTTTCCAAATCCTTGAAAAAGTCGGTATAGTTCGGGTAGTGGTGAATCAGCAGATTATGAAGGCTGAGTTTCTGTAACCGCTAGAATATAGACAT
>NZ_SGWF01000024.1:0-41927 GCF_013337105.1 Paenibacillus sp. JMULE4
TTTTTAAATATCATGCTGCCCACCTCATGGGCACTGGCGACAGTTTTCCTAGCGTATTTCTCTGCCAGCTCGTTTAAAAATTGCTGATACATGAGCTTTGTTATCTCTTTCAGTTTGATCTGACCGAAGAAGTTCTCCAAATGTTTTAGCTTGGCTTTGCGAATGTCCAGTGTGCTTTGCTTTACTTTTCCCGATTTTTCGTATATCAATATCCATTCTTCGGCAAATTGATTAAATGTGATGTCTTTTTCCTCGATATACGTCCCGTTCTGCAACTCCGCAAGTATGCGTTTTGCTTCTGCCTCCGCTTCTTCCTTTGTGTCAAACCCGCGCGTCTCTTTTTGCTTCCGCTTTCCCGTTTTTGGATCAATGATGTGGTAGCGGTATGTCCATTTTGATCCGCATGTACAACGTTTCTTTTTACATGTGCAGCCGCGGCGACGAAAAGAACCGAGCATGGATTTTCCTCCTATCTAACAGAACATATGTTTGATTAAAAATGTATGGTAAACAGCCTTGCGGCTGGGAAGCGCAAAGTTCACATAGATCACATATAGAATTTGCTCATTTCTTCTGGCACACCGTTACGGCGTAAGAACTCAGAAATTGACTCCCCGCGCTGCAAACTGTCTCCCGCGGTTAGTAGGCGGACAGCGAATTTGTTTGCCTGGCGCTCAAACTTACCGGCGTTGAAGAAGGACTGCTCGTCCAGCCAAAACCGGCTGAATCCGGGGTGCAGGCGGTCGTGCGCCAATTCGTGAGCACAAACAAAACGTTGCCAGCATTCATCAAGATTATCATGAATGACAATATACCGGCGCCGCAACTTGCACATATAAAGTCCTCGTGTTCCCTTCCCGAGATCACGGAACCAAACCGTAATATTCAGGCAGTTTGCAAGCTCAAAAGGGTTATTTGTTTTATATTTACGGATGAGTTGTCGGATAATCTTGTCCATCCAGTTCCCTCCGCTATTCTTCGATCGGTTTCCGCTTGTTGCGCTTCTTGGCATCCCAGAAGATCGCTTCCATCACTTTTAATACTTTCTCTTTGTCCTCTTCATCAAGAGGCACGCCATCAAACATGACTGGAGCGTCTTCTTCGAGCATTTCCTTGAAGTCACGAACATCTTTATGGGTTGCCCAGGATGGGATGTCTTCATAACCCCCTCTGTATTTGGGTTCAAGCTTTGTTATAGGATCAAGGCCTGCGTTTCGTGCTCTTAAGACAATTTCATTTTCTATGCAAGTTGTTGCGAATGTCTCGAACTTTACATTTTTTGAGGCGTTAAAGCTTTCAACAGCCTTTCTAAAACCGTTAAACCCCGAATCAATAATCAAGTCTTGAGGTATTATGTCTTTATACTTTAATGCCAGTCTTTTTATAATAAACAAAGCTGTACTAAAGAACTCAGAGTTTTTTAAGTGATCATCTAGCAGATCCGATTTTTCTTGTAGTTTATCTTCAAAGTCGCCAAAGAGCAGATAATCGGTGGAAACCCCTAAAATTGACGCGATTTGACTCAACTTTTCGCTTGGGGGTTGACTCTTGTCACGCTCATAACTCGAAAAATTAGCTTCGGTCATACCGAGTTTATCGGCCATCTGCGCTTGTGTATAACCTCTCCTTCTCCGGCATTCTCTTATTCTTGAACCTAACGACGACATGGAAATCACTCCACAAATTAAATTTTATAAAAAAGGTATTGCTCAAATAAAATTTGAGTGTTATTATATGGATACAGCAAGGAGGTGAGTCTGAAAATGCCAAACGCAAACACTAAACCTCGTCAACGACTTAAAGAGTTACGCGAAATGAAAGGTACCCAAAGACAAGTGGCCCAGGAACTAGGCATTACTGAAACCCATTTGCGGGAACTGGAGAGTGGAAGATCGGTTCCAGGTACACGATTGTTGAAACGAATCGAGCATTATTTTGGCGTACCGGATGAAGAAATCTTTCCAGATCTCCATGAACCGTCATTTTACCTTCGTGCTTAACTCAAATCTAGTTTAACCTTACAACCTGGATTATATACCAAAATTTGAGTTTCCGCAAGTAAAATTTGTGGTCATATTTTTCTGCGCCCAAATATCAAATTTAATTTGAGTTTGATTGTTTATCCAAACAGAAAGGAGCCGACCAATGAATCAATTAACGGTAATCAATCAAAACGGGCAACTGCTCGTCGATAGCCGGGACGTAGCAGAAATGACGAAAGTTCGCCACGCTGATCTGCTCGAAAAAATCAACGGCTACATCCAGCACTTACTGAACGGAAATTTCCGTTCAGTAGATTTCTTCATCGAAAGCACTTATCAGGACAGCACTGGGCGCACCTTGAAATGCTACCTTCTCACTCGCAAAGGCTGCGATATGGTGGCGAACAAGATGACCGGAGAGAAAGGCGTATTGTTCACGGCTGCTTACGTCACCAAGTTTGAGGAAATGGAAAAGCAGCTCGCTAAAACGCCCCAAACTACACTGGAAATTCTGCAAGCCTCGATCGCGCAATTGGTAGAGCAGGAGCGGAGATTGTCCGAAGTGGAAACTCGGCTCAATCAGACGGAGCAGCGGCAAGAGCAGATCACGGAGATCCTTAGCCTCAATCCTACCGAATGGCGCAAGAAGGTAACCGCTTTGCTGAATCGAATCGCCCAAGCGCGAGGCGGCGATTACGAGGGGGTCCGCGTTGAGTCGTATCAGCTGCTCGAAGAACGGGCGCAATGCAATTTGTCTATTCGGCAAGTAAACAAGCGCAAAAAGATGGCGCTCGAAGGCGTTGCCAAGTCCAAGATCGACAAGGTAAGCAAGTTGGATGTCATTGCCGATGATGCACGATTGACTGAAGTGTATCTCGCGATCGTGAAGGAAATGGCGATTCGAAATAAAGTCGAAGTCGCATGAGAGGAGGTGCGCCGCAATGCTTTATCTCAAAACAAAACTTGGAGATGATGTCGAGATTAAGATTCCGCTATACGACGACGAAATTTACTCGCAATGTCCGAAATGCGGAATTGAGCACGCCGTCGAACCGGAAATTATCGCTCATATTATCCGTGAAGGCGACGACTTTTCCAGCACATCGATTTGCTGCGAAGTATGTTCCGAAAAGGAGTGATCGATGTGCCCAGTCTGGAAAAATTACCCGACATTCTGACCGTCAAGCAAGTTGCCGAGCTGATGGGGTGGCATCCGAACACGGTATATCTCCGCTGCACAAATGGTGAACTGCCCAGCTTCAAAAGTGGGAACAGCCGGAGGATCCGAAAGGAAGCGTACTTGGAATGGATCCGACGACTGGAAGCCGGTGAGGTCTCATGATCGCCATCCATCCGATACATCGCCGCCTAGCCGAACTCCAGATGAAAGCGGAAAGGTTGGGTGGCTGGGGTAAACTTCCCAAAAGCGAACAACAGGAGATCAGCTACTGTTTAACCGTCAACGCTAAGTTGGTATATGAGCTAGATGCGCTGAAATCCCTTGCGTTTCACGCTCACGAGATGGGTGACCTGGAATGGGAACAGGACCTGTGTCGGAAAATCGATGAGCTGGAAGTGAAGATGATATGAGCACATTGAAAGGAGGTGAAAGACCGATGACACGTAAACAACGATTCCGAGTTTGCGGAAACCTGATCCAGCTGATAGAAACAGCGAAGTCCAAGCGCGCATCAATAATCTATCGCCGGCAATTAGAACGCTGCGCATCCCGCCTAAAACAAAAAGAGCAGTCGCAAAAGACGACTGCGTAAGAAAATCACCTTACCGTCATTATATCACATTTTCAACCAACAACATATAGGAGGAATCATCCATGCCTGTTCAAATCACGATCAACGGAGAAAATGCCGAACAAGCAATCCAAGAGCTTGCCGCCCTGTCCACGGGTATCGTCGGCAAGCCCGCTGCTCCAGTAGCTGCGCCGGAAGCACCGAGGGCGGACAAGCCAGCAAAGGCCCGCACCAAACCGGAAACCGTCAAAGAGCCGCTGGCCGCTCCGCCGGAGCCGCAAGACGAGCAACCCGCATCGGAAACGCAAATTGAGCCCGATCTGGATGAAGCCGAATCTGATGAACCGATCCCAACCGACGTCGAACTTCGCGCTGTCGCCGCAGAAATTGGTAAGAAGGGACCGGACGCCAAAAAGAAAGTCAAGGCGTTGCTGGACAAATATGGTGTTCCCAATATCACGGCTGTGCCGGTGGAAAAACGCGTCGCCTTTAAGCGCGAGTTGGAGGGACTGGCTTGATGGCGGTGGGAAAGCAAGTACGTGATCTTGAGGCGGATCTGGCGATTTGCGAGGCAGCGACGCAGGGGCCGTGGGTGCCGGAAGGTCGGAACGTTATTCAAGATATCTATGACAGGGACGACTTTAGGCGGATGCTCCTTAAGCCGTGTGCCCCTTATATGGGGATGGAACATGATATTAAATTCGCCGCCGAAGCCCGCCAAGGCTGGCCCTATGCAATCCGTCGTGCATTGGAAGCGGAAGCCGAAATCGATCGGCTCCGCAATGAGCTAGACATCTTGCAGGAGCAGCTGCGGCGCAGGGGGTGCCAGAGGTGACGCAAGCACACGCTGAACGCGCTCACGCCTTGCTGAGCGCCTCTGGGGCCTCCCGCTGGATTAACTGCCCGCCGAGTGCCCGACTGCAGGAGAGCGTGCCAGATAAGCGGAGCGAATACGCCGACGAGGGGACACTGGCTCATGAGCTTTCCGAAATCAAATTGCGGCGACGGCTACTCCCCTGCAACAGCAAGGAGCAGAAGCGCCTGGATGCAGCGCTTGAGAAGATTAAAGCCAATCCGCTGTACGGGCCGGAGATGGAAAACGCCGTTCAAGATTACGTCGACCTGGTCGAAGAGCGATTCATGGCAGCCAAAGCCCGGTCATCCGATGCAGTGCTGCTGCTCGAGGAGCAGCTGGATTTCAGCGAATGGGTGCCGGACGGATACGGTACCGGCGACGTTGTGCTGATCGCTGACGGCGTGTTGGAAGTGATCGACCTGAAATACGGCAAGGGCGTGCCGGTCAGCGCGATCGGCAACCCACAGACTCGGCTCTATGGCCTCGGTGCTTGGTCCGGTTATAGCTACCTTTACGATATCCGAGAGGTACATATGACCATTGTCCAGCCACGGCTCGATAGCGTCAGTACAGATAACATGTCCGTTGACGAGCTGTTCGAATGGGCGGAGACGGTCGTGCGTCCCGCAGCAGTGCTGGCCTACGAGGGCAAAGGAGAATACAAGCCGGGCGACCATTGCCGGTGGTGCAAGGTCAAGGGGAACTGCCGGGCGCGCGCCGACGCCAACATGAAGGCGCTAGAATACGAGTTCCAGGACCCGGCGTTGCTCACGCTCGACGAGATCGGCCAGATCCTCCACGTCGCGGAACAATTGCAGGCATGGGCGAAGGATGTCGCCGATTACGCTTTCGAGCAGGCGAAGGCTGGGCACCAGGTGCCGGGCTGGAAACTCGTTGAGGGTCGGAGCAATCGGCAGATCACGGACAAAGAAGCTGCTGAATGGATTCTTAAAGCCAATCACGTTGCTGAAGACAAGTATTTGAAGCCACGTGAGTTGCTTGGCATCGGTGAACTCGAGAAGCGGATCGGAAAGAAAGAACTGACCGAGCTGATCGGCGATCTGATCGTTAAGCCGCCGGGCAAGCCGGTACTTGTCCCGGAGACTGACAAGCGGCCAGAGCTCAACAGCGTCGAGAACGATTTCGCAAACGAAAATTTTAATTTGGAGGACTGATCCTATATGGCAATTGACAATCAAACCACCAAAGTTATCACTGGCAAAGTGCGTCTCTCGTACTGCCACATTTTCGAGCCCCGTCCGGACGACAACGGGGAAGAGAAATACAGCGTGTCGATTCTTGTCCCCAAAGATGACAAGGATACGCTGCGCAAAATCAAAGCGGCCGTGGATGCGGCTGTGGAGCAAGGCAAGTCGTCCAAGTGGGGCGGCAAGGTGCCAGCTAACTTGAAAAAGCCGCTGCGGGATGGTGATGAGGAACGGCCTGACGATGAAGCATATGCTGGCCACTACTTCTTCAACGCCACCAGCAAGACAAAGCCGGGAATCGCCAAGCCGGTCGGCAAAGGTCCGGACGGGAAGGTGAAGTTCCAAGAGATTACCGACAGCACGGAAGTGTATTCCGGCTGCTATGCGAAGGTGTCGATCAACTTCTACCCGTATGATGCAAAAGGCAACCGGGGGGTTGCTGCAGGACTGAACAACGTCGTTAAAGTGCAAGACGGTGAATTCCTCGGCGGTCGGGCAAGCGTCCATGACGACTTTGCCAGCGAGGATTTTGACGACGTAGTCGACATCAGCGATGACGATGACGATTTCTTGAACTAATGACGACGGAGGGGATTCGGTAGCGGGTCCCCTTTCTTATCCAACTATTCGGGGAGGCAAGAGGTACATGAAACGAAAAGACACAACAATTGGTGAACTCGTCAACGAAGCTCACCAAAACGCCATCGACAAAGGTTGGTACGAGGAGCCGCGAACGTTCGGAGAAATGATTGCACTCATGCACTCCGAGCTGTCGGAGGCGCTGGAGGATCACCGGAACGGCCGGGGACTGCGGGAAATCTACTACGAAGGCGATAAGCCTTGCGGCATCCCGATCGAGCTGGCCGACGTGTGCATTCGGATTTTCGACGCCTGCGGTCACTACGGAATCGATCTGGAGGCGGTGATCCGCGAGAAGATGGCCTATAATGCAACGCGGCCGCGCCGGCATGGGGGGAAGAAGCTGTGACCCTTACAAAATCTCAAATCCTCAGCAAGTTCGGCCCCAAGTTCGCCGCAGCGGGAAAGACGGCGGGTATCCTCCAGGGCATTCACTACGCGACCGGCGGCCACGCCGTTGTTACCAATCGGCACTATATGCTCGTCATCCATGACGCGCACAAGTTCGAGCAGCCGCTAACGATTCACGCTAAGACAGGGCAGCCGCTTGAAGGCGTATATCCTGATACGAGCAAGATCATCCCGAGCAGCTTTAACGGCGAGATTACGATCCTGCAGGAGGAAATGTCGAAGGCTCTATTGGCCGCGCAGCTCGTCGCTGGCGTCGCCTCCAAGTTGGACAAAGAGGCGCCGATCGCACAGATCGAGATTCTGAACGGCCACGCGTACCTCAACGTCATCCGCGACATGCCGCTTATCGACATGTCAATTCGTATCTCGGAAGCTGCGCCACGGGAAAACTCCCAGCGATCACTCAATGCGGAATACCTGGCGACGGCACTGTCCGTCTTTGATGCAGCGGGAACAGGTGTCGAGATCAAGCTGCGCGGCCCACTGGAGCCGATCGTGCTGACCAATTACAACGGCATTGACGTGCTAATCCTACCCTACAGGGTGACGCAATGACCACTCTCCAAATCGACGTCGAAACTTATTCCTCGGTCGACCTCAAAACCTGTGGTGTGCATCGGTACGTCGAGGCCCCGGACTTCGAGATATTGCTTTTTGCCTACGCCTACGACGACGAACCTGTCCAAGTGATCGATCTGACGGCCTTCGAGGATTTGCCGGAGCGCGTGCTGTACGACCTGACCAATCCAGCTGTCACTAAAACGGCTTTCAATGCGGCATTCGAGCGAACGGCAATTGCCCGGCACTTCGGCATTGAATGCGATCCGCTCCAATGGCGCTGCACGGCGGTTCACGCCCTAACGCTCGGGCTCCCCGGCTATCTGGAAGGCGTCGCCGAGGTACTGAAGCTCGACGCCCAGAAGGATGCGAAAGGCAAGGTCCTGATCAAATATTTCTCCGTGCCATGCAAGCCGACCAAGACCAACGGCGGCCGGACTCGGAACTATCCGCATCACGATCCGATCAAGTGGCAGCAGTACATCGAGTACAACAGACAGGACGTCGTCGTCGAACGGGAGGTCCGCCGGAAGCTTGAACGGTTCCCGGTCCCGGAGAAGGAGTGGCGGCTGTGGGCGCTTGACCAGCGCATCAACGACCGCGGCGTCCGGCTGGACCCGGTACTCGTTCAGCAGGCCTTTGCCTGCGATGCGCAATACGAGGAGCGGCTGATGCAGGAGGCCCGGGAGATCACCGGGTTGGAGAATCCGAACAGCCTGACGCAGCTCAAAGCGTGGCTGGCAGAGCGCGGTCTGGAGACGGCAGATGGGCTCTCCAAGGAGCATATGCCGGTCCTGTTGGATGCAGCACCGGACGACGAGACGCGCCGGGTACTGGAGCTTCGGCAGGAAATGAGCAAGACGAGCGTTGACAAGTACCACGCCATGATGCGGTCCATCTGCGCCGACGATCGGGCTCGGGGGCTGCTCCAGTTCTGCGGAGCCAACCGAACATGGCGCTGGGCCGGTCGGTTGATCCAGGTCCAAAACCTGCCCCAAAACAAGATTGAAGACCTGGCACTGGCGAGGGAGACGCTCCGGAGTGGCGACTTTGAACTGCTGGAAATGTTATTCGGTCCGCCGCCGTTCGTCCTCTCCCAGCTCATCCGGACGGCGTTCGTCCCGTCGCCTGGCTACCGGTTTATCGTCTCCGACTTCTCCGCGATTGAGGCCCGCGTCATCGCCTGGCTGGCTGATGAGCATTGGGTGCTCGACGTATTCAAGGGACACGGCAAAATTTACGAGGCGACAGCGGCGCAAATGTTCGGCGTACCGCTGGAGACGATCGTAAAGGGGCATCCCAATTACGAGCTGCGGGCTCGCGGCAAAGTGGCCGTGCTCGCCTGCGGTTACCAGGGTGGCCCGAACGCGATGGCCGCGATGGACTCCAAAAAGGAGATCGACCCGGACGACTACCCGCGTCTGGTCAAGCAATGGCGCACGGCCAACCCGAACATCGTCAAGCTGTGGTACGCGGCGGAGGAGGCGGCCATCACGGCGGTCCGCGAGAAAACAACCGTCAAGCTCAAGCACGGCGTCCGCTACCGATACGAGTCCGGCATGCTGTTCGCTGACCTGCCGTCTGGCCGGAGCCTCGCTTACGTCAATCCGCGGATCAAGCCAGATCCGAACTATGACAAGGACGGACTCGTTTTCGACGGCATGGACCAGGTCAAGAAAAAGTGGATGAGTCACCGGACGTACGGCGGCCGACTCGTGGAAAACTTGGTGCAGGCGATCGCTCGGGACTGCCTGGCAGAGAGCTTAATGCGACTGGATGCTAAGGGGTACCGGATCGTCATGCACGTCCATGACGAAGTCGTGCTGGAGGTGCCGGTCGGGACTGGATCGGTCGAGGAAGTAACGGAGATCATGAGCCAACCGATCGAGTGGGCACCAGGGCTGCCGTTGACGGCGGCTGGATTTGAATGTGATTTCTATCAAAAGGATTAACGGAGTTGATATAGATGCGAGAACCATACGTAGAGAATGCCAGTCCGCAAATTGTCAGCGATCCCGTCAACCACCCGGCCCACTACACGGCCGGCAATGTCGAATGCATCGACGCCATCAAGGCGGCGACTGAGGATCTGATTGGCATCGAGGCGGTTTGCACCGGCAACGTCATAAAGTACCTATGGCGCTGGAAACGGAAAAACGGTGTCGAGGATCTGAGAAAGGCGCGTTGGTACCTTGAACGGCTGATTGGGGAGGCGGAGGGCAATGCGTGAGTATGAGGCGTTCATCGAAAACAAGCGTGCCATCATGCCGCCGTCTGGCTTCTTCGTCGACCGGAACGATCTGCATCCAAGCCTGTTCGACTTCCAGCGCGATCTTGTCCGCTGGGCGTTGCGGCGGGGGCGTGCGGCGATCTTCGCAGGGACCGGTCTCGGCAAGACGCGCATGCAAACCGAATGGGCTATGAACGTGCACAGATTGACCGGTGGCGACGTGCTTATGCTCGCCCCTCTGGCAGTCGCAGCGCAGACGGTCCGGGAAGCGGCGGAGCTCGGATACGAAATTACGATGTGTCGCGGCCAAGAGGACGTCAGGCCGGGGCTCAATATCACGAACTATGAGATGTTACGACATTTTGAGCCGGTCTTGTTCGAGGGGGTTGTCCTGGACGAGAGTTCCATCCTCAAATCATTCACGGGCAAGATCCGGACAGAGCTGATCGAGTCGTTCGCCTTCACACCATACCGGCTTGCCTGCACCGCGACGCCGGCTCCGAATGATTACATGGAGATCGGCAATCATGCGGAGTTCTTGGGTGTCATGAGCCGGACGGAGATGCTTTCGATGTTCTTCGTCCACGACGGAGGGGAAACCCAGAAATGGCGGCTCAAGGGCCACGCGGAGGATGCTTTCTGGAAATGGGTCGCATCCTGGGGTGTTGTGCTCGAGAAGCCGTCGGATCTGGGCTATCCAGACGACGGTTACATTTTACCGCCGCTCAATGTGGAGGACGTCGTGATCGACGTCGAGGGGGCGCTTGCCAAGACGCTATCACAGCGGCAGCGGGCGCGTCGGGAGACGGTTGCTGAACGGGTAGCCGCCTGCGCCGAGATCGTCAACGCGACGGATCGACCATTCCTCGTCTGGTGCGATCTGAACGTCGAGAGCGAAATGCTCGCGGCCGCCATTCCCGGCGCTGTCGAAGTCCGCGGGAGCGATAAGCCCGCTCACAAGGAGCAGGCAATGCTCGACTTCGCCGCCGGCAAGATCCGAGTTCTCGTGACAAAGCCCTCGATCGCCGGGTTCGGCATGAACTGGCAGCATTGCGCAGACATGGTCTTCGTCGGGTTGTCGGACAGTTTTGAACAGGTCTTCCAAGCGATCCGGCGGTGTTACCGGTTTGGCCAGACGCGGCCCGTGAACGTGCATATGATCACGTCGAGCAGAGAGGGCGCAACGGCCGACAACATCAAGCGCAAAGAGGCCGATTTCCGGAAGATGGTCGCGGAGATGGTCCAGTACACCAAAGACATCACGTCGGAGTCGATCCGGCAAGCGGAGCGCGACGTGGCCGAATACGAACCGCGGCGGCCAATCATTATCCCGTCGTGGCTAAGGAGTGAGAAATTTGCAAGCTAAAGAGATATTGGCGATGGAACCGGGGCGTGAGATGGATGCGTTGGTGGCTGAAAAGGTGATGGGATATACCACACATGGTCAATTTCGCGATAAGGATGGCGTCAGAGTCATGATTGACCGTTATTCCACCGACATATCCGCAGCATGGGAAGTGGTGGATAAGATGAGCAAAACACATTTTTCAGAAATGGCGATGACTGAATTAGAAGATGGCGCATGGGGATGGATGGCACGGTTTATTTTGGTGCTAAACGAGCCTTATACAGTTAACGGTTATCGGGCAACGGCTAAAACAGCACCCGAAGCTATATGTAAGGCAGCACTATTGGCGGTGATGGATGAATGACAGCTAAAGCGATTGACCAGGTCATCGAATCCGATTTCGCGCTCTATAACGGCGATTGCGTGGAGATCACCCGCGGACTGCCGGACAACAGCATTCATTATTCGATCTTCTCGCCGCCTTTTGCTTCATTATATACGTACTCGAACAGCGACCGGGACATGGGCAACTGCCGAAGTGATGAGGAGTTCTTCGAGCATTTCCGTTTCCTCATCCGCGAGCTTTACCGCGTAACCATCCCTGGACGGCTCGTGAGTTTTCACTGTATGAACCTGCCGACGAGCAAGGCACATCACGGCTATATCGGTATCCGGGACTTCCGCGGGGATCTGATCCGCGCATTCGAGGCGGAAGGTTGGATTTACCATAGCGAGGTCTGCATCTGGAAAGACCCGGTCGTCGCGCAGCAACGGACCAAAGCGCTCGGTCTGCTCCATAAACAGGTCGTCAAAGATAGCGCCATGAGCCGGCAAGGGATTCCGGATTACCTCGTAACGATGCGGAAGCCTGGCGTCAACCCGGAGCCGATCAGCGGCGAGTTCGAAGAATTTATCGGTGAGGGCTTGGATGTGAGCCGGGAGGCATACGAAAAGCACGCGGCGGAAGTCCGGGCAGACGGCCGGGAGCCGTGGCCGTTTGAAATGTGGCGGAGCGTCTTCGTCTGGCAGAAGTACGCTTCTCCGGTCTGGATGGACATCAACCCGAACAACACGCTCCAGTATCGATCAGCGCGGGACGAGAAAGACGAGAAGCACATCTGTCCGCTGCAACTCGATGTGATCGCCCGCGGCGTAGAGCTCTGGAGCAACCCGGGAGACATCGTATTCAGCCCATTCGCCGGCATCGGCAGCGAGGGATACCAGGCAATCAAGATGGGGCGTCGGTTCGTCGGCGTGGAGCTCAAGGAAAGTTATTACCGAGTCGCCGTGAACAACCTCCGAATGGCGGTGGATGAAGCATTTGACGAATTGCTGGGGTGACGGACATGCAAGAGCTTGATATTTCGTTCGGTAAGCACCGGGCGGATACAAACTGGAAACCTGAATACTTGACCTGGGACGAGTTCGTCGAGCGGCTCCGGAAGGTCCGGCGGACGGCGGAGACGATGGCGCAATACGACGCGATGACGCCCGCAGGCAAAGGCAAAGTCAAGGACGGTCCCGCTTTTGTTGGCGGGCTCGTCCGCGGCGGCCGCCGGAAGAAGGAAAACGTCGACACGCGCAGTCTGTTCACCCTGGATGCCGACTTTGCGGATGGCGATTTCCTCTTTACGGTCGAGCTCGTCCTGGGCGGCACAGCATACGCCGTTTACTCCACGCACAGCCACCGGCCGCACAAGCCCAAATATCGCCTCATCGTGCCGGCGGATCGGACGATGTCACCAGACGAGTATACCGCCGCGGCCCGCAAGCTGGCGGAGCAGATCGGTATGACCTATTTCGACAAGACGACGTTCCAAGTCCATCGGCTCATGTATTTCCCGAGCTGCAGCAAGGATGCGGAGCCGGTGTTAGAGATCTATGAAGGCACGCCGCTTTCTGTTGACAGCCTATTGGCGGAATACGAGGATTGGCGCGACGTCACGGCGTGGCCGCGACACCCGGAGGAGACGAAGGTCGTCGAGGCCGCCGGCAAGCGCGCACAGGACCCGCGGGAAAAGCAAGGCACGATCGGACTATTCTGCCGGGCATACAGCATTGAGGAAGGCATCGACACGTTTTTGTCGGATGTGTATGTCCCCGGCACGATGGCAAACCGGTATACGTACGTCGGCGGAACATCAGCTAATGGGCTGGAGATCTATCCAGATCAGGAACTGGCCTATTCGCACCAAGACAGTGACCCCATCGCCGACGGCCGGACATACAACCTATTCGACCTCGTCAGGGTCCATAAATTCGGCCATCTCGATGAGCGTGTGAAGGATCACACACCGGACGCCAAGAAGCCGAGCCATTTGGCTATGGAACAGTGGGCGATCAATCGTCCGGAGGTTAAGCGACTGGCCGCAGCCGAACGACAGGCGGACTTCGCGGAAATGGCCGATGAGTTCGACGAAGAAGACGAATCGGAGGACGACAGCTGGACTGAGAAGCTGGAACTGCACAAGAAGACGGGAGAAGTGCTTCCGACAGCGGGAAACGTCGAACTGCTGCTTACGCATGGCCCATGGCGCGGCGTACTGGCCTACGACGCTTTCGGCAATACGGAGGTTATACGCAAGCCGCTGCCGTGGCGCGACCGGGAGCGCCCGGGGCGATCATACGAGCCATGGTTGGCCGCTGACGATAAACGGCTACAGCATTGGTTTGCAAAGGTTCATGGCATCAACTCGACAAAGACGATTCAAAACGCCTTCACAGAGGTCGTTCACAAGCACACGTTCCACCCGATCAAGGCATACATCGAAGGCGCGACGTGGGACGGCGTGCCACGCGCGGAACGAGTGTTTGTGACGTATCTCGGCGCCGCCGATACCCATTACGTCCGCCAGGTGACGCGCAAAATGTTGCTAGCGGCTGTGACGCGGCTGTACCGACCTGGCTGCAAATTCGACCAGATGCTTGTGCTGGTAGGACCGCAGGGGGCCGGAAAGAGCTCGCTGCTCGCAAAGCTGGGTCGAGATTGGTTTAGTGACAGCCTCCGGACGTTCGAAAACAAAGAGGCCGGCGAACACCTTCAAAACGGCTGGATTTTCGAGATCGGCGAGTTGTCGGCCATGAAGCGGACAGAGGTCGAGGAGGTTAAGGCGTTCTTGTCCAAGACGGAGGACCGTTACCGGGTGGCTTACGACCGGCAAGTGTCGGAATTTCCGCGAAAGTGCGTCTTTTTCGGGACAACCAATACGAGGGACTTCCTTCGGGACGCGACCGGCAATCGGCGGTTCTGGCCGGTTGAGGTTGACCCTGATAGGGCGGAAAAAAGCCATTGGGAGCATTTCGGCGACTACGAAGTGCAGCAAGTCTGGGCGGAAGTTTTGACGTGGTTCCGGGCGGGCGAGGGCCTTGAACTGGACAGCGAAGCCCGTGAGGAGGCGGAGCGGCAACAAGCGGCACACATGGAATCCGATCCGCGGGAGGGTCTGATCATGGAATGGCTTGAGTCCGAAGAGCTTGACGAGCTGGACCGGCCGACAGGCCAGAAGCGGCAGCGCGTCTGTGCGGCCCAAATCTGGGTTGAATGTTTGGGCAAGCGGAGAGGCGACATGCGCCCTTGGGAGGGTAAAGAGATCATGGATATCCTGCGACGCATACCGGGTTGGGAGGAGCGAAAAGGGAAAGCGAGGGTGCCCGGATACGGTGTCCAGAAGGTGTTTGAACGGTTGCCGTAGGGTGTTGCCAAGCCGTTGCTATTGTTGCCGTAGCTTGTTGCCGTGTTGCCGTGCCGTTGCCGCAACATACCAAACTACGGCAACCGAACCAATCCAATAATATCAAGAGTTATCGGGTGTTGTTGCCGTTGTTGCCGTAAATCTCTTAAAAGGGATGGGAGTAGAGATTAACTATATGACGACTATAGTTAAATGACTATCCTAGCAGTACGTGCGCGTAGACTGCAAATCGGCAACTCGGAAAAAGGAGGATTTGAATACGTGGATAGTTTGAACATGCTGCGGGAATGGGTTATCAAAAACTTCAACCCTTTAACCCGTTTGCACATCAACCAATATGTTCCTGACTTCATGGTCCGTCGGCTCTTTGAATCTGAAACAGGTTTGGTAGTTAGCCAAGATGAATTCGTAAAGGTTATGACCGATGTCGGATTTCGCGGGCGGCTTACGAGAAACCGTGATTGGGTTTTTAATATCAGCGATGCCGAATACCAAAAAGTCTTGCGGAGGCCGAAATGAGAGAGTCCATGTTGGAACGACGTTTGGTCCGGGAGGTCGAGCGGATCGGCGGGCTGGCGCCGAAATGGGTAAGTCCGGGTAATCGTGGGGTGCCGGACCGGATCGTCATCCTACCCGGCGGCAGAACGGTGTATGTCGAGATGAAAGCACCGGGGAAACCGCTGGAACCGTTGCAGGCAAAATGGGCCAGGACGCTTCGGAAGATGGGCCACCAAGTTTACAAAATCGATTCGGATGCTGATATAGATCAATTCATTGCCGAGGTGAGCAGTAATTGAAATACAAGCCGCATAAATACCAAGTTTACGCGACTCAGCGGATTATCGATACGCCGTACATCGCTTTACTGCTTGAAATGGGACTTGGCAAGACCGTTTCGACGCTTACAGCAATCGACCTGTTATTGAACGACTACTTCGATGCTGGCCGAGTGCTGGTGATCGCCCCGCTGCGAGTTGCGGACGACACCTGGGCTCGCGAGATCGAAAAATGGGATCACCTGCGGCATCTGCGGATATCGAAGGTCCTGGGTAGCGTAGCGGCTCGCAGGCGGGCGCTGAAAGCCGACGCCGACATTTGGGTCATCAATCGCGAAAACGTGGAATGGTTGGTGAGCGAGTACGGCAGCAAATGGCCGTTTGACACGGTCGTAATCGACGAGTTAAGTAGCTTTAAAAACTCCAATTCCAAGCGGTTTCGGGCTCTCCGCCGAGTCCGGCCGATGGTGAAACGGGTGATTGGGTTAACCGGTACGCCGGCGCCGAACAGTCTATTGGATCTATGGGCACCGATGTATTTGATCGACCAAGGCGAGCGGCTGGGCAAGACGATAACCGGTTTCCGCGATCGATATTTTACCCCTGGTGCGCGCAGCGGCCATGTCGTCTACGAGTGGAAGCAGAAGAAAGAGGCCGAACAGCGAATATACGAAGCTATCGCGGATGTCGCGGTCAGCATGAAAGCTGAGGACTGGTTGGAACTTCCGGAGCGGATCGATCGGACGATCCCGGTAAGGTTATCGGCGGAAGCGAGGGAGCTGTACAAGAAGCTGGAGCGAGATCTGCTTATCGAATATGCTGACGCCGATGTTGTCGCCCAAACAGCTGCCGTCCTGAGTAACAAGTTGCTGCAAATGGCTTCCGGTGCCGTTTACGACGAGGATCGCGGCGTGAAGGAGATCCACGATGCCAAGTTGGATGCGCTGGAAGACATCATCGAGGCGGCACAGGGCAAACCGGTTATGGTGTTTTATAACTTCAAACACAGTCTTGACCGGATTCAGCAGCGGTTCCCGCAGGCCAGGGTGTTGCGAAAGGGTAAGGACGGAAACGAGGACATCCGAGCTTGGAACAACGACGAAATTCCGCTGCTTTGCCTGCACCCGAAATCAGCCGGTCACGGTCTCAACCTCCAGGAGTCTAGCTGTCAGACGGTCGTCTGGTTTGACCAGATTTGGAGCCTTGAGGAGGACCAACAGGCAAACGCCCGGGTACACCGGCAAGGGCAGACGAGGCGGATCGTCGTCATGCGTCTGGTGGCAGAGGGCACGATGGACGAAGATGCTGTGGCGGCGCTGGAACGCAAGGCCTCGGGGCAAGAGGAGCTTATGCAGGCAGTCAAAGCTAGAATCGAGAAAGTTCACAAGGAGCTGATTGCATCATGAATCCGATAGTGAAGAGAAAAATAAGGCAGCGCATGCAAAGCTGCACAGATCAGCAATTTTGGAACGATATGAATTGGATCCATACCCGGGCGTATGAAAAAGGTGTGAGTCATATGCGAGAAGCAATGGAGTGCATACCGGGCATCACCAAAAAGCAGGTTGAGGCCGTGTTAGCAAAGGCGGTCGAAATCAGAGAGCAATGGGACGGCATGAGGGAAGTGGAAGTCGAGTCAAGTCTGGATCAGCTTTTAGAGCGGAAGGAGTAAGGGCCATGATAGAACAAAAAGCGATCGAACAACTGAGCCAATACCGGCAGAAGCTGGCCCGCTTGCAGGTCCTCTCCACGTACAGCGTCGGATCCGGAATCACGATCAGTCGGCTTAACCAGGACGACCAGCTGCAGGAGCTGCATCGGCGACTCCGCGGGCTCCCGAGCTACATGTACCTGAACAAACATGAACAAGAGTTGGAGTCCGTCGCCCATGCCTACCTTACGAGATATCCGGCCGGAACCCGGGCGCAATTGGCGGCGGTGCCGACCCGTGGAGCAGACGAGGAGGATGAAAAGTTACTCCAGGAGATCCGGAGCAAGATCAAGAAGGTGATTGCTGCACGCGGATGGGAAATGGACGATTTGGATGCTGTACTGGAGCGCGTGGCGGAATACCAGGACTTGAAAACGGAGATTGAACGGATCGATACGGTGCTGGCGGCGTTGGAAGCGTACAAGCCGGGGTACGCAAAGCTGTTGAGAATCCATTATCTAGACGGAAAACCATGGGACGAAACGGCGCGAGAGTTGAACGTCTCGAAAGATGTTTTCTACCGGTGGAGGAAGAAAGCTCTTGAGGAGTACGAAAAAATAGCGAAATAAATGCGAATAAATAGAGAACACAAGCCATGTCAACCCGTGTTAGAATGATAGTGTCGAATAAGTGTATACAAGACGAGCAGCGTATTAACCCGGAAGCAATTTTATCGGGACGCGAGTTCGTCTTTTTGTTTTTTAATTAATCGTTTTGGAGGAGAAGGAGGATATGAGACTTGAATCGTTGGAAATCAGGATAGCAGATCATGCATATGAACGGTATTGCCAAAGAGTTGAGAAGATCAGCCGAGAATTATTAATCGGTCAAGTGATCGAACAGCTTCAGATTGGGTATCGGCGGAAACAGGGTTATATCAAAATCGGTGATGTGTGGTGGAGAAGCAACATAAAAGGCGGCATACTCATGCTGCATACGTGTTATGGACGTCACCATATTGATTTGCCGGCTGCGATTCGATGGGCAAAGCAGCACCGTGATCGAATTAATTTGGGGGTGGACCGTCATACAACAATGTGAGAAGGTTGACATTAATTGCGAGCTCCCATGTCCAGCCCTACAAACGCTTCAAGATGTATACGATAGACTGCGAACAGATGAAAGAACCAAAATCATTCAGGATCTACGACAATCATTGGGAATCAAAGATTGTGAAGCTGCTGATGATCTTAAGGAGTTGGCCGAACGTATTATTGCCCGAATGCCGGAGTTGAGCTATATTTCTGTATTCGATATCAAGATTGGCTATGTTCGCAGCTGGGAAAGGAAAATAGATAAAGGACGCACCGTTCACGCCGATTGCCGAAAGGTAAACAAGGTGTACGGTGCGTTTTTGCCATTTGATTTTATCATTACGTTTTATGAGCCAAATATCGGACACATGACCGATAACCAGCGAAAAATCCTGATGCTTCACGAGCTGAAGCATATTGGGGTCGGTGAAAAAGGATATCGGATCGAGCCGCACGATGTAGAGGATTTTGAAAGTATTTTGAGCCGATACGGACTCAATTGGAGCAGCATAAATCAAGACGTACCTGACATATTGGCGGGTGGTGAGAATGACAAAAAGCAAGGTGCAAAAAAGTAAGGAATGGCGGCCAAACGCAAGGCAAATTAAAATGGCCGAGCTCCTATTAAATCCAGAGGATCGGCGTACTAAAGCCGAAAAATGCAAAGAAGTCGGCGTTACCCCCAAAACCCTCTGGAAATGGATGCAGGATGAGCGCTTTGTCAATTATGTCAACGAGCAACTGGATAAGTACACGAATGCCGAACTGGCTGATGTCTGGCGGGCGCTGCTTATGCAATGCAAGCGCGGTAACGTTCAGGCGATCAAGCTGTTTTTCGAGATGAAGATGATGCACCCGAGCGTCAAGGACGGGGGCTGGTAACGTGGCAAAGTTCAAAACTCTTCAAGATTTTTATAAATCTAAAGAATGGCGAATCTTCCGTATGTCGTTGATCGCAGAGCGGGGCAACAAATGCCAGCGATGCGGTAAGATTATCGCGCGATCTATCGATATTATCGGGCATCACAAGATCGAGCTAACGCCGGAGAACGTCAACGATGCCACGATCTCATTGAATCCGGATAATGTTGATCTTGTCTGCTTCGACTGCCACAACCAAGAACACGGGCGATTCGGCTACCAAAAACCTAAAAGCGTTTTTCTTGTTTACGGGCCTCCGTTGGCCGGCAAGAAGACGTTTGTTCGTCAGCAGATGAAGCGCGGGGATTTGATCGTCGATATGGATCGGCTTTACGTTGCAGTGTCCATGCTGCCGGACTTTGATAAGCCGGATAACCTGTTTAGCAACGTCATTGGCGTCCATAACCTGCTGATCGACAATATCAAGACACGTATGGGCAAATGGGCGAATGCTTGGGTGATCGGAGGGTATGCGGACAAATTTAAGCGTGAGAGGTTGGCCGATGAATTGGGTGCGGAGTTGATATACATCGAGGCGAGCCGTGAGGAATGTTATGCGCGGATTGAAGCTGACGAACGGCTGCAGTATCGCAAAGCAGAATGGCGCGGTTACGTTGACAAGTGGTTTGAACAATACCGGGAGTGATCGATTGTGTTTAGGGATATTAAGTCGTTTTGCGACGATATCATACTTCCGGATATTTGGAAATATGTGACAATCATTGTTGCTGTCATAATACTTTATCGATTATCTTCATAACCACCCCCCCCGGTCTTTAACGAGGCATATCGTCCTTGGAACCGGGCTGAGGACCCACTTTTGATACACGGCAAAAAATTTGAAATCGGCCGGAGGTGTTCAGAAATATGGAAAAGGCCGAACTGTATCAACGAGAGTTGGAGAAGTTACGCGAGCTTTTTAAGGATGTTGACCAATCTAAAGCGCAGTTGGTAGAAGGGCTTATTGAAGATGCGGCATTTCTGAAAGCCGAGAATGCGCAACTTAGAGAAACGCTCAGGGTATCTGGTATGGTGCTGGTTCATCCAAAGAATCCGAACTTGCAAAAACCGGTTGAGGCTGCGAGGCAATATCTCAAAAACGTCAACAGTTATGCCGTCGTGATTAAGGCGCTGAATGGGGTGCTCAGTAAAAACGTGCTTGATCCTGACGACGGGATGGATGAATTCGAGTGAGCCATTCATTCCTGATCGAATACATGGACAAATGCGAATCCGGGGAAATTCTGATCGGCCAAGATATGCGGTTGATGCATGAGATCCTGAGAGATCACTTGAATAACCCGGATATTCGTTTTGAATTGGACGATGCGCACAAGCGGATTAAGTTCATCGAAACGCATTGCAAGCATTACGAAGCGCCTTTTTCCGGTAAGCCGTTCATACTCGAATTGTTTCAGAAGGCGTTCATCGAGGCGATTTACAGTATCAAGATTTACGATTCCGAAATCGGTCGCTGGGTACGTTTGTTTCAGGATGTTTTGCTTGTAGTTGGTCGGAAAAACGGAAAAACGCCGCTTGTTAGCGCCATCTCATTAGCTGAATTTTTCTGCGGTCCCAAGGGTTTGCGAATACTTTGCTCAAGTAACGATTATGAGCAAGCCGGGCTTATGTTCGACGCGATTAATGCGATGCGCGAGGAAAGCCCGGCTCTACAGAAACGGACGCGGAAGAATGTTAAGGGAATCTTTTTCGGAAATCCAAAGCATCCGACGCATTCCGGCAAATATAGCTATAGCAACAAAGGGACGATCCGGAAGATTTCTGCGAAGACTGGTGCGAAAGAAGGCCGGAACATCGGCGTCGGCGCTGTCGATGAAGCGCACGAATTACCGGATAACAGCAGTATCATGCCGATCCGTCAGGCTCTATCCACCCAGGAAGAGCCTCTTTATTTTGAACTGACGACGGAAGGATTTACCAACGACGGTTACCTGGACGAGCGTATCCGCGATGCCCGCCAAGTGCTGGCCGGCGAACTGGACCGCCCCCGATGGCTTATCTGGATGTACACGCAGGATAGTGAGAAAGAGGTATGGCAGGATGAGCGGACTTGGGTTAAATCAAATCCCGGGCTCGGAACTATCAAAAAATGGAGCTTCCTCCGCGGTATGGTTGAGGAAGCAAAAACCAACAAGGCGACGAGGGCTTTCGTTCTCGCCAAAGATTTTAATATCAAACAGAACAATGCGGCGGCGTGGCTGGATGCGGAAACGATCGATAACAAGGAGACATTCGACCTTGAGGAATTCCGCGGAGCGTTCGCGATCGGTGCTGTTGACCTTTCCAAATCCGGAGATCTTGCTTCTGCTCGGGCGTTGTTTTTGAGAAATGGTAAGAAGTACACCGTTCAGCAATATTTTGTCCCGCAGGCCAAACTTGACAGGCTAACTGGTGACGAAAAGAAGCGATATGAAGCGTGGAAGGAACAAGGATTGTTGACCATATCCGAAGGCAACGAGAATGACTTCCGACTCGTCACGGCATGGTTTGTGAAGCTATATAAAGAGTACGGGATCCGTTTTTACAAAATCGGCTATGACCGCTGGTCAGCAATCTATTGGGTTAAGGAGATGGAGGGATATGGCTTTGATCTGCAGCGTGTCGATCAGAATTGGGGTAGCATGAGCGAGCCGATGAAATTGGTCGAGGCGGATTTGAGCAGCAACCTGCTCGTTTATAACGACCATCCGATTGACCGGTATTGTTTGGAGAATACGGCACTGGCCGTCAATAACAAAATGGAGCAGATGCCGGTCAAGGTACAGGGCAAGGATGAGAAGAAGATCGACGGTGCCGTAACGACCATTATCGTTTACCGGGTTTATATCGATAACCGAACTGAATTTTTAGATTTGGCTAAGAGAGCGGGGTGAATGAATGGCACTTTGGAGCGCATTGAAGGGTCTGACGAACAAAGCTAAACAGTTCGTTTACGCTAAATTGATGAGCGGGTTTGCGCCATCGTTTAGTCAGTTCGGTGATAACATATATGCTTCTGATGTGGTGCAGAACTGTATTGATGTGATCGCTACGGAAATCAGCAAGCTGCAGCCGAAGCACATACGGACAGACGCCAACGGAATACAGACGGTCCCGCGTAGCAATCTGAACCGGCTGTTTAAATTCGCGCCGAACGAGCTGATGACAACGCGGGACTTTCTCGAGAAAATCATCTGGCTTTTATACCTCAATTACAACGCTTTTATATACCCGACTTATACCTTGACGAGGGATGCGCGGGGTAATGAGATCCGGAACTATACCGGCTTGTACCCACTGAACCCGACACAGGTTGAGTTCCTGCAAGATGAGACTGAAACGTTGTTTGTTCGGTTTTACTTTTCTTCCGGTGATAGTTTCACACTCAAATATTCGGATGTCATTCACTTGCGCAAGAAATTCTCGGTTAATGAGATCATGGGTGGCGGGTTAAACGGGCAGCCGGATAATGCGGCGCTGTTAAAGGTCTTGCAGATAAATGATACGGTGCTACAGGGCCTTGAGAAGGGGATTAAAACTAGCATGTCGGTTCGCGGTATTATGAAAATCAGTACGCTGATGGATGATGTCGCGCAGCGTGCTGAGCGTGAACGGTTTGAAAGCCTGATGCGTAGCGGCGAATCCGGTATCTTGCCAGTGGACCTGAAAGGCGATTTCATGCCGATTAATCTTGATCCGAAATTTGTTGATAAGGATACGCTGGCATTTCTGGATAGCAAAACGCAGCGGTGGTTTGGCGTCCCGCTTCCGATCTTGACCGGAGATTATACGGATGAGCAATATCAAGCGTTCTACGAAAAGACATTGGAGCCGATCGTCATTTCTCTTGGTCAGGCGTTCTCGAAGACGTTATTCACGCCCCGTGAGATCGATGTCGGCAACGAAATCGTATGCTATCACAAAAATATGATGTACCTTTCGACACGGGCAAAACTCGATTTGATTAAAACAGCTGGCGAGCAGGGATTGCTCACCGATGATCAAAAGCTTGCCGTTCTTGGTTACCCGCCATTGGAAGACGGCACGGGGTCGCGTCGCACCATGTCGCTTAACTATATCGATGTAAACCTGGCAAATACCTATCAGCTCGGTCGTTTAGTGACTAAACAAGGAGGCACGAAAAATAATGAGTAAAAAATTACCTGATACATTCGAGCGTACCGTCCGGGCTTTTACGATGCCGGATATTCGCGCTGAACAGGATGGCGGAATCATTCAAGGGCATGCGGCGGTATTCAATCAAGCAACTGACATCGGCGGATGGTTCCAAGAAATCATCGAACGCGGCGCCTTTGATAACACCGATTTTCGGGACGTTGTTCTAACCGTAAATCATGATCTGTCGAAAATCCCGTTAGCCCGCAGCCGAAACAACAATGTCAACTCTACGCTGCAACTGTCCATCGATAGTCAGGGGCTTTTTACCCGTGCGAAACTGGACATTGAGAATAATTCAGATGCCAAAGCGCTTTATAGCGCCATAGGCAGAGGGGACATCTCCGGGATGTCCTTTATTTTTGCCGTGCGAGAGCAAAAGTGGGAAAATCTCGACACGGATTACCCGACTCGCCGCATTTTGGATATTGCAAAAGTTTACGAAGTATCCGCTGTTTCGTTCCCGGCTTATTCGGGAACTGACATATCGGCTCGTGACAAGCAGGCACTGGAGAGTGCCCGCGCCGCACTGGGGAGTGAGAGGTCCGGACTGGAGAGTTCGAAAGACGAGCTGGAAGTTTTAAAACTCCGTACTCAAATTCTCATGAAGGGTTAAGGTGGTATAAGTGAACAAAAAGAAACTACTTGAACTGATTGCAAAGAAGGAAGCTCGAAAAGCTGAACTCGTCGCCAAAGCGAACACCACTGAAGACGTGAAAGAGCTCCGCTCTATCAATACCGAGCTTGAAACACTGAATGCTGAAATCGCGGAGCTGCGAGACATCGTTAATGCTCTGCCGGATGACCCGGATGAAGAAAATCGCGGCGTATTGCCTCCGGTAGATGATCAGGGGCAACAACGCTCCGGACCTCCCGTAGGCCGCACGCAAATTATGGCCACATATGGCTTGGGTGGAGCTCAACAAACACAACAGCGCTCCGCCGAGCCGGAGGATATTTACGGTACGCTTGAGTATCGGCAAGCGTTTATGTCTTATGCAAAAACAGGCAAGGTTACGCCAGCTTTGCTTGTTGGTCAAGAGGCGCGTGCTGATGCAATGACCACTATTTCCGATGTGACCGCCGTCATTCCGAGCACGATTCTGAATGAAGTCGTCAAGAAAATGACGGTTTACGGACAGGTGTTCAATCGCGTTCGCAAGCTCAATATCAAAGGTGGCGTTACGGTTCCGATCCTTTCTCTCCGCCCGACAGCATCATGGATCGGGGAAGCGCCGACCAGCGACAAACAAAAGGTTCAGGCGAATACCAACGTCTCGTTCAGCTACTACGGACTTGAATGCAAGGTTTCTACTTCATTGCTCGCCGATACGGTTACTTTAAACGGGTTCGAGAGCGTCATTACGGATTTGATCGTAGAAGCAATGGTGCAGGCCGTTGATCTTGCAGTCGTCAAGGGTAACGGGACAGGTAAGCCGCTTGGTATTACGGCAGACAACCGGGTTCCGGCAGCCCAAGTCGTAACATTGTCTCCAACCGAATTTGCTGAATGGGAAGCGTGGAAGAAAAAAGTGTTCGCGAAAATGCCGCTCGCTTATAAGGCCGGCGCTACCTTCCTCATGGCTTCCGGCACGTTTGAAGGTTACATTGATGGCATGGTCGACGCAAACGGTCAGCCTATCGGCCGGGTTAACTACGGCATTACAGACGGTCCGCAGGAACGTTTTGGCGGAAAAGAAGTCATCCAAGTAGAGGATGACGTGATCGCCCCATATGACGACGCCGCTGCTGGTGATGTTGTTGCGGTTTATTGCAACCTGCGGAACTATGGTTTTAACAGCAATATGCAAATGACCATGTTCCGCTACTTTGACCATGACTCGAATGAATGGGTGGACAAGGCGATCCTGATTGCTGATGGCAAGCTGATCGATCCGAACGGCGTCGTCATCGTCAAGAAAGGCACAGCAACCTAATATGTGGGGGTGAAAGCCCCCCTATTTGAAAGGCGGAGATCACATGGCAAGGAAAAAGCCTGAAGTTGAACAATTAACAGAATTGAAGGCCACAACGAAAACAGAAGAAACCGTTTTGATCTGGCAAGCAAAGCAACCGTTGTCGGAAACCGAACATGAACAGTTGTCCAATAAGCTGCGATTTGAGCAGGAGAAAAGCGGAATAAAAATCGTTCTCGTACCATTTGCGGTAAACGCGGCTGTTGATGATGGCTTAGGAGATCCGGCTGGGCCAGAGGGTTATCCTGGGCAAACCAATGACGGGCAAATTTCTGAGTCAAACCTCAACACTACGCAAATTAATGATTCAGTACAGGGCTTGACCGAAAAACAAACGGGGACTAGCAATGACTGATATCGAGTTACTCACCGAGTGTAAAAAAGGTTTGAGCCTTCCTGTAGATGGTACCGACTTTGACGGTGTACTTATGCAAAAGATTCGGGTCGTGAAATCATTCCTGAAAGGCGCTGGCGTATCAGAAACCATGCTCGCGGATGATCTGGCCGTCGGCGTGATTGTGCTCGGCGTAACTGACATCTGGAACTTGACAGGCGGGGAGACGAAGTTCTCGCCCGCCTTTTATGTCATGGCGAATCAATTAGCATATCGAAGCCAGGTGGTTTAAATGGCGACGATGAAGCGAAGTCAAATGGCCCGCTACGACAAAGTCTTTTTTCTGATGTCGAGCACCATCACTAGGGACGAGGATGGGAATCAAATCCCGTCCTATTCCGAAAAGAAGGTGTTCGGGCGTGAGTTGAACGTAAGCGACTCAGCATTCTACAATGCCGCGGCCGCTGGCCTTCGCCCGGAAAAGCAATTGGAGACTTACTCTGTCCATTATTTGGGCCAACAAAAGCTTAAATATGAAGGGATCGTCTACAGCATCATTCGGACAAGGAATAACGGCGACAAAGTGATTTTGGTTTGTGAAAGGGTGAGCGGAAGTGGCTAACATCTCAATCGATCAACTGGCCGCTGCAATAACAGACGCCGTTCGCGAGTACACGGAAGACGTCATTAATGCTATTGAAACTAAAGTTGATGAAACGGCCACTGATGTATTGGAGGAAACGATTCGCCTGGCACCAAAACGAACAGGCAAATATGCGAAAGGCTTTGTTCAAACCCGTCGCACTTTGGCTTCACACGGTTATCGAGGCTATACGGTTTGGAACAAGAAGCATTATCGCCGTGTACATCTGCTGGAATTCGGGCACGCCAAGCGTGGAGGCGGCCGGGTGCGGGCTTTTCCACACTTGCGACCAGCCTATGAAAAGCACGCTGCCAAGTTGCCGGATGAGATTAAGCGGATCATCCGGAATGGGGGCGGAACATGACGAATGCCGAATTAATTCAAGCGCTCAAGGCGATCGGATACCCGGTCGCCTATTCGCATTTCGTGAGCACGCCCGAAAATCCCGCTCCTCCACCACCGTTTATTACGGTCCAATTTGCTTTTTCCGGTGACGTGATGGCCGACAACTTAAATTATGTTGAGGTCAGCAACTATCAGGTTGAGCTCTACACTACCAAAAAGGACGTTGCAACGGAGAAGCTTGTCCAGGACAAACTCAAGGAATTGCGGATGCCATACTCCAAAACGGCAACATGGCTGGATGAGGAAAAGCTCTTTCAAACCATTTACGAAATTCAATTGATCGGAGAGTGAAGGCTGTGAATCAGCAAATCGAAAACAATTTTAAGTATCACGCTCCCAAAGACGGACAACCCGAAAGATACCAAGCAATCCGGGAGAAGGCAAAGGAACTGGCCTATCTGATCGATGAGCTTTGTCCCAATAGCCGCGAAAAGTCGTTGGCGATGACAAATCTGGAGCAAACGGTATTCTGGGCGAATGCCGGTATTGCTAGAAATGAATAAGGAGGTTGAAACCGAACATGTCTCAAAACAAAGTAACGTTTGGACTCGAAAAAGTCCATATCGCGTTCGTAGACGCACAAGCTGCCGAACAACCGGCTTGGGAGACACCTATTGCCATCCCCGGAGCTGTCCGCTGGACGCCGACGACGGTTGGTGAGGCAAGTACGTTTTACGCTGACAACACCGCCTATTTCACGGTGACCGCGAACAACGGATACACCGGGGAATTGGAAATGGCCAACGTGCCGGATGCAGTGTTGGCCGAAATGCTTGGCTGGGAAATTGACAATAACGGTGCGCTGATTGAAATTTCGGATGCTATTCCGAAAAAGTTCGCACTTTTGGGCCAGGTTCAAGGCGACAAGCGCAACCGGCGTTTTGTCTATTACGATTGCGTAGCTGCACGGCCGGCAAAAGAACGCACGACGAAAAATGAGTCGATCACGCCGGCAACAGATGTTTTAAGCCTGACAATCTCACCTATTGAGATTGATGGCCGGATGCTCGTTAAGGGCGATCTGGAACTTTCCGATACCAACGCAACAGCTTATAACGGCTTTTTCAACGCGGTATACACTCCGACGTTTACACCATAAGGGGGATGCACATGCGCGAGCTGAATATCGGGGATCAAACGGTAAGAGTCAGGGCGACGCCCCTGGCTCTTTTGTTTTATAAGCAGGAATTCAAGACTGACTTACTTGGAGATTTTTTGAAAATGGCACAGGGAATGGTCGGCCTCCAAGCACTTTCCGGCAGTAATCAGCAACTGGACTTGAAAGATATTAACCTCGGTCAATTGGACTCCGTTATGTTTTTGCAGCTTATCTGGGCAATGGCAAAGGCGGACGCTTTAGGTAAACAGTTTCCGTCTTTCGTAGAGTGGGTTAGCTCGTTTGAATCGTTTGATCTCTTCGACTCTGAAATTTTGACGGCTGTTATGGAGGAAGCGACAAGCGGCTTTTTTCGTGCCGGAGCGAAAGGACTCAAACAAACAGTCCAGCAAGCCCAGCGATAAACCAGAGATCGATATACTTGGGCTGGGCAAGCGTATAGGTTTGTCGTTTGCAGAAATGAACGAATTGCGAGTCCGCGACCTGTTTGATATGGCGGACTTTTTCTTTGGTCGGATGAACGATGAACCAAGAGAAGCAACGCAAGAGGACATAGATGCATTTTACCGGGGGTGAATTGGTTGCTAGAACTGACATGCAACGAAGGCTGTGGCCAGGAATTTATACTGATCAGTTACGGGACCGAAGCTGTCAAAGACGACATCGAGCGGGTTGGCTTTTCGTGCCCTCATTGCGGCAAAGTGTATACGGCATATTATCAAAATTCTGTCACAAAAAAGATTCAAGAGGAGCTTTCCGCTTTACAGCGCAAACTGCGAAAAGGTATATCAGCCAAACAGGCTGAATCTCTCGACAAGCGAATTCGAAAAACGAAAAGGAAACTCGCTACAGCAATGGACAATTTGCGAAAAGAAGTTGAAGCGAGCTGATGACGATGGAGAAAGTTAAATGCCCGAAATGCGGGCAAACATTATTTTATGCGAACAGGGCTGACCTTGAAATTAAGTGTCAGCGTTGCAAACAAATCGTTACTGTGAAAATCCAAGGACAGAGCCAGAGCCGCACATAGTAGCGAGCCAAGTGCCTGCCTTTTTCTTTTTCCGGGGAAAGGCAGGCGAATCAAATGGCCGAAACAATTAAAGGGATCAACGTTGTCATTGGTGCGGAGACGTCCGGGCTGTCTGCAGCCCTGTCGGATGTGAACAAACGGGCGCGAGACATCCAGTCAGAGCTAAAACAGGTCGATAAGCTCCTGAAATTGGACCCGACGAACACGGAACTGGTTGCACAGAAGCAGCAGTTGCTTTCGCAGGCGGTGGAGAATACTCGCGAAAAGCTGAACCGGCTGAAATCGGTGCAAGAACAGGTAAACGAGCAATTCCAAAAAGGCCAGATCAGCGAGGGCCAGTACCGAGCGTTTCAGCGGGAGGTTGCGAAAACAGAAGCCGAGCTCCGGAATCTGGAAGACCGCCTCTCCGATGTCACGACAGAGCTTGGCGATCAAAGCGGCTTTGTGAAAAAGCTTGGTAAAGACTATCAGGAATCGTTTGAACAGGCCAAACAATCGCTCGGGAATACCTTCGAACAAGCCAAAAAGCTGGGTGCCGGCATGACGGCGGCCGGCGCTGCGATTGCTGCAGGCTTGGGCGTGGCTGTGAAGGGCGCTGCCGACTTTGAACAGGGCATGGCAAACGTTTATTCGGTCATGGCGCCGGATGAAGTCGCTCAGTTCAAGGACGAGCTTAAGGACTTGGCCGTTACCATGGGGGCGCAAACCAAATACAGCGCAACCGAAGCAGCGCGCGGCATCGAGGAACTGGTCAAAGCCGGTGTAAGTGTCCAGGACATCCTAAATGGAGGTCTGTCGGGCGCTTTATCTTTGGCGACGGCTGGCGAGCTGGAGCTGGCGGACGCTGCCGAGATTGCAAGCACGGCGCTCAATGCGTTCAAGGATGATGCCATCACCGTTCAGCAGGCTGCCGACATTCTGGCCGGCGCAGCGAACGCCTCCGCGACGAGCGTCGGAGAACTCAAATTTGGTCTGTCCCAGGTATCCGCTGTAGCATCCGGCGTTGGGCTATCATTTGAAGACACTGTAACGGCACTTGCGGCGTTTGCACAAAACGGGCTGAAAGGTTCTGATGCAGGCACAGCGTTAAAAACCATGTTGATGCGCCTAACGCCTACTACGGATGATGCTGCCGCCGAATTTGAAAGGTTGGGACTGTACTCTTTTAACGCCCAAAAAGCTCTGCAGTATTTAGCCGAAAATGGTGTTACCCCTGCATCTACGGCTACAAAAGATATTGTAGATGCTATGATGACTTATTCGGCAGAACTTGAAGGCGTAAAAGTTGGAACGGATAAGGCAAATAAAGCGTTCAACGAAATGGCCTTTAACTCCGGGGCTATGTCGTCGGCATTTTATGATTCCAACGGCAACCTCAAGTCGATGGCCGAGATTGCGGATATTTTACAAAATGCTTTAAAAGGCATGACCGCGGAACAGCGTCAGGTCACACTCAACACCCTATTTGGGTCAGACGCCATCCGCGCCGCGAACATCCTCTACAAAGAGGGTGCAGACGGCATCAAGGCTATGGCGGAGGCCATGGGCAAAATATCTGCCGAAGATGTAGCTGCCCAAAAGATGAACACCTTCAGGGGAGCGCTTGAAGAACTCAGCGGTTCGGTGGAGACTGCCCAGATATCGATCGGCACCGCGTTAATTCCGGCGTTACGGATGCTGGTCAGTATTGTCCAATCAGTTGTTGACGTGTTTAATAGTTTTCCGCCAAGCGTCCAGACGACCATCGCCATCATCGGCGCTATTGTTTCTGCTCTTGCATTGATTACTGGGCCGCTGCTTCTATTGATTGGGTTTATCCCGCAAATTGTCGCGGGTTTTGCGATGCTTACTCCAGTTTTGTCGGCGGTGGGCGCTGCATTTACCACGCTTACCGGTCCGGTGGGTCTAGCCATAGCTGCCATTGTAGCCGGAGCAGCTTTGATCATCGCCAACTGGGATTCGATCAAGGATTTCTTTGTCGGATTGTGGGACAACATTTCGTCCGCCACATCGACGGCATGGGAAGCGATCACTTCCGGTTTGTCTGCCACGTGGGAAGCTATTAAAAACACCACTTCGTCCGTGTTTGAAGGTATCGCAACTTTCTTCACGGATGTATGGAGCGGCATTGTATCGTTCCTCACGGACACCTGGAACGGCCTTAAGTCGGTAGCTCAGACGGCATTCGCGGCAATCATTGATGTGATTCGTCCGATCATGGATGGCTTCCGAACGTTCTTTTCGGGCGTCTGGGAGGCAATCAAAAACATTTTCGGCGGCGCTCTCCTGCTCATCATTGATTTAGTGACGGGAGACTTTGAAAACCTGAAAAAAGACGCTGAGGCTATCTGGAATAATCTGAAAGAAGCCTTCGGTGACATTTGGGACGGCATCAAGCAGGTATTTTCCGGGGCGCTCGATTTGATATCGAAAGCGCTGAGTGCGGCGTGGAGCGGCATTAAGTCGGCAGCGGAATCGGCATGGAACGGAATACAGTCGGCCATATCCACAATCATCACCGCAACATCGACATGGATTAAAGATACTTGGAACACGCTTCTTGATTGGTTCCGAGAACTGCCTAGCAAGCTTTATACAATCGGCTCGGACATGTTTACCAAGATGCGGGATGCTGTAATCTCCACGGTGGCAACTGTTAAAGATGCAATTGTAACTGGGATAACGGCCGCAATCGATTGGGTTCGAGAGCTTCCGTCAACTATGCTGCAGCTTGGAAAAGACATGATTCAAGGATTCGTCAATGGTATCAAAAACATGGCGGGTGCCGTTGGGGAAGCGGTCAAAGGTATCGCGGATAGAGTAACCGGTGGACTGCGGGACTTTCTGGATATCCGCTCCCCATCTCGTGTGTTAATGCGTCTCGGGGAGTACACAGGCGAGGGCTTTGCGAGAGGGATTGGTAATTCGATAACCGATGTACGCCAAAAAGCTGCTGACATGGCCGCAACGGCTGCCGATGTACTGTCCGGCACGGCGGCTCCAACGGCGCAGATGGCCGGCGTTTCCGGGTCAGGAGGAGCCGCCGTCTACAATTTTGAGGGAATGTTTGCCGGTGCTGTGCTCCAGATCAGAAACGAAAACGATATTGAAGCAATCGCTCGAGCTATATTCAACCGAGCAAGCCAGGCACAACGGAGTATAGGGGGTATACTATGACCGCGTTTATATGGCTTGGAGATAAATCTAATGAAGATTTTGGTTTTATCGTCCGTGGCACATCCAAACGTCCAGCCCTTCCAAGTACAGTAGATCGCACATTGACAATTCCGGGACGCAATGGTCAATGGGACTTTGGCGCAGATATGGGCCCGCGTCCATTTGTCCTAGATTGTGCTTTCATTACGCGCAACGCCAACGAATTACAACAACAGGCTGTTGCGCTGGCTGCACACTTGATCGACAGTTACGGCAAGCCACGCACATTGGAATTGCGGTTTCGTGAACGACCAGGGCAGTTTTTTACCGTGCGCTTTGTCGGTTCTTTTGATATTGATCGCATTATTGGGACAGGGGTGTTTTCACTTCCTTTTACGGCGTTTGACCCGTGGGCGAACGCTGATGCTGAACGGATATTCGAGGACACTGTTACTACATCGCCGTATGTGACGACGATTCAGTCAACGGGGGAGATCCGAACGCCGCCGGTTATCGTTTTGGCCAATCAAGGGCCGACGACAATCCAGCACTTTAAAATCGAGAACGAATATTTAGTTGAGGGGTGAATGTCATGGCAGAAGTTGCATTGTCCAAATCAAACTATTGGAAGACAGCGGCAATCAACGCCGCGCTAAGAGGACAGAACTTTACGGCCCCAACGGCACTTTACGTCGCTCTATATACGTCCAATCCCACTGCCGCTGATACGGGGCAGGAAGTGAGTGGGGGAGGGTATGCGCGTCAGGCAATAACATTCTCAGCCCCGACACTTGCAGCCGATCAGGCAAAGACAAGCAATACAGCAGACATCAATTTCCCGGTGGCTACAGCCGATTGGGGGACGGTGACGCATATCGGGATTCGCAGCGCAGCAACAGGCGGCAACTTACTCTATCACGGGCCGGTTAACAGCCCTCGTACGATTTTGGCCAACGACCGGGCGCGGTTTTTGACGGGATCGATACAAGTGAGTGAGGGCTAATGTTCAACCGGAGCGGATTTAACTGGACGCCTTATAATCTCCCGGGTGTGGCAACTATCATCTTGTTCAACTCAGTCATGTCCGGTGCAGGTGCGTTATCAGTGCTGCTCAATACTGATCAAGCCATGTATGCGGCCATGTCCGGAGCGGGATCAATCGAAGCCGTTTACGTCCGCGAGATCGTCTTTGACTCAGACATGTCCGGCGCGGGATCGATTGGCGCGATCTATGTCCGCGAGCGCAATATGCAGTCGAACATGTCCGGCGCAGGTTCATTAGCAGCAAACTTATCCAAATACCACATCGATTATATCGAGTTTGACGGTGAGTTTGAGCCTGGTGACAGGATTGTCATTGATTCTAACACACTAACGGTCACAATCAACGGTCAGAACGCGCTGCAACAGACGACGGGCGATTTTTTCGATTTAGCCCTTGGAGCAAACAAGATCACATATACCGATACGTCCGGAAGCCGCAATGTCATTTTACGGATTACGCACCGCGATAAATTTGTGTAGGGGGTAATTATCTTGCCAGCAGCACCGGTGACGGTTTACGACAATAACATGCGCCGCGTGGCGCTTTTGGAAAACGCCTTTACAGTCGGATATGAGACGCCGCTCAACGGACTTTGGACGGCGTCTTTTTCCTTGCCTGCCAACGACCCTAAGAATGCGGAATGCCAACCCTTGCGTTTCGTGGAGTTGTATGACGGCCGTGAGCGCGTGGAACTGTTCCGCATCCTCCCGACGACCGCAAAGCGAAGCAGCGACGGAAAAACGGTTACGTATAGTTGTGAACATGTCCTTGCAACACTGATCGACGATGTACTTTTTCAATATCACACAATCGGCAACCTTGGCGTGTATACGGCAGAAGTGCTGGCTTATATCCTACAGCGTCAAACTGTTCAGCGCTGGCAGCTCGGAACGGTCGAGTTTGCTCGGCAGTTTGAGTATAACTGGGAAAATGAAACGCTGCTTGCGGCTATTATGAGTGTTCCGAAGCCATTTGACGTAGGGTATCAGTGGACGTGGGACACGACAGTTTATCCTTGGAAGCTGAACCTTGTTGCAGCATCCAGTGAGGTTGCAGCCTTTATTCGATATGGCATCAACATGCAGGGCGTGGAAAGAGTCGTTGACCCGTCGAACGTTTGTAACCGACTCTATGCGCTCGGATACGGCGAGGGCGTCAATCAGTTGACGTTTGCCGATATCAATGGAGGTAAGCCCTATGTCGAGGATACCGCGTCACAGGCACAATACGGCATTATCTCCCGCGTATGGGTGGATCGTCGGTTTGAGTATCCGGAAACGCTCTTGGCACGGGCTGAGGCACTGCTGGACGAAATGAAGCAACCGCGCGTGTCGTATACGGTACAAGCGTCCGAAATCCATCGATTGACCGGGCAGGATATATATCGGTTTAGGACCGGGACGAATGTACGGGTACAAGATAAAGATTTGGGCATCGACATTACGGCTCGTGTTGTTAACGTCCGCAAACGTGATCTATATGGTGCTCCGGGAGCCGTTGAAATTGAAATTGCGAACCGTCCGCAAGACATAGCTGGGACAATTGCTGAACTTGCCAATAGGCAACGAATAAACGAGGTATACGCACAAGGGGCGACGAATCTCGTTTCGCACGACTTTGCGGACAACGCCGATCCGACGCACCCGGCCATTCTCAGATTGTATATACCGGAGGAGACGGCGCGAATAAACAAAATGCAACTATCGTATCAAGTCGAGGCATTCCGGGCATATGAACGTGCTATAGCAGCAGCCCCCGCCATAACATCCGGCCCGAGCAGCACCAGTACGACAGCAGCGGGAGGTCAAACGACGTCAGGCCCAAGCAGCACGAGTACGACTGTCCCTAGTGGCGGTCAGCATCTAACGGATACATCGAGTGGAGGCAGCTGGGAAATATCGGGTAGCTATGGCACACCTGAAGTGTCCCAACTTACTGGATATCATGATCATGGAATAAGCGCCGGAACTGTCCTCGTCGACAAGGATGGCGGCTGGCATACATGGGTGCCTTCCGGAAATCACCGCCATGGACTTGTCCCACACACCCACTCTTATGCGACAATTGATCATGTTCACGGGATGGACCATACTCACCAAATTGCGGCTCATGTCCACGGAATGGATCACACCCATATCATACCGTCCCATACTCATGAGATAGAATACGGGATATTTGAAGGGCCTACGCCGACAAGCATAGAGGTTCAAGTCGACGGCAACTTGCTTACGGGACTCGGAACGAGCGTTCAAGACGTGGACATCATACCGTATTTGTCGAAAGATGGATCAGGGAAGGTTAATCGGGGCTGGCATGAAATAAAAATAACGCCCAATGGTCTCGGGCGTATAGTGGCAAATCTAAATTCTCAAATATTCGTGCAGTCTCGCGGAGGCGGGAATTTCTAATCTACTATTCCGACAGCTCGTAAATCAGAGAGTTTAAGTTGAGTCTCGGAATCTTTAATTCTTAACCCTATATTACCGGATGAAGTTTTTCCGCCAATAATTTCATCACCGTTACGAATGAATTTTATTTCAATAACCAATTCATTCTTTGATAATGACAAGGAATTGCTGTTAGCGTTGATTTTAATACCGAAATTTTGGGTTAGTTCTTGAAGCGAAATCCATTCATCAGTAATTGTTTCCATACTACTGCCTCCTTTAGTTTGATTTGTTGTTGATCCTCCGGCGCTCCCGGTACCAAGTTTATTATCCAATTTAATTGTACGACTATCGGCGTCATAGTCCAACCGGAATCCGAGCAGTCCGGCTACCTCACGGACAGGCAAGTACGAGGTTCCGTCGACAACGAGTGGATCAGTTTTTAGCTCTTTAACCTCTCCGTTGACAACAAAATTAAACTTACCAAACACAGCTTGTACCGTTTCGCTCGCGGCAAGCGCCGTTCCTGCTGATCCGATCAAGAGTCCGAGCGCAAGGGCGACTATCGTCTTTTTCAAAGCGATCATCTCCTTTTAATCTTTTACTTGCATTATACCATATATTACCGATCAAGCCCCGGGGTTGGTTTCAGGGGTTTATTTTAATTGGCGTGAGGAGGTCAAATAAGAATGGCACAACAACCTATGTATCCTGGCCAAGTCAACAGCCCTCAAACAGAGCTCGCCAGCGCAATCGATGATGTGCAAACAACAGTTCCTGTAATGGACGCCTCTGTTCTACCAGCCGCGCCGAATCTGCTGGTAATCGGCGGCGGAGAAGATGCGGAAACTATCCTTTACACTGGCATATCCGGCGATAACTTAACAGGTGTGACACGAGGATTCCAGGGCGCGGCGAAAGCATGGGGGAGTGGTGTAAAAGTCGGGAGATTTTTTACAGCTTACGACCATGACGCTTTTAAGAATAATATCGCGGACCACGAGACGCGCGTAACGAGTATCTACGATGATGTAGACCATCGTGGGGTTAACATTCGCCGTGAAGGGGCCGATCCGACCGGGACAGAGGATAGTTCTTCTGTAATTGTCTCGATTCTTGCCAATGCTAACGCCGCTTTCTTACCGGAAGGCGAATATTTGATTAGTGAGGACATTACAATCCCGGCAGGTAAGGCGTTGGCCTTTGCTCCCGGTGCAAAGATTAAGCCTGCATCCGGGGTGACAGTGACGATCTACGGACAGATTGAAGCGAATCCTTTTGATCACATATTCGATTTGTCACTGGGCGGCAATATCAGCATGACCACGGCGAGCGTCGATTGGGTGTACCCCCAATGGTTTGGAGCCGTAAATGACTACAATCCTACAACGGGGGAGGGGACAGATAATTCAGATGCGTTTGAGAAGGCCCTTGCCGCATTCTCCCGGGTATTCGTGCTCCGGGGGCGTTACAAAATCACTCGCAGCCTCAACGTGGCATCGGGGAAACAACTGATAGGATTTAGCCGTTCGTCCTCTGTCATTGTACAGACATCGGATAACATTCCAATCTTCTACTCCGGCGGCGAAGGCATACGAATTGGAGACTTGAGACTGGAGTACAAAAACTTTCAGCCTAGTGCAAATAAGTGGGGCAACGCTATCCATGTTCAAAAGCTCTATGAAAGTGTCATCGAACGATTGAGTGTTTCTAACGCAGCAAGTTTCATCTACTGCGAACGTTATAGTACCAGTGATACAGATACGTCACAGAACTATATTTATAGTACCACGATCCGGGACATTCGTATTTCCAATTATTCGAGACACATCATGTATTTGTCCTCTATCAACGCTGGGAATACGGGATGTATTTTCAGCAATATTTACTCGAACAACTGGGATAATTTTGAGCAGGGAACAAAACGGACAGCGATTAACGGTTTTGTCTTCAAGAATTTTTCCGAAAGCTTTGCGTCTCAGCTAAATGTGGAGCATACGAAACTGACCAACTGCTTTGTGTTCGACAACTGCGAGAGCTTCAAGCTGATTAGCTTCCACATCGAGGGAGCAGACAACAATAACAATTACAATGCGTTTTTTGACATCCAAGGTTCCAATGTGGAAGTCGATACCGGGATGGTTTCGTTCAGTAATGTCAGCGTGGCTAACATCTATGGACTGGTTCGGTTTAAGAATACGGCAACGGGAGATACCGCCGTTTTCCGCAATATCAAGATTCGGAACGTAACCGTGTCGGGCGGGGGCAGCGGATATCTGCTCTATGCAGGAGCCGAAACGAACGCCGGAAGTGTTTCCTTTGAGAACGTTAAGTATGACAACTTTTCGCAAGTGTTTGTACAGAACAATAACATTTTCCCGCCACTGGTCAGAAGGATCAATGAGGATTTGTTCTATTATAAGGTTGGGGGTAAGGTGATCACGTACGGCACCCTGATGCCGACGACTGGTACGTGGAATAATGGGGACGAGAAACGGAACACGCTTAGGATAGAGGAAGGCGATCCTGGCAGCAAGTATGTCGTCGTTGGCTGGACTTGTATCGCCAGCGGTACACCGGGAACCTGGGTCGAGATGAAGGTACTGACAGGAAATTAAGTAAGGGGAGGAGGTAGTTAAATGGCATTCATTATCAGTACGAGCGCAGAATCTGGCATCATAATTACCGATTCCTATGCTCGGGTAGACAGTATATTCGGGTCAAAAACGAGCTTGGCATTTACGCTAAACTATTACATTGACCAATCTGCATTTATTAGTGGAAATGCCTTTGTGAAACAAGAGCGGTATGAGTTTGCGCCGTCGGTAGAAGAAGGATCGTCTAATTTTATCAAACAAGCTTACGAATACTTAAAAACTTTGTCGAATTTTGTAAATGCAGAAGACGCATAAGATGAATAAGAAAATGTACCCATTTTTATGAAAGGTGTGGTATTATTGATCTGAAAGTAGGATACAAAATGTATCAAGGGGTGGGGGGAATTTTGTTGGTGCCAAATAAAACATTAACGCTAGTCGCATTCTTATTCGCCGCGGTGGTATGCCTTATCCCGGACAGCAAAGCAACCGTGTTCTACCAAGTACCTACACCGATCGGGACTTTATCGCCGGATAAGGTATTGGTATTAAGTGCGATGTATCTTTCGTTCATTTCTTTGATGATCTCTCGGGCCAAAATAATAGCGTTGCCCAAATTCCCGGTGCTGATCATGTCGACTTACCTTTTCTGTATCATATTTTCATCCTATCTATCCGTCGTAACGGGGGAAGGATATTTCCAAATCAACTCTCTCGTGTTTATGCTAATCATGAACTTTGGTGTGTTTTTTGCAGTGTATCTGCTCGCCTCAAATTATGATTCTTTCAGGATCAAATTTATAAAGGGTGTAATTTTTCTCAGTACATTCAACGCCATTTTGGCAATTTTGCAGTTCATCACCCGGCAACCGTTATTGATCGAAGGGTATCTATTGCGTGAAAGGGGCTTTTTTGCTGCGGGCGACCGTATCACCCGTTCGTTTGGCTTTCAAGGGGAGCCGTTGGCACTCGGGACTGTCTGCATGGTAGGGCTCATTATGGCGCTCGGGATGATTGTTGAGCATCGGCGGAGTGGAAAAGGAGCCAAATGGTATATTATAAGTGCCCTCATCCTCTCCTTTGGGCTATTGACCAGTTTCTCGCGCGGAAACATTTTTGCCACAACCATTGTGCTCGTACTATTTTTGGTGGCTTACAAGATTAAGATCAGCTTTAAACTGATGTTTAGATTTGGCCTCTTGTGTGCTGCGATATTCGCCGTACTGTATCAAACCGGGATATGGCAATCGTTCGTTACTCGTATCGCTCGAACGGATGATGAGTCTTATAGCCATCGTTTCAGTGTGATTTCTAACATTTGGGACGCTTTTAACGAATTTGGTGCTATCATGCTCTTTGGTCTTTCCCCTGGTGCGGGTGTAAGTATTCGCCACATTACAGGGGTGCTCGACAATAATTTCATCAAAATATTGTATGAGTCCGGCATGATTGGGTTTGTTCTTTTTCTGTCAGCCATTCTGATTTTGTTATTCAAAACAAAAGCAACACTGCTAAAACTCTGTTTGGTGGCCTTATTGCTGAACATGAACACCTACGAATTGACTGCGTACAGCAGTATTGGAACGCTGTTTTTTGTGATACTCGCTCTGCTTGCTGCTGACTATATACCAAAAAGACGACATTCCTCCGCGCCAATTATAGCGAGTAAGGCGATACGCTCAAGTTGACAAAAATAAGGCATAACTTAAATTAGCACAAATATCAAGCCCCGAGCTGATCGGGGTATTTTTTATGCCCGTGAAAGGGCGGAGAGGGGTCATTTATGCAAATTAGACAGTTAGGCGCATTGGTCATTACGGCCGCAGCTGGAGATACCAAAGGGGAAACGGCGATCGGTGGAGTTGTGGCCTTTATTGGTTTGATCGCAAGCCAATACTTGGGAGGCTGGGATACGGCGCTGAAGGTGCTGGTATTCCTTATGATTGCTGATTATATCAGCGGGCTTCTCGGGGCCGTTAAGACGAAAACCGTTAACAGCGAGATCATGTTTTGGGGCGGCATCCGCAAGGGCGTTGTGCTGGGAGTGATCGCACTGGCCGTACTGCTGGACGAGTTAATCGGAGGAGAAGTCCCGGTATTTAGAACGATCGCTCTGTACTTTTACTCTGGTCGCGAGGGATTGTCAGTTGTCGAAAACCTGGGTGTTCTTGGTGTGCCGTTACCGCCAGCATTAACAAAGTTTTTGGAGCAACTGCAGCAGAAAGGTGATGGCCAACAATGACCTCTTTCAAAATGAAATACCCGATCATCCAGCGGTACTTATCGGGGCCAAGTAAACGCCGGCCCTGCCTATCGCTGGCTCGCTGCAGGTTTATGGTGGCCCACGATACCGGTAATCCCGGATCAACGGCCGCAGCCAATGTGTCTTATTATGAACGTACGCATGCCGATGTGTACCAATCCGCTCATATTTTTGTGGATGATAAGGAGATTATCGAATGCATCCCCTTTTTGACCGGTCCGGCGGAGAAGGCATACCATGTCATTTATGATGTAAAGACGGACAATGCCAGATATGGGGCCGATGCGAACGATGCAGCTGGTGGCGTGGAGCTCTGCTATGGCGGCAAGATCGACAATCAGGAAGCGTATAAGCGGTATGTGTGGGTCATGGCTTACAGCTGCTACCGCTACGGGCTCAATCCGGCTACAGACATCACAGGGCATTACATTCTCGACCCGGCGCGGCGAACAGATCCGCAGAATGCGCTGCAGCTGCTTGGGAAGACGTTCACCGATTTTGTGGCTGATGTGGCTAAGGAATATGCAGATTGCTTGGAGGAGGATGACGATATGTCAAGACCGTTGGATTTGAATCTTAAGCAGTGGCGGCAACTGGGAGATCAGCTTACCGGGTTGAGCCAGCTTCCGGGCGGTCCGGACGGCGATCCGCTGATTTCTTATGAGTGGGCCGAAAAGTCATACAAGCAGGAACTCACTGGTTCGCAGGCTGCATACCTAGCACTGATGATTGTATCACGCATGGCCGGAGTTGCGGCACCGATGAGAGATGAATGATAGAGTTCCCTGCTGGCTTGAGCTTCGGAAGGGATCCGGTCGGCCTGTTCAATAATTCAGAAAATATAACTTTTTGAGCCCTCTTTCCTTTGGGATGGGGGGCTTTTTTATTGGCTACGGCTGGTGGGGGCATTTTTTTTGTTTTATCATAAGTACTAAAGATTAGTACAGGAATCGGAAATGAATTAAGCCCCTGAGGTGCTTCCTCAAGGGGCTCTTGCCGGTGCTTCCGGACAAGTAAAATATACCATATATCTCCAATCGTGTAAACCATATATTTCGCCAAAAGCTCCTATGTTTCTTTGAAGGATTCGACAAGCTTGTCCGTCGAATTCTGTTCGGTGAGGTGATCTGCGTGGCAGTGAAAAATAACTTGAAGGATATTCGATTCGAACATAGGATGAACCAGATCGAGTTCGCTGAGTTTCTAGGATTGCCGCAACAACAGTACAACCGTTATGAGAATCAACGAACACAACCTAGTCTTGAATTGGCGTTGAAAATAAGCGGTAAAGTAAACCGTCCAGTAAATGATCTGTTTTATCTGACAAGCCCTGAAACTTAGTGTGCAATTTTTACAACTATCCAGTCAACTTCTACGCATGAGCGCATATACTGTATCATCAACCGAAAAGGAGATGGGTTACAGTGAAGAAACAAACGGTCTATCGCTTCAGTTATGACGGCAGCCGGATCCGGACTATCCGAGAAACGCAGGAACCGCTGCGCGAGGACGGTCCGCTCAAGCGTCATGCTCATTGGTCTGTAATAATCCTTGGCGCTCTTGCCTGCTATGGGTGGTGGCATCTATGGACGTGATGCCTATCCACCAACGGCTGGCGGAACTATGGATCAAGAACATACGGAGTCCTCTTACACCGGAGGAAATAAAGGAGATGGATCAT
>NZ_SGWF01000025.1:0-38110 GCF_013337105.1 Paenibacillus sp. JMULE4
AAAAAGACAAATCGTACTGGAGGGAATGGCATGGCAGGGACGTTAGGCATTAGTGGGGTGGGACGTATCGGCAGGCTTTTAATCAGACGCGCTTTCGAGCGGAGTGAAGACGGCATGGGACTGAAAGCGATCAATTCCATATACCCGGCCGATACCATTGCTCACCTGTTAAAATATGACACAGTACATGGAACCTGGAAAGCGGAAGTGCGTGAGGAAGGCGATGAGCTGATCATCAACGGCCGCCGCATACGGATCGTGTCTGAACGCGACCCTGGCGCGATTCCTTGGAAAGAGCTCGGTGTAGACATTGCAATAGATGCAACGGGGAAGTTCAACGATAAAGAGGGTGCAACGAAGCATTTGAACGCAGGCGCCCGCAAGGTCATTATTACCGCACCGGGGAAACGGATGGACTTGACGGTCGTGATGGGCGTCAATGACGATAAATACGATGCCGAGAAGCATACGCTGCTGTCCGCCGCATCCTGCACGACCAACTGTGTGGCACCCGTGCTGCATGTGCTGGATTCGGCGTTTCAGGTGAAAAGCGGCTGGATGACAACGGTTCATTCATACACGAACGACCAGAGGCATATGGATAATCCACATAAAGATTTGCGCCGGGCCCGCGCCTGCACGCAATCGATCATTCCGACCAGCACGGGCGTCGGCAAAGCGCTTGTCGATGTGCTTCCGCATTTGGCTCCGCTAGTCAACGGCATTGCGGTCCGGGTTCCGACACCGGATGTATCGCTGGTTGATCTTACGGTGCAGGTTCAACGTCCGGTCGATGTCCAAGAGGTGCAAAAGGCCTTCATTGAAGCGGCCGAAGGGCCGATGGCGCCGTTTCTCGGATACAGCGACGAACCGCTTGTCTCTTCCGATTTTATCGGATGCGATAAGTCCGCCGTCATCGACGGAGGATCGATCATGACGGCATTTGATCAGATTAAAGTGCTCGCCTGGTATGACAATGAATGGGGCTATGCGAGCCGTGTCATGGATTTGGCTTCTACTGTTTCTGAATCTATGAATAAGGAGCGTGTCGAGTCGTGGAAAGAAGCGTTGGTGTAAACGAACTGCATCTGGGAACGATTCTGTGCAAGCATTGTCAACAAATCATAGGGACACAGGAAACGCGTAAAGTCACCGTATATTACAGCGAATGTCCATCCGGCGATTGTGTAGGCCGGGGAACGTCGTCAACCGATTCGCAGCCGATTTCTTCTTCAGTGAAAACAGTCATTATATAATCATTCACGGACCGATATCCGCGCCGGAAGGAAACGATTCTTCTCCGGCCCGGGTATCGGCCTTATTTGTATATGAGGACGTTATATCTGGTAAAAGTTGGGGGGAGGCAGGCCGATATTCTTGCTGTCACAGCAAGAAGACCGGATGGCCCTGCAGGCCTGGTGAACATCCGGTCTTCTTGTTTACCTGCGGTTACGCTGCCTGCGGTCTCGGCGGTTACGCCGTCTTCTGCGTCTTGGCTTAACTCTGCCGCTGCTTGTATCGTTCGACTTTTTCTTTTTAAAGGCACCCATCAGCAGCTTGATCATGGGTGACATCTGATTGAGGCTTTCCACCATCTTTTGTATTTTGCCGAACGTATCCATAATGCCTTCAATGCCGCCCAGCCGATCCACTATATTTTTCAGCTGACCGAGGTTAAAGCCGCTGCCGGTACCCAAAGCGCTGCCGCTTCCTCCGCCAAACAATGAAGCAAGGCCGCCCCCGGAGGACGGTTCGGGTACGGCAGCCGGCGCTTGCACGGGAAGCGAGCTTCCGCCCCCCAATCCCGGGTAACCCGAAAACCCTGTATAATTGGAATAGGCGCCTGGTAACTCGGAGCCCTGAGTAACGCTCCGTGTGCGTACAGGATAGGAGGGGCGACGCAGCGGATGCGCATAGTGGCTTACACCCCGGTTTCCAATCCCTTGTCTTTGATAACTCATGGCTTCACAACCCTTTTTGTTCATAGTAATGTCGCATTATTCATCAGGCCGGACTTTTACCTATCAACGTTTTCCTAGTATACTGTATGTTATAGGCGAATGGATGGATTGGACTCCTGTCACGCTGCCGATGATTTTTGCCTAACTTCAGTTTAGTCCACTACCGCATAAAAATAGTAACGTTTTGCTAATCTAAAGGGAGGATTTCGCTCCCCGCGCGTCGAATATATAGATATGCGTCCATACGAATAGAAGCAGACCATCAAGGGGTTGAAAATGCCATGCAATTAAAAAAATTAAACGATAAAGCGATTGATCAACTGTTCGAGGCGATTTTGACACTTAAGGATATAGAAGAATGCTATGTGTTTTTTGACGATTTGTGCACGGTCAATGAGATACAATCCTTGTCCCAGCGGCTTGAAGTGGCGCGGATGCTGCGCAAAGGCAACACCTATAATCAGATTGAAGCCGAAACCGGGGCCAGCACGGCGACGATCTCCCGGGTTAAGCGATGCCTTAACTACGGCAATGACGGCTACAAAATGGCGCTGGAGCGTCTGGGGCGCTAATCGCTCACCGGGAGGAAGTCTTTTATCCGCTCCGTGTACGCTTTGTCGGTGAAGAAAGGATTCCATCAAGCTGGAAATTTGAACTGCCGTAACGGAGATGCTGGCTCCGAGTTAAACGAATGAGCGCACGAATCCTTCTCGCCCGACGGGCCGAGCAGGATTTTTCTTGTTATTGAAAAGATGCGCATAAGCAGATAATCTTGTTAGTGCGAAGACCGTATGTGCGCAGCTTTTTTTGGCAAGGAGGGATAGGTTTTGGTAAAATACGGGATATTAGTCATTAGTCACGGGTCCCGGAGCGAGGACTGGGTTCGGCTTGTGGATGAAGCGGTTGAGGCGGTTCACGTGCCTGAAGACATACCGGTGTACTCCTCCTTTCTGGAAATTGTGGAAGGGCGGCTCATCCAGGACGGAATCACGCACCTGGAAGCGCTCGGCGTCACGGATATTATCACGGTCCCGCTGTTTGTATCCTCCGGCAGTACGCATATCGATGAAATCAGCTACGCGCTCGGGGTGAAAGACAAGCCGCTGCTGCCGACGGATATGAGGCCGTTTGCGGTGAAGGCGCGAATCCACTTTACATCGCCCATTGATGACGATCCGATCATTGCCGATGTCCTTTATTCCAAGATCAAAGCATTATCGTCCGATCCGCAAAAGGAGATTCTGCTGCTCGTCGGACACGGAAGCATCGAGGAAGGGTTCCATCTTCAGTGGCAAAGAGGGCTGGAAAAGCTGGCCATGCGGCTTCAGGCGCTCGGCGGCTTTGACGAGGTTGATGTTGCGATGCTGCTCCCGGATCAAATTCCGCATAAAATGAACCGGTGGTTGAGGAGTAAACCGCAGCATACGGTTATCGTAGCGCCGCTTTTTCTAAGCGAGGGCTATTTTACCGGGGAGGTTATTCCCGAACGGTTGAACGGTTATGAATACAGGTACAACGGGAAAGCGCTGCTTCCGCATTCGGGGATCTCGAGGTGGATCGAGCGGCAGGCAGAGCCTTTTATACAAGGCAGGGCAGCAGGAGACTCTGTTCGGTTTGATTCTGAAGCAAACAGGTGAGAGAGAAATGGCAGGACAGACCAAAAGAGCAAGACTGATCTATAATCCATCGTCGGGCCGTGAGGAAATCAAGAAGCGGCTTCCGGACATTTTGCAGCGGCTGGAGCGGGGCGGGCTGGAGACCAGCACCCATGCGACGACCGGCGAAGGCGATGCCACGCTGGCGGCGGCCGATGCGGTAAAAAGAGGCTTCGACATCGTCATCGCGGCGGGCGGCGACGGTACGCTATACGAGGTGATCAACGGAATAGCGGAGAAAGAGTACCGACCTCAGCTGGGGATTTTGCCGCTGGGGACGACGAACGATTTTGCCCGGGCACTGAACATTCCGCGCAGCTGGGAGGGTGCGGTGGACGTCATCCTGCGCCAGCATACGCGCGTGATCGACGTGGGCAAGGTGAATCAGCGCTATTTTATCAACATTGCCGGCGGCGGGTCGCTGACGGAGCTGACCTACGAGGTGCCAAGCAAGCTGAAGACGATGATCGGCCAGCTGGCCTATTATATGAAAGGGCTCGAGAAGCTGCCGCGGCTGCGGCCGATCGAGCTGTACATCAAGACCGCGGAGATCGAACTGCACGAGGAAGTGATGCTGTTCCTTATCTCCAACAGCAACTCCGTCGGCGGGTTCGAGCGCCTGGCACCGGACGCGTCCCTAAGCGACGGCTTGTTCGACGTGCTGATCCTGCGCAAATGCAACCTTGCGGAGTTCATCCGTGTCGTCTCCTTGGCACTGCGCGGCGAGCATATCACCGATCCGAACGTGATTTATTTGCAGACGCGGCAAATTCAAGTCACCTCACCGGATTACGTGCAGTTGAACCTCGACGGAGAATTCGGCGGCACACTGCCGTGCGTATTTACCAATTTGCCGCAGCACCTGGACATCTTCGTCGATGAGACAGGCCAGTCCACCTATAAGACGCATACGCTGCAAATTAAGCTTCCGTGGAAGCAAAAGCCCGGAACAGATGGGCATAAAGAGGAAGAGCATGAATCTTGATCATCTCCCGGAAGCCGACGCTGGCTGGGACTGCGGTTAGAGCCGCTAGTTAGGGATGGTCAAGGTATTCAAGGTATGAACGATAGAAGAAGAAATGAGCCTGTGAGGTTAACATGAGAAAGAAGAACAATCAACGCCGGGAACAACCTCCAGAGGGTGTGCCGGTGGAAAAGAACGGAGAATACATTGCCGACGTGGTCGGGTTCGGGCATGACGGGGAAGGGGTAGGCCGTGTGGACGGCTTTACCCTTTTTATTCATGGCGCCCTGCCGGGTGAGCGGGTACGGGTCAAGGTGCTGAAGGTCAAGAAGCAGTACGGCTACGCCAAGCTGCTCGAGATCCTGGAGGCCAGCCCTGACCGTGTCGACGCGCCGTGCCCGATCTACAAGCAGTGCGGCGGCTGTCAGCTGCAGCACCTGAGCTATGAGGCGCAGTTGCGCTGGAAGCGGCAGCTTGTCATCGATAACCTGACGCGGATCGGCAAGCTGCAGGTGGCCGGGGAGGAACAGGAAGAGGGTGTGGCGGTTCATCCCACCCTCGGCATGTCCGACCCGTGGCGCTACCGCAACAAAGCGCAGGTGCCCATCGGTTTGGGCAGTGAAGAGGGCGGTCTGGTCGGAGGCTTCTACGCCCAAGGCAGCCACCGCATCATCGACATGAAGGCATGCCTCATCCAGCATGAGAACAATGATACGGTAGTCGCCGCCGTCAAACGCATCGCCCGCGAGCTCGGCATCCGTCCCTATGACGAGGAGAGCGGCAAGGGCCTGCTGCGCCACGTCATCGCCCGCTGCGGCTTCAATACGGGCGAGATCATGGTCGTCCTGGTGACGAACGGCAAGGATATCAGCCGCGCGGACGAGCTCGTCGGCTTGATCCGTGAAGAGATCCCAGGCGTCCGCAGCATATGCCAGAATGTGAACATGGAGCGGACGAACGTCATTTTCGGCAGCGAGACGAAGGTGCTGTGGGGCAGCGATGTGATCTATGATACGATCGGAGACATCCGCTTCGCCATCTCCGCCCGCTCTTTCTATCAGGTCAACCCGGTGCAGACGGAAGTGCTGTACGGCAAAGCGCTGGAGTACGCGCAGCTGACCGGTGAGGAAATCGTAATCGATGCGTATTGCGGCATCGGCACGATTTCGCTTTTCCTGGCGCAGCGCGCAGGCAAGGTCTACGGCGTCGAGATCGTCCCCGAGGCGATCGAGGACGCGCGGCGCAATGCGCTGCTGAACGGCGTGCGCAACGCGGAGTTCGAGGTCGGCGCGGCGGAGGCCGTCATCCCCGCGTGGAAGCAGCAGGGCGTGACGCCCGACGTCATCGTCGTCGACCCGCCGCGCAAAGGCTGCGACGCCGCGCTGCTGGAGACGATCGTCGCGATGCGCCCCGAGCGCGTGGTGTACGTCTCGTGCAACCCGTCAACGCTGGCGCGCGACCTGCGCGTGCTGGAGGACGGGGGCTACCGCACGGTGGAGGTGCAGCCTGTGGATATGTTTCCGCATACAACACACATAGAAAATGTCGCGTTGATTGTACGTAATGATACAGATGTCTGAAACAAGTTGATATATAAGGGTTTATAGGATGATACAGTCTTTGATGAATTGGTATAACAGAGGCGTTTTCGATGAGTTGCCGTAAAATTGCCGCAAGGCTATGTGTAGAAGCAGGATAACACAGCATAAAAGAAAGGAAAAAGACGCTGGGAGGAACACTATCCCAACGTCTTTTTGTCAGCTTGCTTGGTATCCAATGTAAACAGATTTTCGAACTTATCGGCAGCAGCTTGATCGGCGGAACGGAGGGCATGTCCGTAAATGTTCATCGTCGTAGTTATGCTTCCATGTCCAAGCCGCTCAGAAATCAGCTTAGCATGCACGCCTTGATTAATGAGTAGCGTTGCCGATGTATGTCGCAGATCGTGGAAGCGGATATACCGGAAACCATTCTTTTTTATGAATTGCCGAAACCAAAGGTAAGGGCGTTCGTGGTGAAAGGCTTTACCGTCCGCATGGGCGAATACAAAGAAGTGTTCGCCGCCTTGCCATGCGTCACCAATCTTATTCCTCTCCTTAACCCGGTAAGTGTAATAATCCCGCAATTCCTCCAGAACGGAGGGGGGAAGCGCAATTTTTCGTTTGGAGTTTTTTGTCTTAGGTTCCTTTACTATGACTTCGCCTTTTAAGGAAATAGAAACGCTTTGTTGTACGTCAATAACGCCAGTCTTCCAGTCAATATGCCTAAACTCAAGACCAAGCAATTCACCCCGCCGCATCCCTGAGGTCAAAGCCAGCGTTATCATCATCCGCCAGTGGTACGGCTCCTTCTGAAGGGCTTGTAACATGGCTCTTATCTCTGCTTCATCGTAAGGGATAATTTCCTTATGCGCTACTTTTGGCTTTTTCACTTCCGCCGCTGGATTATCTTGGATAACCCTCCATTCAACGCCGCGGGAGAAGATGTTTTTTAATACTCTGTGATTCATTTGGATTGTTCCAGACGATAGAGCGCCTGCCTTGTCGTCTTTCCGGCTTCCCTCTTTCCCTAACGAATCGAGAAAATCAACAATGTGCAAAGGTTTAATTTGATCGAGTTGCAAATTTCCAAATGCAGGCAAGATGCGAGTATTCAGATTCACCATATACGTGTAGAGAGTTTTCCGTTCAAGCTGCTTGTCCGCGTATTTCTCCTTCCATAACTCCACAAATTGTCTAAACGTTAGCTTTGCGGGTGCTATATAGCTCCCTGCTTCGACTTCTTCTTTGAATTTGAGCCATTCTTGCTCCAAATACATTTCTAGGCGCTTGGGCGCTCGTAAAATCCGCTCGTCTTCTACCGTAACTGTTTTTGTGCGTCGGGTGTATTTGCCGTCCATACCTCGTCCAAGGCTTACGGTAAGTTCCCATGAGTTTTTGCCGCGTTGACGATAGTTTGCCATTATGCTTCACTCCTGTTTTCTTCTTCGAATAAAGAAATAATGCCATCACGCTCCTGCCGCAATGTTTCAATGCGGGTCATAACGATTTCCCGGTCTCTGGCAGTCATGTATCGTTCGTTAAAGGTTAGTTCCTTAGCCAGTGAAATATGTTCCTTGGTGATTTCGGCAAGACGTCCGCCAAATTCGGAGTTACAGGCAAGCCAAAGGGCTTTTTTACTGTAATTCATCTTCGATTTTCCTCCTAGCGTAATAACGATGGGTAGATCATAAAAATGGTAGTAATTTCGGATTGTCCGAACATATTTGGCTTAATTACACAAGCGGCAAGCGAACTAATCCGCTTGCCGCTTGTGGGAATTAACTTTTTGAGAGTAGGGGGGAAGCAAACGTAGGAATTTTAAGCCTGTTTCAATTCTGGCAATTCACCAGCCAACCACTTTTCAAGCGTCGGTCGATACAGTAAAATTCTACTTCTCGCTTTTGTGTGCGGAAGTTGTCCAGCCGCGCACATATTGTAAATCGTAGTAGTGGATAAACCTGTCAGTTTTGCGGCTTCTTTAACCGTTAAAGTGATTTTTTCCATTTCATTTCCTCCATTCGGCATATAGTTCATCTGATTTAGCCCCTTATCCGTTTATGTTTAAACTCAGGTATCATTGTGTGGTAATAAAAATTCCGCGGAATCAATCCTAGTCCCATTAATACCTCTAATTTCTCAGTGGGTTCATCTTCCTTAGAAATTAATATCTTATCACTATCATTCAAGGCTGATTCATGTAAGTCATGGCTTTCAGCAAAAGCAATTCGAACATTGCGATGGAAATGGTTATATTCAATAGGCATACTTGACTGAGCAGTAATATGGTTATACAAATCATCCACAATGCATTTTAAGGTAACTTTTTCATTCATGTTTAATACATCTCCTTCATGTAAGGTTGTAAGCAATATATTCTTGAAAATAATATATAAATATTTTGTTGAATTTAACTCTGTTGCCAACTGTAGTCCGTCCGTAGATCGAATAATCTACGGACGGACTGTCTTAATCCTTAATAAATCAAGGGTTTTTAGTCTTGTGTAGCCAATGTAGACGTTAAATCTTGGTGCTCTTCTGCTAATTTTTTTAGTTCATTTTTGGTTTTGAGACGTATGCCCCAAAACCCTTGTAATGGTGTTGATCCATTAATGCGTAACTTGCCAGACTTTACATTCAGTTTTAAAATCTCAACGAAAAACTCCTGCTTACTAATTGCTTTAAATCCGTTATCATGGCAAAAACGTTTATAAGCTGGATAGATTTGTTTGCGGTGAACCTTACAGTCATCATCGAATAAATCGACATGACATCGATCCTTTACAAATTCAGTTACATTGTTTAGTTCGTTGATATATCGTCGTTTAAAGATACGAGCATCTTCGCTCTCTGTGAAGATCCAACTACGGTCACGCAGTTCCCGTAAGCCATCTAAGGCCCAGTCAATAATGAAAGACTTTTCGGCAACCAGCTTGTCCATTAATGATTTATCCCTTTTTGCTTCAGGGATGGTATTTTTGAAGATCAAGAATTGGATGCGGTCAGTAAACGCCGTTGTACCGTCCAGCTTATTCAGTGGGGGCATATAATTACATGCTGCGACGAGTTTCGTTTTTCCATAAAATTGGAAGGGGTCTTTACCCTTTTTTTCAGCAGTGATAAGGTCGCCTCCTGTGATCATCTTGATCACATCGGTGCCCTTGATTGTTCCATTTTCGTCCATTTCTGCGGTGATGTTTAATTTTGATCGGAACAATTCCGCTGTCATAAATCGAGTTTCCCCAAGTTGTTTTAGTGACATTGCAGTTGTATGCTTCTCCCCAATTAAAGAGCGCCATAATGAAAGCCAGACACTTTTCCCGGTATGAGGAAGGCCCAATAATACAAAAAATTTTTTGGCCCGCCATTCATTGCTGATAATATAACCGGTTAGTTCCTGCAACGATTTTATTTTTAGAGGATCGCCCTCAGTGCAATCCTTCAAAAATTTTAAAAAGTAATATCCATCAGATGAATAAGCACCATTCCGGTAAATTCGAACACGGGACATTGGATCTTTGTATTCGGCATCAATATAGCTTGTAAACAAATAATCAGGACTATGTGGATAAGTTCTTCCATCCCGAAGATCAAAGACACAGTTCCTAAAATTGATCAAGTGAGTGTGCCTATCAAAGTCGTCGTGTTTAACTTGGAGTTCAGGATCACTAATAATACGATGGACGACATCCGCTATTTTATGTTTACTGAGTTTTATGTCCATCTCGGGTGGTAGACTCTTTCGAATCGCTACATGGAGACTTGTTTCATTTTGTTCCTCAAAGCACCCGAAATCTTCGTAGAGAAATACATTCGCGCCGCAACATCGTACTGTTCGATTTTCGAGAAAATGCATTTTCACTATTACGTCATAAGGTATTTTTTGTTCAGCATTTTCTTTTTCCAAGTCAGAATCGTTACCTGTTGAGGCGTTTTTCTCGACGAAGATATTTGATTGTTCACGAAGAGATTCTTTTGGAATCTCTTCGTGAACATCACTCCTGAAATCTTTAAGGGAGTCCTGTTCGATAGTACCAAATTGAAATTGGGACAAAATGCCGATAGTTTCATTTATGCTTGTGCTTTCAGTGTCAGCAAAGTTTTTAGATATGGTTCCAGTTTTGAATCCATCGAGAAACCTTGGTATTCCCTTATTTTTATTCCCCATCTTGTTCCTCTACCTCGTTAAATAATTTTTCAGAACTACGTTTAATAATGTCGGGGAATTTCAAATTGGGTAAAAGTTGTGAAATATAGCTAAAGGCAAACGTTCGAAGGTTTATTTTAGAACTATCCGTAACGATAATCTGGCTGGTTTTATTTGGTAAGCGACAATCGAATAATACAAACTGAGCGAAATAGTCATCCTCCAAATAAATAACCAGTTTCTCGTCATTTTGATCCGAACTATATGTGTTCGAATATTTCACCGAGTTGCCGTTCTGGTTAACATAAAAACGAAGATTTTCTTTCTCACGGCTGTCAATAAAAACCCTAAGGAAGTCGGTTTCAAAGAGTACATTTTGAAACATGTTTTTTCCAATCTTTCCGTAGTAAATTTCCTTTCCGTTAGCTACATGACAGAGGAAGAATCCATGAAATTTTATTTTGCACATGTCTAAAAATGCGTAATATTCGGAGTCATTAGCAGATAAACATTGTATTTTCTCTCCTTTCCTCATTTTTTTAAGGTACTTTTCCTCGTCATCTGTAAAAGCGAAATTCGGAGTTTGAGTTTGATTCATTTTCGGCATCTCCTTTATGTTTTATTTTTTACACCATCATCTTATCTTGGATATTTATAAGCGAAAATCAGTGAGAATAGAGCGAATTAATACTGCGGAACATACGTTCTATTTTGTAACAATGTCCTTATAAGGTAGAAGAACTATTTTGACTTTAATTCCCCAAATCAAATTACCGCTAAAATAAATAAAGCCTATTTCCACAAAATGGAAATAGGCTTTATATCTTACGAGGAATAATTTAAGCTTGTTAGCAATTTTTCCTTTGCAACATTAACTATCTCCGCCGAAACATTGCTTGGATCATCTTCTAAAAAGATCTGTCTAATATGATGATCAAGGTCCTTTACATGACTATCGGAGTTAAAAACCGTAAATAATAGGAGGTCTAGTTTTTCATTCTTGGAAGTTTCTTTATAAGATTTATTATACTAATCAGTTTGAGTAATTCAGATGTATCTACATCCCTAAATGGTGAAGATATTTCAGAAAGGGAATACTTTAGTTTTAACTTGTTTGAGGGAATCGATATCCCTGTTGATTGCATTATGTGATAAAAATACTTTTCCATAATCGGGATAGTAACAAATCCCATCTGCAAAAAAATGTTGGAAAGCACAGAAAGCCAATCATTTCTAACCGTAGTCTTTAGAAATGAAATACTGTCAGGATCAGAGAATAACAAATCCGTATACATTAATCTTCCAAAAGTATTAGGCAATAATGAAATTAAACTAAGTAGGGCTTGCTGAAAAATCAAAAAATCCTTATCTCACAAGGGTTTAGAGGCACTTTTGTCGAATTCATCTGCAAAGAAAACACGGAAAATCGGTAAAAAACCTTGCAGATGGAGTGAGCGAAAGTGTTCGTGCTGAATCGAGATATGGCAGACTTGTTGGAAAACTTCTATTTGCCCTTTGGCGGAAAATTAAATCCAACCAATCGGTGGGTGCAGCTTGCGGCGATCATCCCTTGGGACAAAGTAGAAGAGAAATATGTGAGCTCGTTCAAGTCCCCAGCCATCGGCCAAAAGGCGTACTCGGCACGTATCGCCCTCGGCTCGCTCATCATCAAGGAGCGCCTTGGTTTAAGTGACCGCGAGACCACCTTACAAATCCAGGAAAATCCATATTTGCAGTTCTTCTTGGGCTACACTGCGTATGTCGATGAAGTGCCGTTTCATCACTCCCTGCTCACGCATTTTCGGGAACGGCTCGGCTTGGAAATCCTAGCTGAAGTCAACGACTGGATCGCCCAAGCCGCGCTGCAAGCAGAGCGAGAGGTCGAGGCGAAACCGAAATCGTCCAAGCGAGATCGCGATGACGACGACAACGACGCGGGCGGCTCGCAGCTCACCATGGAGGTAGGGGACGCTTTCTCTATTCCCGAGGAGCCCCCTGTTGTGGCGAAGAAACCCCGCAACATGGCGAAAAAGCTACACGTCCTGCCATCTACAGCCGCACCGACAGCGGAAGTCATGAACAAGGGCACCCTCATGCTGGATGCGACATGCGCGCCTGCGGACATCAAGTATCCGACTGACTTGGGGCTGCTGAATCACGCCCGTGAAATCCTGGAAGACATCATCGACGTACTGCACCGTCCCCATGTCGGAGCGATGGAGAAGCCGCGCACGTACCGCGAGAAAGCCAGAAAATCGTACCTGAGTGTTTCCAAGCAACGCAAGGCATCGGGCAAGGTGATCCGCAAAGCGATCAAAAAGCAACTTGGCTACGTGGGACGGAATCTGCGGATTATTGAAGCCCTCGTGAAGTATACGCCTCTCACGGAACTGAGCAAAAGACACTATCGCCAGCTTCTGATCATCTCGGAGCTCTACCGTCAGCAGCGCGAAATGATGGAGAAGAAGACACATATCGTCGCCGATCGCATCGTGAGTATCGAACAGCCGCATGTACGTCCGATGGTTCGAGGCAAAGCTGGAGCGAACGTGGAGTTCGGCGCCAAAATCGCCGCCAGTCTGGTGGACGGTTACGCTTGGATCGAAACGGCACAATGGGACAGCTTCAACGAGGCAACCACGCTGCAAGCATCGGTGGAAGCGTACAAACAGCGATTCGGGTATTATCCCGCCGTCATTCTAGCCGATAAAATCTACCGCAATCGAGACAACCTGAACTATTGCAAAACGCTAGGGATTCGCCTTAGTGGCCCGAAGCTCGGCAGACCCTCGAAAGAGCAAAGTGAAGTCGCCGATCGTCGGCAAGAGCGCCAGGACGCTGTACAGCGTAATGCGATCGAAGGAAAATTTGGAGAAGGCAAGCGCAAATTGGGCCTAGGTCGCATTCGGGCGCGTGGCGCCGAAACCAGTTTGACCGTCATCGCCCTTCAGTTTCTGGTCATGAATCTGGAGCGGCGACTGCGTGTTCTCTTTTTGCATTTTTTCAGACTGCTTGGGTTTAGAGACTTACGTTGGGTGTAAATGGAACGAATCTTGTTCAGCAAGCCCTAAGTAGTTTCCCCTGAAAAAGTCAGGGTGTTTTGAGCATAATTAAAAGGAATTCAGCACCTCAAAATGGAAATTGTTATTGTCGAGATAACAAAGTTCCACACCCCGAGGGAAGAATTCCTTTGCTATAGGAGTTCAACAGAAGCCCTCGGGAATCCTTCCAAGAGGTGAAGAAAATGTTGAAACTTCGAGACGAGCAATTGACCATCTGGGATGCCATTCTCCCGGAATCTGTTAGAAAGTTGCCGGTCGAGCTTGCAATCATAGATCAATTACTGGACGACGACCGTTTTCTTCAACCGTTTACTGAGTTGCACCCGAAAGGCAAGAAAAGCGGCCGTCCTACGCTTGCAATTGAAAAGTACATCCGTCTTATGGTCCTGAAGCATAAATACAATTTGGGCTACGAGTCACTCGTGAAGGAAGTCGGTGACAGCATCACATGGCGAATGTTCTGCCGGTTTGCCATCGACGAACCGATGCCCGACCCGTCTACGCTCATCTATGCCCGCAAACGCTACGGCGACAAGATCGTCGAAGACATCAATGCCGCACTCGTAAAGCAGTGTGAGGAAAAAGCCGTTCTGAAAACCCGCAAATTGCGCACGGATACGACGGTTGTGGAATCCGATATCCATCACCCGACAGACGCTACGCTGTTGCAAGATGGCGTAAAAGTCATCACTCGAACGATTCAGAAAATCCGGAAAGTCGCCTCCCACACTGTTCAAGGCTTTGAAGATCGTACGGCAGAAATCAAGGAAAAGATTCTGTCCATCGCGAAAGTTCTACGTCGCCGCACCCGTGAATCTTGGGAAGAAGTTGACCGGATCACTGGGAGCGTAATCGAAGTAGCCGAGAACGTTGTGAACAAGGCGCAAACCGTTATCGAGAAACTGCAAGACAAGGGCAAAGCTGCTCTTCGACAAAGTAAAACCAAACTGACCGAGGCGGTCACGCTAACCGGCAAGTTGTTGGAACAAGCCAAACAGGTCGTTTCCGGCAATCGAATCATCGCAGATCGGATCGTCAGTTTCTTTGACCCGGAAGCAAGACCGATTAAGAAAGGTAAGCTGGCCAAAGGAACTGAGTTCGGCTACAAGGTGCGAATCGACGAGACGGAAAGCGGCTTTGTGACCGGCTACGCTGTCTACGAGGGGAACCCCTCGGATGATGAACTGCTCGTTCCCGCTGTACAGGCGCATATCAAGCAATTCGGCAAAGCGCCGCAAGCTGTAGCGACCGACCGCGGTTTCTCAAGCAAGAAGAACGAAACGGCCATTACCGAACTTGGTGTGAAGCGAGCTAGCTTGCCGCGAAAGGGCAAAAAAGGCATTGCCCGATCCGAGTACGAAAACGAATTATGGTTCAAAGACTTGCAGCGTTACCGTGCAGCTGGAGAAGCGAAGATTAGTCTTCTCAAGCGGAAGTACGGTTTGAACCGCAGCAGGTATCGGGGCTTTGTCGGCTCAAAATGCTGGGTCGGCTTCGGGATTCTGACCCACAACCTGCAAAGAGCGGCAAAAATGCTCCAAAACTAACATGGAAACCGATCATTAGGGAAAGTTCCCCCTCACAACCCAGCCAGCAACCCGAAACTATTTTTGAAAATCGACTTTTTCAGGAGCAACTAAGTACCTTAATAGCCTCATTCTTTGCAAATTCTTGGAGACGCTGCGTTATTTTAATTATTTTTGAAATTAATATAAAGTTAAATTCCCGTTCAAAGAGATGTAAATTGCATGCTCTAAAGTCGTTATATTCTTCCAGATTATCGAGTACATTCGTAAAGTTATTCCAACTAATTTCCAAGTACTCTTTGACATTCCCAATATTTATTTTCTTATTACCTTCATTACTTAATTCCCTGATTCCCTGGGTTATCTTTATCAAGTCATAGTAATTCGCTAAGAATATTACATATGGTGCAGCATACTTTGGAATATCAACCTGTTTTGTCAATTTTTTAGCGCCTTCTTTAATATAATAACTTTTACTTTTCCTTTTTGACATGCTTAAGTTCAAAAAAGGACTAACGTGTTTCTTTAATTCCTTCATGTAGTTAGAAGGGTCCCTTTTTCCATAAAAGCCTTGGTTCTCCTCTATTGGTCCAAGGATTGTTATCATTTTTTTACATAAATTATGATTACTATCTAGAAATTGAGGATTGTTGTAGGAGGAATCAGTCAATAACCAGCTAATAATAAAATGTAGTTTAATATCGTTGACAAATGTATCATACTGATTGCTTCGCCAAAAAAAGTCATAAAGTTCTTCCGGAAATAAATGCTTACAGCTTTCAATCACAAATTCTGATATATCTTCAAATGAATGAAATTTCGGTAATGAATCTGGAAGTTTGTATTTTTCGATCATACTTTCTATTTCCTCGAATTCAGGTAAGGGAGAGACATTTTTCATATGATTTCCTCTTTTTGGGCTATTGTTGAATATTTCGCTGCTGAGGAGCCATCTGGTTAATCTGTGAGAGCCACCGTGTTAATCAAATAGAGCCATCATGTTAGTCGCGAGAGCCACCCGTTGGTAGAATGGAGAAATGTGCCGCTGGTCATCAGAGCACAAATTCCAATGGGAGGTCATCGAATGACCAAGTACCGAGATATTTTACGGCTCAACAGCATGGGATTGAGCCAGCGCAGCATTGCATCAAGCTTGCAATGCTCGCGGAACACGGTTTCAGAGGTATTAACCAGAGCGAAAGAGAAGGGGGTGTCCTGGCCGCTGCCGGAGGATGTAGTCGAAGCAGACCTTCAGTATTTGCTTTACCCCGAGAAGGCCCAAGTCTCATCTCGCAAGATTCCGGACTGCGAATACATCCATCGAGAGCTAGCCAAGAGTGGCGTGACCCTTAGTCTACTCTGGAACGAGTACTGCGAGAGCTGCCGTTTAAGCGGCGAAATCCCCCTCATGTACACTCAGTTTTGCAATTACTATCGAAAGTACGCCGCGACAACTAAAGCCACCATGCACATTCAGCGTAAGCCAGGCGAGCATATGGAAGTCGACTGGGCTGGTCAGACAGCTTCTTTGGTAGACCGGGAAACTGGCGAAATCATGCCGGTATACATCTTCGTCGCAACTCTTCCATCCAGCCAATACGCATATGTGGAAGGCTTTCTTTCTCAAGCACAAGAAAGCTGGATTTCCGCGCACGTCAATGCCTTCAATCATTTCGGGGGCGTCCCCAAAATCCTTGTTCCAGACAACCTCAAAACTGGAGTGGAACAATCCTCTTGGTACTCCCCCGTTATCAACAAGACCTATCATGAAATGGCCGAGCATTACGGTATCGCTGTTATCCCTGCCCGAGTCAGAAAACCCAAAGATAAACCCAGCGTGGAGGGGACGGTTGGGATCATCTCCACATGGATTCTGGCGGCATTGCGTAAGCAGACATTCTTCACTCTTTCCGAATTGAACGAAGCCATCTCAGTGAAGCTCGAAACCTTCAACCGTAAGCCGTTTCAGAAAAAGCCAGGCAGCAGGCTGAGTGCGTTTCTTGACGAGGAGAAGCACACCCTGCAGCCGCTACCTGTTTCTGCGTACGAATGTGCCACCTGGAAAGTTGCCACCGTACAGTTCAATTATCACATAGCTGTAGACAATATGCATTACAGCGTTCCCTATGAATATATCAAACACAAGGTAGACGTCCGAATTACGCGCGGCGTTATCGAAGTGTTCTACAACCATCATCGGATCTGCTCTCATCCCCGGCTTTACGGTCGTCCGGGACAATATCATACCGTTTCAGATCACATGCCGGAAAAGCATAAGCAGTATGTGGAATGGAATGCAGAGCGCTTTGTCGCATGGGCAAAACAGGTGGGGCCTTATACATGTACAGCCATCAAAGCCATACTTGCAGGTCACCGGGTAGAGCAACAAGGATACAAGTCTTGCATGGGCGTATTAAAGCTGGCAGACCGGTATTCCTTGGTTCGTCTTGAATCCGCCTGTGCACGGGCTCTTAGCTACACACCCAATCCTAGCTACAGGCATATCAGCACCATCCTGAAATCAGGGTTGGACACTCTTGAGGAAGCTGCAACGATCGAACAACCAAGCGCGCCTTCCGTGAATACTCATGGCTTTACACGCGGTGCAGACTATTACGGGAGGAAATCCTAAATGTTAACCAATACGACGATTACGAAGCTAAATGAAATGCGTTTAAGCGCCATGTCTGAATCCCTGCGGGAGCAAATGCAGAACCCGTCTTACTCCACACTGTCTTTTGAGGAACGCTTCGGGCTAGTAGTGGATGCAGAATGGGCACGCCGGAAGACGAACCAGCTAAGCAGGCTTCTCAAAAAGGCAACGCTACGCTATCCGAGTGCATGCGTCGAGGACATTGAATATCATTCAGACCGACGCTTAGAGCAACCTCAGATCCTGCGGCTTGCAACTGGCAATTATATTCATGAGAAGCACAATGTCATCATTATGGGCGCATCAGGCGCGGGGAAAACCTTTATCGGGTGCGCGCTGGGCAACGCAGCTTGTCGTCATTTATATGCAACGAAGTATATCCGCTTACCTGAGCTCCTAACGGACCTGGCTATCGCTCGTGGAGATGGAACATATAAGAAGGTTATTGCCCAATACAAGAAGATCAGCCTTCTCATTATGGACGAATGGTTGCTGGTTCCCCTGACTGCAACAGAAGCCCGAGATTTGCTTGAGATCATCGAAGCCCGCCACCAGAGCGCCTCGACGATCTTCATCTCCCAATTCGCTCCGGATGGTTGGCATGAGAAGATTGGCGAACATACAATGGCCGACGCAATCCTGGATCGAATTGTGCATAATTCATATCAAATGCTAATCGACGGCGAAGATTCCATGAGAAAAAGGAAAGCACCTCAGTTCTAAGATAATGTTCCCGAGGGCTGCCCCAAACCGGGGTGGCTCTCCCCTCCGATAAGGTGGCTCTATTTCATTAACATAGTGGCTCTCATTCATTAACCAAGCGGCTCTGCCGCACCGAAATATTCAATTGTATATAATTCTATTATAACCGTCATTCCATTTTTTTATCTTTTGCTATAAATTATTATCCTACGTCGATCAGTTTGTCGTTTGAAAACTTGAAAGTATAGGCTGAACGTCAACATCTTTTGGGTTGTTTTGGCAGGATTAAAGGGATACCAGTAAGGCATATGTAACCGGTAAAATAAAATCAACAGAAAACGACAAATAAGAATGAACACTCTTTACCCCTCATACTCGACCTCTTATCATAATGGTAGATAAAACATCAATAGGTGAGGAAGAGTATGAGACGCTTAGAGAGGTGGCATATGTACTTCTCCATTCAACGGATGAAGCAAGAAGGATTAAAAATTACCCAAATTGCCAGAAGATTGGAGCTATCGAGAAATACGGTGTACAAGTTTATCGAGATGAATCCCGATCAGTTTAGGGAGTATCTGGAGCAGCTAGAGAGCAGGAAAAAGAAATTGGATGGTTATGAAAGAGCCATTGTAGAGTGGTTGCGGGAGTACCCCGATCTCTCCGCTGCACAAGTACAAGATTGGCTTAAAGAACGGTATCCGGTGGGAAAGATCTCTGAAGGTACGGTAAGGAATTATGTGCGAGAGCTTCGAAGCAAGCATGGTATTCCGAAAACGATGCAGATCAGGCAGTACGAAGCGGTAGAGGATCCTCCTATGGGCCACCAAGCTCAGGTGGATTTTGGGGAGACGAAGCTTCGCAACCCGCAAGGAAATCTGGTTCGACTTTGGTTCATCGCCTTTGTGTTGTCTCATTCGAGATATAAATATGTTCAGTGGCAGGATCGCCCGTTCACCACGAAGGACGTCATCCAGATGCATGAAGATGCATTTTCCTTCTTGGGTGGATTTCCGAAAGAGCTAGTCTACGATCAGGATCATCTGCTCTTAACAAGCGAAAATCATGGAGATCTCCTGCTCACGCATGAATTTGCAGGGTATATGAAAGAGCGAGGCTTCCATATCCGGATGTGCCGGAAGCAAGATCCTGAAAGTAAGGGCCGGATTGAAAATGTCGTGAAGTATGTGAAACGAAATTTTGCACGTCATCGCCTGTTCAGTCACATAGATAAATTGAACGAGGACTGTGTTGCCTGGCTTCATCGTACAGGAAATGCTTCGATGCATCATACAACGAAAAAAATACCGGCCGAAGTGTTTGCTCTTGAAAGGGAGCACCTCCGCCCGGTCCACACAAAAATAAACCCGTTACCATCAAGTATAACAAGGACCGTTCGGAAGGACAACACCATTTGGTATGAAGGAAACCGCTACTCCGTCCCTTTGGGAACCTATGACGGTACAGATAAGCAAGTGGGGCTTCAGGTAACCGAAGCTAGCCAATTGAACATTTACGACGTGGAGACTGGCCAGGTTCTGGCGGAACATCCACTTGGATCCGGCAGTGGAAAACTCATTCAAAACACGAACCACAAACGGGATCGAACCAAGGGAATAGCCGCTTACATCCAGACGGTAGCCGAAGCATTCCCTGTTCCAGAGACGGCCGCGCCCTTTCTCCATGAGATCTATAAACGAAAGCCAAGGTATATCCGTGACCAACTGCAGCTCATTGGGCGGGCATTGGACGGGGTGGATTCCCCAGCGGTGGAGAAAGCCCTCCATTACTGCGTGAAGCATCGGTTATACCGCGCGACGGATTTTGCAGATGCCGTAGAACACTACAAACGGCGACAGCAACAGATATCCGTTTCCCAGCCCCTTGTCAAACCGCTTATGGACATCAATACGAATAAGCGACAGGTAAAGCCTCAAGTGCGGGATTTTTCCGCCTACCAAGCAATTCTTTCAGGAGGACAGCGATGAGTGAAGCAACGTTTGAGATTAGACAGGCCTTACGTCATCTAAACTTAACCGAGGCCGCGCAAGTCATTGAACAGACGCTGATGGACGCCGAATCCAAGGAATGGACATGTCGTCAGTTTCTCGGGCAGCTCCTACGGCACGAACTGAACCGCCGCGAGGAGAAACAGCTTGCCAAGCGATACCGATGGGCACTTTTGCCGGAGATTAAAACGTTGGACGAGTTCCGACTCGAAGAACAACAATCGCTTGGCAAACGGCAACTCAGCCAACTGCGAGAATTACTCTGGCTGGAGCAAAACTACAACCTCATCTTCCTTGGTCCACCTGGCGTCGGCAAGACACATCTGGCGATTGGCCTTGCCGTGGAGGCCCTAAAGAAGGGCCACAAGGTTAGCTTTGTGACCATGGACACACTGGTTCAACTGCTAAAAACGGAGGCCATTTCAAGGGCTTCCCAATACAAAATGAAGCGGATCTATCGATCCGACCTTGTGATCATGGATGATCTTATGTTTATGGCAATGGATCGGATCGAAGCGAACTTATTCTTTCAATTCATCAACAAGCTCTACGGCCAAACCTCGATCATCCTTACGTCGAACAAGGGGCCCGAGGAATGGGCAGAGCTGCTTGGTGATCCAGCAATTACAACGGCGATCCTAGACCGCATCCTACACAAGAGTGAAATTATTCAACTGCAGGGTGACAGCTATCGTCTTAAACATCGGCAAACGATTTTCAGCTAAAAGTGTTCAATCTTATTTATCGAAAAATGTTCAAAAGGACTTGACGGTTACAGCATAGAGACCCGAAGCATTTTTCAGAGGTCTCTATGCCTTTATTATGTAATTGAATTCTACTGGCATGTCCATGTCAACATCTACATTTTTGGAAGATATATTCAATAACAGATTCGCGGGGAATCCGATATTTTCTTCCAATTCGGACTGACTTAATTTGTCCGGTGCCAAGTAAACGGTAGGCGGTATTTCTACCAATTTGCAACATTTCCAGTAATTCTTCAACCGTTATAATGTCGTCATAATCATGAAACATTAGATTCACCAGCCTTTCATTATATTACATTATTGTTGATTATGTTTCACCATCATTGATTATATTTGGTTATTACTATTTAGAAATAATTTAAAAAAAGTACTTGAATATGTTGTAATAAAACAATAAATTTATGTCCGGGATTTAGTCAGTATCTGAATTTAAACAAAAAAAGAGTGAGGCATTGCCTCACTCTCGGTAGAACGTTCCGAAATTTCAGATCGTTTGCATTTTTATGCTTTTGTTGAACTGGAGCCTCTTGTTATATAACGAATGAATTTGAAGACATATAAGATCAAATAGAAGGGCATAACGGCCCATCCAGTAAATAAAGCTAGGATTGCTTTGACCACTATGTAATTTGATATCGTGGTGAAGATGACAAAGTTTCTTTGCAACTTCGATATAAACATCCAGCCAAATATAGTTCCTGAATCCGTGACAAACTTAAGTCCACTCCGCCAGAGAGGGCAGTATATGGAAAAAAGTAATCGGAAATCCCCCCATCAGCTAAAGATTCGTGATGAAAACAAATCTACAAATGACAGAATCCATCAAGCAAGGCATGCTCAATAAGCCTTGCTGTTTACGGTAAGGCCGGAACAGGGAAGAGCAGTTTGGGTTGGTCTGGATGGCGAAAAATGGATTCAGGCAAACGCTTGGTACACTCGTCGTACGGTCTGAAACCAGGGACTGTATCGCCCAAAATTGAAAATCGTTTGACGAGCGTGTCGGCTGACTCTAGCCGCGATGTACACGATGTTTTGAATCACGGTGCGGATGCGGCGACGTTGTACGCCTCCCCGAATCGGAGCATCGTCTTGGCGCAAGCTTTCCTGCCCCATGATGCGGAGCAGGTTGTAAGCGAACACCCCCGCGTGCAAAACCAGATCGTTGGTATCGAATTTGCCGGCGGGCAGTCGCTCCAAATCCAGATCCGTCTTCAGCTCACTATGAAATTGTTCGCTCGTGCCGTGATCGCGATACAACTCGATGACACGCCACGGCGAGCAGGTAAGAGAAGTCCAATAGACGTTCACTTCAATTTCCGGGAACAGGAGCATCTGACCTTCACGGTCGATCGTCCGTACGATCACTTGAAACACTTGACGAAGGGCTTGATCGAAGCCTTTTTCGGGAAAGGCGATCACGCCCATGTATTCCGTCTTGCCGGGGCGCTGCTCACAGGCCATGCCCTTGTCTTCGGCGATCCGTAGCCAACTTTCCTTGGATGTATTGCGCAGATTGACCTTGATGATATAATCGACCTCTGGCTCAGCATGACACACCTGCAGATTTTCCAGACTGTCGTGAGCGGAATCCATCCGCACGAGAAGGCGCTCTTTCGTGATGCGCCGGGCATACTGGATGCTTTCGCGCAGAAAATCAGCGCCATCCTTCTGACTGTGCGTGCTGCCTTCCCGAAGCTGCACATTCACGCTATACCCCTCCTGTCCGAGGTAGGCGAAAATGGGGGCGTAGCCGAACGTGCCTTTGTAGGTCAACGAAACACCCTCTTTTTTCGTACCGGAGTTATCGAACGGAGAGACATCGATATCCAGCGGAATCACCGTATGCTCGCCTGCTGTCAGTCCGGTTACAGGTGCTTTTACGTTTCGAATCAGATCGGCGGATTCTTGAAGCAGGATCTCGTTCCAGTTGGCATTCATCGTTTGAGCTGCGGCATCCAGACGCTGACGGAGCGTCGGGCTTGACGGCACCTTGCGGACACCGAGGCAGGTTTGGAATACGGGATCTTTTCGGAAAGGTTCGATGTGGTCGAAGTCGCTTTTGCCTTGGCAAAGCAAGCCAAGATAGCTGGTCATGACATCGCCATGACTGTGAATCGGGTTCTCCATTCCTTTCACGGTGGAGCGATTGAGACGCTGCGGCAATCGGGTATGGGAAAGCAAGGCGCCGACGGTGGCCAGGCCAGCATGCGTAGTCAACAGAATTTCCTTAGATTGGGTGAATTGGATTCTCATATGTAGCACCTCGCAGGTGAAAGTGGATCATTCATGGTTCCTTTAAAATTCACCATCGGAGATGCGATTTCCTTTCTTTTTCTTCTTTTTCACAGAAGAACTATCACGGATTCAGGTAGTTGAAATTACGACATATATTTCCAAATCGGCATCTCCTCACTTTAATATGGTTTAAGTTATTTTCTGTTTAGGATGCCGTTGCCGTTTTTACTTCCGAATTGTTTATCGCATCATAAATGAGTGGAATAATTGTTCTTGCTTCGTTAGCAAGGATAATTGGAGGAGCTGGCCGAAACAGGAATTTATACATTACCATCTTAGCAGGTTGTAATTCTTCATAAATCGTAAGTTCTAAGTCCGAACTGGTTAATCTGTATTTACATTTTTTCGTAAGAACTACAACACTTCCAGACTCAATATTAGCTCCAACAAAATTCTTGTGCTTAAGGTTCATGTTAACCAGATCAAGTATTTTTTCAAGACTAATCGGTTCAGATAAAGCATACTTTTGATTTCGTCTTTTGTTTGTTTCAAATTTTGATTTAGTCGAAACAATTGTTGCGGATAATAACGCGCCTACTACTAAGCCAAGAAGTAAAGTTGCGCCAGTTAATGAACCGGCAACTACAGAGAAAAAGATAATTGCAATTAATGAGCAAATAAAGAACCACTTTTTATACACTTTCTAGTCCCTCCTGATTTTTATTATTCTACAATTTTCCACATATTTTGATTATATGGGGGTTAAGTTAGTGTGTCAATTACAATAGTACCTATTTAAATGAGTAACTATAGTGCGTTGTTGACATTCCTTTATAGTTTTATCGTTGTCTTAGAGGTGAGGGGATGTGAGCAAAGTTGCACAAAAGGTCGGTGAGCGAATCCGGATTATTCGGCAACAGAGGGATATCAGTCAGGAACAACTTGCATTTAGAGCGGGTCTAACCCCATCATATGTTGGGCAACTGGAGCGAGGGCAGAAAAGCCCTACAGTTGACACTCTTGACAAGATATCATCTGCTTTAAATGTTACATTGGAGGATCTATTTAGCTTCGATTATCCTAATTTGGTCAATATTAATCAAAAAGTAATCGAGAAAATCGCCTTTCAACTAAGTGGTCGTACCGAGTCGGAACAAGAGGCTGTATACAATCTCATCAAACAAATTCTTATTTTTCGTGATAAAGGGAAATAAATTCTTAAAAATAGTGTTCTATGATCCGGGAACTATGTTCCCTCCCTCCTCCCGAAGACCGTTATCTAGCATAACGTCTATAGGTATAATATATAATTTCATCTCATAATACTGCGCTCTCAGGCCGTCCATTAATATTCATCTGCAAGAAGCATCGTACAATGTGTCTTATCATCGATTACATAAATCTTGGCTGTCACGATTTGTTTGGTATGAATGATGTATTCCTTCTGGAAAGGGGGCTGCTCTTGAGTATGTATTATCCTTTGCCTGATTACTCCTCTTTCAGAAGCTTGGTTTAACTGAAAAATCTGAAGGTAGTCTTTTTCTGAGACTTCCATCGTTTCGATCATGTACCAAAGGATATTTTGCAAAAATGCAGGAATTTCAGCATTTATCCCTTGGGTAATGTATTTGGTCCCTCTAAACATCGATTTATCTCCTTGTAATGACAAAGATTTATATAGCAAACAACGGCCGGAACACTACCAGCCGTTGTTTCGAATATTAATGTCCACGAAAGCTACTTCATGCAATAGCCGCACCTTTTTTCTCAACAAGCTTCTTTTCCAACAACTTTAGGATCTGCTGATCCGTAACATTTTCTTCTTGCTTCTTTTTGTACCATTCATCGAAGCCATCCAGACTACCGGCTAACTCCTGCCAAAAAGTCTTGATCTGATTCTGGATTGGGGTGCTTTTGCCCTTTAATTTTTGGGCCAAATCATTTTTCCTATTGCCGTTGCTCGTTTGTTTTTCAGTTGGTTTTGGCTCATCAGTTTCTTTGCCTTTTTCCCACCCCAGCTTCTCATAATAGGCCTTATAACTGTCCGGAACGATCACCTGCTGCTTCTGTTTGTCCCATATGATCAAGCCCTTGTAAAGGTCGCTGGCTATACCAATCCGGCTGGAGCATTTTTTCATCCCGTCTGTTATGGCCGATTTTGTTGCGTCGCCTTCATTCATACCTGGCTTAATTTGCTCACTGCCTACGTCGATGAACGTGATCCACTCTTTAAGTTCTTGATTAAAGAAGCTGAATTCCACATAAATTTTGACTCGCGGATTCTTTCCATTCGGATCATGAATGATTTTCTCCGTTTCATAAAGCCCCCGATACTTCCAAAACCCAACCCCAAGCACTTCATTTATACGTTCCGTAACGGCCTGTCCACTGATATAGCAGTGATCACCAAAGCTGTCATATCGGTACTCGGAATAGGGGAACGGGGCATTAAGGCGTTCAAACAAGGATTGATTATGATCACTCATTGGAATTTACCCTCCTGTTTAATACTGAGCTGCCGAAACTTCGTAAACTTAAGGCATTCTTGGTATATGTCCGGATATCTCTCTTTCAATAGCTTGCCATCCACTCCGGTCCTACTACGGTTTTCCCATTTCACTCGGTAATTCCCACAAATACCGATTTCATGATTACCAAGAATTGCTTTGATTAAGTTCTCAACCTCAGAAAACTCTTCTTCCAGATCCTTGATTTGCTGCTTCTTCTCCAAATATTTTTCTATCAGTCCGACATCCTCCAGTTTGATACTCGATTCTGAGGCATCAGGATATAGCCGATTTAATAGATTTGTAGAAGCATCAGATCCATCAAAAGGAGGGGGGGTTCGAGGCAGGATATGGTTGTACCAGAGGTCGCTTGCAAGACGTAGAAGCTGCCCTATAAGTTCATCGTCTCGGTAAACCTCATATTCCCGATATTTATTCCCACCGATCAGAGTTGCAAAATATCCCCAATCTAATCCACATACGAACATATACCATTGGAGCTGCACGAAGTAATAATCGGGGATATTTCCATCATCCCACTCGTGTTTCAAATATTCACTTGCAGTTTTAATCTCTAAGATGCCGCGGCCGCGGTCAGGGCAAATAATCATCCGGTCCAAATTGCCCAAAGCCCACTCATATTTAGGATGCGAGTAAATGACCTTCTTCTCAGTAATGGCCCATTCTGGATGATTCCGAGCAAACTTATCCGCAATCAACGGTTCCAATAAAGTGCCCCATTCAGCAGCTTCACTTTGTGATTCTGGTGGAGCTTGGCCGATTTTTTCTAAGAATACATGAATAGGCCGTTTCCACTTGCTTAAACCGCATATCCCCGCAATGTCTGACCCGCCAATCCCTTTGCGCCGATATTCCAGCCATTGGTCATGTGTAAGCCCTTCAGTTTCTACCAATACATTTGCTTGAAGAGTCGCAATCATCTTTTGTCCTCCCATATTACATCAATCCGTTTTCTTTCAACGAATAAAAGCGGTGCCCGCCAATAATGACGTGATCCAGAAGTTCAATTCCAACGATGTTCCCCGCCTCAATAAGCCGTTTTGTTAACTCAATATCCTCACTGGAAGGTGTGGGATCTCCACTCGGATGGGAATGAGCACAAATAATGGAGGCACTGCAACGTTTAATGGCTGCGCGAAAGACTTCTCTAGGATGAACAATTGCAGCATTTAGGGAGCCTATCGAAATGATTTCTTTGAATATCAGGTGGTTTTTCGTATTGAGAAATAGACAGATGAAGTGTTCTTTTTGTTGATACCGTAATTCCGGTTCAAGCAGTTCGAAGACATCCCTCGGACTACGGATGGTATATCGCTCTTTTACAGGTGCGCAAAGTGCTCTTGCGAGCTTTAGCATGGCCGTTATTTGGCGTGCCTTGCCCATGCCTATTCCTCTGATTCTTACGAGTTCTTGTTCGGTCACATCAATTAACTCTGTTGTCGTCGGGAACCGTTGAAATAGTTCCTCGATAATATAGCTACCTTGCTTCTCGCACAATGATTCCGCTAGGAGCGATTTGATTTCAGAAGGGATATATTCGCTCATTCGATAACCTCCAATTTTGCTGAAATAGAAAGAGCCGAACACTTGTGTCGTGTTCAGCTCTGAATGTAATCCATGAATCGGAACATAAAAATGCCGCGGCAATCCTATTAGGATTATACCGCGGCAAGTACAAGTTCATATGCTTTATCAATTAACGGATTTCCTTCTATCGTTCTCATAAATAGGTTTTCTCTAAATGTCGCGGTTTCTCGAAGCGGCTTTGAATGTGTGGCAAAATCCGATACAGCATTAATGAAACGATAAGCGTTTTTTCCAACATGATCAAGGTCTGGAGCTTCGAAATACCTCAATTGCATATCACCCCGAAGCTGATGAACATTTTTCTCCTGAAGCTTGCTCGGGTTATCAGGCATGGGAATGAGCATGTCAATGTATTCCATGACCTTATGATCGGGAAGCTTAATTTTATTCAAGCGTTCGGCTTCTTCGCCCAGTCTGTCCATGTAAAACTCAGCAAGCAGCAATGTCTTTTTAGCTTCATCTAACTTGGATTTCATATCCCCTTTGTGAGTTGTGGACCAGATCCTTTGAGCATTGTTAAGCGCTAGGTTAAGCGTATTTTGACAAACTACCCGGATAGGTGTCATTGCAACTTTAATACTTCCACTGCCATCATGGCTGTTTGAAAATACTAAATATGATGTAACGCTGTCCCCAGTGATATTGAAATTCTCCGGCAGCTTCGCTAACAACCAGACCTTCTTCCCATTTTGCAAGCTACCCGCCGTTTCGTACTTTACTCCTTCCCCTAAAAGTTCATCAGTAAATGCAAAAGCTTCATGATTCTGAACGATTTTATAACGGTCAGTTACTACTCCTAGAATCCTTTGGTCGGTTGCTCTGATGTTTGCTTTGTAACCTGGGATCTCCATTTGAGCATCAGTTTGAATTGGCCTTTGAATGACGGTCCAATCCAACTCTGCTTTCTTTAGGGCTTCCTCGGAGCTGAGAGCCTGTTCCACACGATTCCCAAGTCCGTGCCAAGGTGCCTCCCTAACATAAAACATGCTTTCGACATTAGCAGCCATGAACATCGTCTCCTTTAATAAATTATTGTATAAAACAGCCTGATTGGCGTGTTTTCAGAAAGAACTGCATTCTGTTAATGAACCGATAGTAAAAGAGCCGAACACTCGGTTGGGTGCTCGGCTCTTCCATATGCTGAAGTCTACAGAGGATTACCAATCAGCATAAGTATCACATTTATAATATGGAATTGTTATTTTGCAAAATACGAATTAAACTTTATGTACGTGGGTTTTCCATTCTATATTCTTAGCTTAAAGCATTGCTATTTTATCGAAAAGTTGGTGACACGATGATTAATAATAACGCACTTTATTTCGTGGAAGTGGAGGGAGTCGGTCAGCTTCTTGCTTTAGATGTTACTGTTACCGAAGAATCCGGAAAAACACGATTGACCTTTTTTGATACCAATCGTGGCCGAGTTTTCTATGGGGATATTACAGCAAAAAATTCAACTGGTTTTACTTTCGTATCGGAACACAACCAAATAAAAACTTTCCGTCTTGCTACTGTTTCTGAGTTTGACCGTGAGTGGCGGAATGGTCGAATTGAGGGCAATGTCCCCAACTTCAAGACTGACGACGAACTCTATGCTTGGTATCGAAAAATGTTTTTAGATATGTAAACCTTACGGCATTCTACTTATTCAATCGCGGGCAAACCATATTTTTGGAACAACTTAATTAGTTTGTTCCAATGAGGGGGATAATCGTTGCTGCCATGACGTTTGATGGTAGTACCGTTTTCAAATGTTACTTCGAGTCCCCATTGAGTTCCATCCAATACATTTTTATCTACGTATCTGGGTTTCCAGTCAATGAAATAACAATGAAGCATATCATCATTAAATTCAATCCATTGATCATGTACTGGAACACGTAGGATATCAATGCCATCACAATCATTTTTAATATCCACACCATATCCTTCAGAGGATACGTATTTCAATACCAAACCCGATGTCTTAGTATTTAAATATACTTGGTGAGATGTACCGAAAAATCCTCCAATATAGAAATACAGTTCCTTGACGTATGTAGGTATCTCAAAATAGCAGCCACCATAGTTTTTTTTGCAGGTATTACAATGGTGAGTTGGGGTAGGGATAACGATGCAACAACCACCAAGAATAATTTCTTTTTTCTCAAGTTGTTCCTGTAATTTAGAGGTCATGGGGGGCATACCCCACAATATTTTAGCTGTGTTTTTGGAACCACAGCGTGGACAGATTCGTCTCGACAATATGTCTCACCACCTTACATGGAATCAACAGCACATTTTCATTATACGAATATTCCTTGTTTTCATAAATACTTTAATGGGTTAATTGAGAAAAACTGGGGATATGGATCTGCTGATATGATTGGAAATTTGAAAGATGCCTGTGTATGGTAAAGACAGGGAGGGGATTAATATGTCCAATGTAATCGAATTGTTTTCGAGAAAATCTCTTGAGCAATTATCGGAGAGAAATCGTGTTGATGATAATTGGGTCGAGAACAACGGTAAATATATCGGGGTCTTGACTCAGTCCGATCATCAAGCAATTAAATCTATGATCAATGAAATGGCGCTGTTAAACGAACAAAACGAAAGGATACTACGGCTTTGGGATCAAGCAAATGAACGGTATCAAGGGAAGCTTGCTTATTGTTTATCCTATTTAGAAGTATATACTCCGAAAGAAAATCGGATAGACTTGGAGAAAGACGAACTGGTATTTGATAAGGATGGTCATGTGTGGGTAATATACGGTGGGAAAATCAAGAATAAGTAGCTTCAGAGGAAAATGAATAGCGGCGGAATAATATTCTCCGCCGCCTTGTATTTAATCACTCAACTTTCGCACCTGAAATTCTTGCCTGATGCCAAGCATGACAAGGGGTTAGCGGCATATTTCAGATGGTGTTGACAAGTGAAAAACACCTTTCAGATTTGGTAAAATGGAAGTGACGAGCAACCATCCCAAACGAAAGGTGTGTAACTCTATGGTACACCACAAAACTTCGTCTGAAAAGGCGGAACAACGAATTTCTGCTGCCCTATCTACTCTTCAAATTGGCAACTTGTTGCGTAAAGCCGGTATCTCTAAGTCATTTGGCCTTTCCAGTCTCGCCATCTTCCAACTCATTTTTACGCTTGTATTTGAAGGGCGGAATTGGTTTCGGTTGTTGGATAGCGAACGCCGGCAATCCCTGCCTGGCAAAGATGTTGTCTATCGCTTCCTGAATCACCCACGATTTGCGTGGCGGCGGTTTTTACATATGCTCAGCCTCAAGATTGTTCAGCACTTTGAGTCGCTCACATCCGCTTTTCGCATTCGAGCCTTCATCGTAGATGACTCTGTTCTGCGCCGGGATCGCAGCAAAAAAGCGGAACTACTTGCTCGCGTGTTCGACCATACAACCGGTCGTTATGCTCGGGGATATACGATGCTGACGCTCGGTTGGTCGGATGGTTTCAGCTTTGCTCCCATCGACTTTGTCATGCTTAGCTCTGCGAAGATCGCGAATCGTCTCTGTGAGATGAAGGAGCGGCTGCTCAAGCGTACACATGGATACAAACGCCGCTGCGAATCCATGACGCGCAAACCCGATGCTGTCATCGGATTGCTTGACCGTGCGCTCAAAGCCGGGTTCAGTGCCGACTTTGTCTTGATGGACAGTTGGTTTACGCAAGCTCCCCTGTTGCGAGAACTGATGGGGCGCGGCCTTCACGTGATCGGAATGATCAAAGACATGAAACAGGCTACCGTTTCGGGACGGAGCGGCTGACCTTGCGTGAACTGCACGCACGACTACCGAAAACGAAATCATCCGAGATTCTGGGATCGGTCATTGTACAGCTTGATGGCGGGATGCTCATTAAGCTTGTCTTTGTTCAAAATCGGAATCGCAGACGGGATTGGTTGGCCATTCTAAGTACAGACGTCACCATCACCGATGCGGAAATCGTTCGCATTTATGGCATTCGCTGGAGCATTGAGACCTTCTTTAAGTTTGCCAAATCGTATCTGAAACTCGGTTCGGAGTTTCAGGGCCGCTCCTTCGATATGCTCATCAGCCATACCACCATTGTCTTTTCACGTTATCTGGTCATGGAGTGGGAGCGACGAAATGAAAACGACCCTCGTTCTCTTGGCGGCCTGTTTTTCCTGCTCTCCGATGAAATTCGGGATTTAGACCTGAAAACTGCACTACAACAATTGATCACTTTCTTCATGGAGATGTCCAAAACCAAGAGCAAACGAGATAAGTCTTCTGTTTTGAGTCAAGTCCAGCAATGGATGAGCACTTTACCCAGTTATATCAAGGGTTTGTTTGCCAATCTAAGCTGCGAAAGTTGAGTTAATCAATTAAAATAGATTTGAATTTTTCAAAAATCAGCTCCTCACGTTGCTCAAAGAATTCTTCAAAGTTATCGAGGGTTAATGCGACATCAGGTATATAGTGTTTTTCTTATAATCTGCTTTATCAAGATCCTTCGGAAATTCTTTTGATAACCATTTATCGAATTCCATATCCGATTTTTCTTGATTCGGAACGCCTTCCAGTAGCTGTATATTACCAATGTAATCATAGTTGTCCAAGTAAAATTGTATTTTATCTTCTTTAATTCCTTTTTTCCTTAGCTTAGTTTTTGACGATATGAGGCTACGCGGGAAGATATGGTCCTGGTGAAATGTATTCCGATAATCCAAGTTAGGATATAGAAGAGATAAGAGAGAGAATGCATATTTTCCACCATATTTGGTGTAAAGCAGTTCCCCGAGTTCTTCCTCATCGAATTTATAGTTTTTATTTGAAACTTTTAATTCACTCTTAATTGTTTTGAATGGGAATTGATCCAAATTATTCTTTATAATATCTCTAATCGGCCGAAGGACATTATCAGGCTGGCCACCAAATATTTGTTTTATCAAAGAAACTAGGATGAACTTCTTTATTTGTTCACGATCATCGCGATAGCTTGATGATTGAACGTAATTTTTGGGTATCCCTTTTTTATACAGGTAATATGCGACCGGAATAACAACGTAATTTGCGGTCAATGTTTTATAATTGAATCCGAATCCAGAAAGCAACTCTACAGTCGTACGAATGGCGTTTGCAATATTGTCCCATTCTTCTTCAATTTTCCGCATATTGCTGGCATTAAAATTATCCACTTTAAATGCGATATCTGGAAAGTCACATAAAACCAGACAAGTCTTAAGCACCAGATCTTTATTGAAATCAAATGTATCGCCATATTCATTAATTTCATCTACAAATTCTGTAATAGTTTCTCGTGCATCGCGTTCTTTCCATTGGGCTGTAGCAATAGATAATAACAGATCAGAATAACTCAACTGGGTGCCGCCGCTATTAACCCGTATGAAAATATTAAGAACCTTGTCAAGTTCTTGTCCTTCCTCCAAGTAATAGTTTATTGTTGGTGTCCTCACAATTTGTTCATACAGCAGCGTAAGACATTCGGAAGCAAAATTCCCCTCGATCGGTTTAAACCCGTAACTTTAGAGTCTTACACCCTTATTCACACGATTGCGTAATTTCTCATTGATTTACGTCGTTGTCGCTCGTTGTCGCCCTTGACATGGAGCCTCCAGCGGGCATGATTTTTCGCGATAGGGCGATGCGGATAACACATGCATCGCGAGGCTAACAAGCCTATCATGCCCGCCCCTCCATGTAAAGGGCTTTATCCATCATACCTTAATCACAAGCGGTTTTACGGCTTGCTGATGCATAGCTTGATGAAATTCCTGCGGGGATAGATCATACAAACTTCCATGGATCCGCCGCTGATTATAAAACAAGAGATAGTCAGATACGATACGGTATGCATCCTGATAACTCTCAAATTCATGCCTGGAGAGACACTCTTGTTCTAAAATGGCATGAAATGCTTCGATATGCGCATTTTTATTCGGCGTTTTCGGAGGAATACGTTCATGTTCTACACAATACTCCAGGCATGCTTCTTCAAAAGCATGGCTGATAAATTGCGGGCCGTTATCGGTACGAACCACGGGCAGCTGATCTTTCTCAAAGAGCCGCCGTTTCCATAACGCTCTCTGCAGGATTTGCGCAGCATGCTTCCCTTCACAAGAGAGGCCCATGTGGTAGTCGATAATCGATCGGTCGTAGACGTCAATCAGGCTGAGCAAGAAAAAGAAACGCTGCTCTGCTGCAATATAGCCGTATTTCACGTCCATCTCCCAAAGCTGATTCGAAGCGCAAATCTCACGGTTGTTCGCCAGCTTTCGGGGATATTGGATTCGCTTCCGGCGTTGTGGCTGCAGGATGCCCAGTTCCTGACACAGCCGGTATACTTTTTTCTTGTTAATGATCAGCCCATACTGTCGTTTCAGGCATACGGTTAATTTACGGTAACCGTAAGTCGCTTCTTCCCCGGCAATAAGCTCCATCAGCCATTCCTTGATCTGCTCATCGCTGACGGGACGCCGCTTATGATCCAAGGAAAAGCCGGGAATCGGCCGTCCGCCGTTATACACTCGCTCTTGCTTGAAGTGTTTCTTCCGGTAATAGTACGTCGCTTCACTGACGCCGACGATTCGCAGCACCACTGCAGCTTTATAACCCCGCGCAATCCATTTGTCGGCGATCTCTATTTTGTCCGATAGGCGGGGTTCACCTTTTTTACGAGATCACGAAGAATCGCAATCTCCAAATCCTTCTCGCCCAACAGCTTTTTCAATTTGTCGTTTTCCTGCTCTAACGCTTGAAACTCTTTGGATGATGGAGTGTAGGCTGCAACTTTTTTGGATTCTGGTGATGCGTTTTTCCAGTTTGCATGCTTCGATTGACGAATCCAACGAGCGAGCATTTTCCCGTCTATTCCATGTCGTCTTGCAACTTGGCTGGCATTGCCTGCTTCTAAGGCTTCTTGGATGAGCTGTTGTTTAAATTCAATGCTGTAACTCTTGCGCTGCATCTTTGATCCCTCCACTTTTGTTAATTCATATTGTAGTGGATAAGGAGAAAAGACTCAAAGGTAAATATGGGGCTTTAGAGCGATGTTATTGCTTCTAAGGTACTGAAATACGTCATTCATATTCTTGAACTTTAATACTTCCCCCACACGGAACCAATAGTTATCCTCAGATAGAGCATCTTTCTCCTTCTTACTAAGGAATCGAAAATCGTATGTATAATCAGGGTTTTTAGATACTTTCAAAAGATTAAGGTAAAGCTCTTTCTTTTCAAATGAATTATCATGCTTCCACTTTTTGTATGGCATTTTCTCGGCATATGATCCTTTAAGACCAATATATAGAGAAGTAAGCCGCTGTTGGCCATCTAAGATAGCTGTAATGGATTTTTCGCCGACTATACTAGCTTTTGGATTGTGTCTGTTATTCTTCTCGTGGTAGTCGCGGATAAACTCGTAGAATTGATATTCTTCAATGGTATCGTCTTCTACGAGCCAAAATAGAAATGAGCTAATAGGATATCCTTTCATGATTGAATCGAACAAACGTTCGATTTGTTCTGGTTTCCAAACAAACTCTCTCTGAATTGATGGGAGAAAGTATTTCTTTTGCTCGATATTTTCAATTGCTTTTTGTATTGTTATAGGCACTTGAAACGACATTAGATTCGCCCTTTCTTTTTCTTGTCGTTAGATCCACTAAGGTAAATTATAACATCGAAATAGAGGATATTACACTTTTTCCATGTAACCTGTAAAAAGAATCGATTCAAATTTTTTTCAGCTCACTCGAATTGAACATCGATTGATCCAAATGTAAGTTCAGGACTACCCAATATCTTTGTGACATATTAATGATATATAATTCCAAACGGTTTATTCCCAATGATCTCCTAATAATTGACTTTAGGGAGTGATAAAAATGGATTATAATGAAGGATATGTAGCAATAGTAAATCCAACATGGACCCGTATATGTAAGGAGAATAGTTTCAGTGAGGTCAATATGTGGCTTAGGAGAGCTAATTTTAAGGCTATAAGTCAGGGTTCACCGATCTTCTTCTTGGAAAAAGGCAGTAGACTTATTCGAGGGTATGGGATATTCGATAAGTTAGTTGTTACATCCGTAGTAAGTGCTTGGAATACTTATCAGCAAGCTAATGGAGCTAAGTCATTAGATGAGTTTCTTCGAACCCTTAATCTTCCTAACGATAATGTTAGTTACAATATATCCCTTGGTTGTGTTATTGTTAAAAATGTAACCTGGCTAAATCAGGACTATTTATTGAACAATCTGGAGTGAATTTTCCGAAGTCAACCGTCTCAGGGAAAAGAATTGATTCGAGTGAAGTAGCAATTTTATTAGGATTACTTACGGACTAACTGGAGGCTTTAAAATGGACTTAAAAGGCTGGGATTATCAAGGAAGGAATATAGATACGAAACTCCTTAACCAATTCAAAGGGCTTGCCGATTTCATATCAAATGAAAAACTTGTTAACAACAGAACTTGGGGTAAAGAACTGCAAAATGATATCGCAGACGCTATTGGCATAAGTGGTGAGAACAGAAGTGGGGCCGTACGTACAATAAAAAGTGTTCTTGAGCATTTAGGTTTTATAAATTACAATTCCTTATCAGAACGTAAAATTCCGACATTTGAAAGTGTAATATCCCCATTAGGACAAGATTTATTAACTCTAATATCGGTTGAAAATGATTTAAACAGTCTTGAAGAAGATGATCCCAAAGGACAGGCTGAAATTAAAGCACTGTATCAGGATTTTTATGCGAGATCACTACTAGAGTTCTATTTTCCTTTTGGGGTCAGAAAAAAAGAACCAGCAGGTAAAAACAAGCCGCTACATCCCTTAAGGGCAACTATAAAGGCATTGAAAAAGTTTGGATACTTAAACAAATGGGAATGGTATTTATTAAATACAATAATTGATGAAGACGATAATTTAGAAAAAGAAACAGAACTTGAGAACGCTATAAAAGATTATCGCGATGGCATTGTCAACTATTCGATGCAGAGTATTAAACTTAACCCTAAAGGTCATCAATACTTTCCCCAATATCTTGGTCTATCTGGACTGGTATCTTTCAAAAAGAAAGGCCGGGAATGGACAAGAATGGAGCTTAATGAAGAGTACAATGATCTTTTTGATATTGTGTTAAGTGATAGTTTTATTCGTGATTTTTATGCAAAGAAACAAACTATAATTGGAACGCAAGTGGAGAACGAAGAGGATAACGATTTATTCAGCTTTTTCGAAGAAGACCCTATGGAGGAACCTTTAGATGAGTGAGTCTACATTAGAGTCAGCACAGTACCAACTTAAAAAAAGGACCCAGGAAAAAATAGCCGATCTCGCCAGAAAGTACGATGTTCGGACCGAGGAACATGTTCCAGTTCAGACTGTAAGTAATTGGATTGAGGCTATTGGACCGGGAGACTTAGTTTCTACCGCTGATAGATACACTTGGACTATTCCAAAAAGTAAATTTCAATCCAAATCACCCAGTCAAAATGATACTATCTATTTTTTGTGAAACCGGACTTAACATGCAAAGGGCCGTATAAAATAATCAGCCAACCGACGGAAAATGGGACCGACTTAGTGATAGAAGTTGTTCTTGAAACTGAATTTTCGCAGCCTGTAAGTCTGAAATCCCTTTATTTACATTCGGAAACTTCAAATGAGATAAAAGCATTTTATCAAAGTTTGATTGAAGATCAAAGTAGAACTCAATTAGAACAAGGATGATAATAACATATGCCATTGATTAGCGAAATTGATTTAAATATTTTGAACCATCTTGCGTCTGCTCCATCGAATATAAATGTTGATCCTGTTAAGGTAAAAGCTGCTATTTCAGGTTCTTTATCGATTTCTGACCTGATAATTAACCAAATATGCTCCGCGCTTAATAGCGGTAAGCACATAATCCTTAGTGGACCTCCCGGAACTGGAAAAACTACTTTGGCGTTTGCAGTTGCAAAAGTTGCTCAAGGTATAGACCCAATGGTTACAACGGCTACTGCTGACTGGACAACTTTTGATACCGTCGGCGGTTATATGCCCGATTTAACTTCAAGTAATACTAATGCGTTAAAATTTGAGCTAGGAATCGTGCTTCAAAGCATTGTGAATCGTCAATGGCTAATTATCGATGAGGTTAACAGAACCCAAATTGATAAGTCCATAGGACAATTGTTCACAGTATTATCTGATGGGAATGCACTTCTTCCTCATAGAAGTTCAAAGACAGGTAACCGGATAAACATCATATCTGGAAATGGTCAAAATACTGATGATACTTTCTATAAAACCGATGATTGGCGATTAATTGCTACAATGAATGAATTTGATAAAACGTCATTGTTCGATATGTCATACGCATTTATGCGAAGGTTTGCAATTATTAGAGTCGGGGTCCCAGAAAATTATGATTCGGAAGTTAGCAACTGGGCATCCCGATTGAATACAGACCTAGTTGACATACTTAAATTAATTGCGAAAAAGACAGAAGATATGGCAATAAGAGAGATTGGACCGGCTACAATAAAAAGCTTAATCAGTTATTTAGAAAGCCGATCTACTATTGATAGCGAGTACAGCCAGCATTTAGCGGAAGGGCTCGCCCTTTATTTGTTACCTCAATTCCAAGGACTTGATGACTCGGAAATCCATAAACTTTGGGATCTCGTAAAAACCTTCATTTCAAGGGACCCCAAAGCATTAAAATACTTTATAAACAACGTTAAAGCAGTATTAGATTGTGAATTAACATAAACTTTATTTCTCGTAA